>NZ_VSZO01000001.1:0-346534 GCF_008312935.1 Roseiconus lacunae | reverse complement strand
GGTCGGTTGCAGGACACGGCCCTCGATCGACTCTTTCGACGAGGCGGTTTCGATTTTGACCGGTGCTCCCGGTGTCACCAGTGGTAGATCCTCTAATCGAACGTCGGCACGTACTTGCAAACGACTAGGATCGTACATTTCAACCACCGTGCTCGACTGGTGTCCTGAACTTTGTTGCAGTCCCGATACGCGTGTGCCGGGCAACGCAACCAGTTGCAAGATGCGCCCACTGATGGGGGCACGAATCTTGGTTCGCTGAAGGGTCAGTTCGGCAAGCTTGAGCTCAAGTTTGGCTTCATCACGAACCGCATGAGCGGATCCGACGTTCGCTTCTGCCTCCGCGACTTGCCGTCGTTCTTCGATCAGCAATTCAAGTTGCTCCGAAAGGACTTCGAGGCGTGCGCGTAAGGCTTCGATTTCGCGATCAAGATTTATCCCGCGGGTGCGTCGCTCTTCCAATTTTGATTTTGCCGCGGCAAAATCCCGTTGGGCTTGTCGAATCACAACTGTGGCGATCGCAGCCCCGGCATCTTGCTTGCCTTCAAGACTACTGCGTGTGTAGTCGACATTGGCTTGAGCGGTTTGAATCTCAAATGGCAATGTTTCACGTTCGGTCAGGGCCTTCGCGAGCAAGCTTTGCGCTTCGGTCAACGGTGTCTTCAAATGCAACGGCTTTTCCAAGCGTGCGCGAGCGGCCCGAAGTTCTGCCTCGGCTCGTTGACATTCACTTTCCCGGAGCGCCAACCTTGCTTTAGCCTGATCGATGGCGATTTCGGCATCGACATCGATCAGTCGTGCGATCACCTCCTCTTTTTCAACCAATTGTCCTTCGATCACCATCAATTCTTCGATCACGCCGGACGCCAACGAAGGGACGCTGACGGACGTGGGGCGTGGTTCGATCCAACCGGCAGCTTGAAACAACGGCGTTGCTGAACGAGGAGCTTCACCTCGTCTAACGATCACCGGGGTCACCGACACGGCCGTCTTAGGCAGCAATTGTCGTCCGGCGGTCATCGCCAGCATGACAACAAACCCTGTCAAGATCGCTCCGGGTAGCAACACACGCGACACCCACTTTGACGTGCGACGTGGATATCTTGAGTTCTGCCGACCCGATGCGACCATGCTGTCGTCGAGTTCGTTTTTACCAACTTGACGATCGATGGCCAATTGACTGAGATCGAGTGGTGGTTGATTCATTTTTTACTCGCCCGGACGAACAAACACTTTGGTTGCCGCGACAGTCAAGTTGCCCTCGCTGTCGCGCTTGGCGGAACCGGTGACGACGACAGTGGAAAGCTCTTTCACGCCTAACAACGACTTAGCGTCACTGGCTACCGGTGCGCCGGATTCATCAACCATCTTGACGGTCGCGATATTGTCTTTGACTTGATTCATCGTGCAGCAGTAATCCCAAGGTGTCGGGCAGCCTTCGTCGGAAGAACAATGCGGAACTTTGGGATCTACGATCGTGAAGGCGGCCAGTCCATCGACGAACGGTTGTTGCGAGCCACCGATTTTTCCAACCAGGGTCACTTGTTCGTCGTTCTCCACCGACTCGCGTGCGGTGCCAACGGGAACGGCACCGGCGGGCTCGGTGTCGGAAACGAATGCGGAATCAACCGTCGATCCGACCGCCGATTCCACGACGTTTTCGCTTTCACTTTCAGTCCCACCACACCCCACCGAAACGGCCAACGTCAATGTGATCATGGATGCGAGTGATTTCATCATTTTGAATGTCATCTTCTGGTTTCCTTAAACTGCCTTTAATCCGATTGCCACCGATTCACGAAGAGCTTTCAGTGCCGGTGGCAGCGCACCGAAAGCTCCGAGTAAGATTCCGACGGCGGATCCGATCAGGACCGCGATACCGTCGATCGCCAAAGGGAATGCGCCCATGGTGAAACGCACCGCTACGCCGTTAAACGCAGTCAACGCGACGAGTCCTGAAATCAACGACGCCGTCGTGGCAAGCAAGACCCCTTCTTGAATGAGGCTGAACAGGATCGCGCGGCGTTTGAAGCCGATCGCTTGAAGCGTTGCTAGCTCACGGACACGACCTGAAACGGCCCCGTACATCATGTTTAATCCGGCGAAGAAGCCTGCCCCCGTTACCAGGATGACGACCAACCACGCCAGCTGTCGAACCGGTCGATAGTGCTGTTGAAGGGTTGCGTAGTATTGTTTTTCACCGATAGCACGGAGTTCCAGATCCGTTCGTTCTTTGCAAAACAATGCGACCTCGGCGGGCGAAGCGTTTGGATCCAGTCGCATCGCCACTAAACTAAGGTCCTGCCGCTGTGTGGCGGTTTGAAAGTCGGTCAGGTCACACCAGATCTCTGATTCGTAGGCAGAACCTCCGGCGACAAATCGACCGGCAATCTTCCAATTTCGACCTTCGAACTGCAGTGTGTTGCCGATCTTCAATTCGTTTTCTTCGACGCCAAGTTTTGCGGCGACCAAATTACCTACGATGACGCTTCCTGCGGTTGGCCAGTCGCCTTCGATAAGACGTACGGAACGACGAATCAGCGGTGCGTTTGGTGTGACGCCTCGTATTAATCCCAACGCATTGGACGACGACCGCGAGGTCTCGCTTGTTTCGTCGACCGTCGCGGTGGTCACTCGAGTGCCCATGTAGAGTTCCGGAGAAACATGCGCAATGCCGTATCGCCTCCATACGCTGCCGATACTGGCGTTTAACAAGGAAGGTGTTTGTGCGGTGATCGACGAGTTTTCGATGTTCTCTTCGGAGTTGACCGAATACACGAGCACAACATCCTCCTCACCACTGACTGCGAGCGACTGTTCGAGCCCACGAATAAACCCAACGACGACGAAGACCAACATCACGACCGTCGCCATGGCGACCAACGTGAGGGTGGTCCGGATCGGCCGACGAGCCAAATTGCGGACGCCATATTCCCAGGGCAATAACATCGTTCGAATTCGTGATACCTAACGAGGGTCGCACCACCAACCGGCGACAGACACTTGCGAGCTTGCTTTCGACAACACGTAGCGAATTGCGACGCGCAAGGATCTGATACCGATCACAACGCAAACCAATGTGGTGTGGACGGAATACCAGAGCAGAGAGAATTCTGTTGTTTTCCGAGCCTGCTCTTCCAGAGCCAAGCAAAGCACGGGAACTAATTCAGAATCTGAAAGAGAGGCTCAAATCAACCAACGTTGATATTCAATGAGCGCAGTTCGCCCCACAGAATTGGCAAGGGGGATGTGCTGATGAGATTCCCAGGTTTCGCCGATCGATAGCAGGCTGTCATCGGAGAGGACTGGTAGCCATTCGACCAGCAGTGATGGGCTTTCGGAAAGCTCCGGGCATTCCAAGAGGATCGCCCCGCCACACAAACAGTCTGGACACGTGCATTCTTCGCCCGCAGGATTCCCCCGATCATTCGGACCTGGAACCGTGGTGGTCCGTAATTCGGCGTCCTTTTGTTCGGAGAGGGCCGCGTCCAAATTCACCTTAGGACAGCAACTGCACCGAAGGCGCGCAAGTCCATCGACTTCCGTCTCCGCCTGACTTGCTCCCGCTTCACAGAAGGAACAACGCAGTGGACACGCAAGGAGATTGAACACCATCGTAAGGATCAATAGCAGTTGCGACATACTTCAAGAGTATCCCGGTAGCGGTGCCATGGCAAGTTCGACTTGACCGACTCCGGCAAACTTGCGTGATTGCGAAACCTGAGTGAATTTCAGCACTCACTGATGTTAACCGCCAAGCCTCCAGCCGATGTTTCCTTATACCGAGACGACATGTCCGCCCCTGTCCGTTTCATGACTCGGATCACTCGGTCTAGCGAAACGAAGTGCTTGCCGTCACTGCGAAGCGCAAGCCGGCTGGCATTGATTGCCTTGACCGCTCCCATTGCGTTCCGTTCGATACAGGGAACTTGCACGAGCCCTTTGATGGGATCGCAGGTCAGACCAAGATTGTGTTCCATACCAATCTCGGCCGCCTCCTCGACTTGCCGAGGCGTTCCCCCGAGTGCTTCGGTCAGCGCCCCAGCGGCCATCGAACAAGCCACGCCAACTTCGCCCTGGCAACCAACCTCCGCCCCGGAAATCGAAGCGTTTCGCTTATAAAGTGATCCGATCAACGCGGCGGTCAAGAGGAATCGCTCGATGGTATCTTCATTGACGTTCCGACCAAATCGGTCCAAGTACCGCAAGACGGCGGGAATGATTCCGGCGGCACCATTGGTCGGCGCAGTGACGACGCGTCCGCTGGCGGCATTTTCTTCGTTGACTGCGATCGCATACAAGTCGACCCAATCCAGGATTCCCATCGGGTCGCGGTCAGTCGCCTCCGTTCGACTCCGCAGAGATCGATACAACGCCGGCGCCCGTCGGCGAATGTTCAATCCGCCTGGCAGGATTCCGTCGGTCTGACAACCACGCTCGATACACGCCTGCATCGTTTGCCAAATCTTCTGCAATCCGTTCGATATTTCGGTGTCACTGCGAAAGGTCCGCTCATTCGCGCGAGCTAAGTCGCTCAACGAAAATCCATGTCGATCGGTAAGGTCCAATAAATCTTTCCCCGAGTGGTAGGGATAAGGAACCTGGTGGTAGTCGCCATGACCCGCCCGCGGCGTTTCGCCATCGCGGATTACGAAACCTCCGCCGATCGAGTAGTAAGTACTGCTGTAAAAAGGTGTCTCAGAATCGCCGTCACGAAATGCCGACAAGCTCATCGCGTTTGGATGCCCCTCCAATGTCACACGTCGGTTAAAGAGTAAATCTTCTTTTTCGCAAAACCGAATCGCTCGCCTGCCCGCGAACATCAATTGTGTCGTTTGCCGGATGCGCTCTAATTTTTCCGGCACGGTATCAGGATCGATCGTGTCAGGTCGTTCACCTAGCAGCCCCATCATGATGGCGATGTCGGTAGCGTGCCCGACTCCTGTCAATGCGAGCGATCCATACAGATCAGCTTGGACTCGCCCGACGGTTTCGACGTCGTCGGATTGATCGAGTTCATTGATAAACATCTCGGCGGCGCGCATGGGCCCGACCGAATGCGAACTCGACGGACCGATTCCGATCTTGAACAGATCAAATACCCCGACGTAAACATCGGATCCAGACTGTCCCCCTGATGGCAAATGATCGGCTGTCATGCAATGGCTCGGATGGAAGACGGGGGCGATGGATGACATTCGGTCAGCCATTAAAACAAGAAGCCTCTACGAAGCGAACTCAAGTTACCACGATTGTTCGTCCATTTTGTAGACCCTCGTCCGCTTCGTGGAGACCGCGTTCGTTAACGCTACTTTGTGGAAGCGAGTGCTTCGTAAATTCCAGAACCTTGCACAAGAATTTCGTGGACGTCCGGATGAGTAGCGACGCGACAGCGGTGCCCCGGCTGCATTAGGGGTGGGCAATCGTTGCTAAAACGAGGGATCACACCCGGCCGCTGATTGACCAGTCATGAGTGACTGAAACGCGAGGGTAGCAGAAATCGCCGCGTGCTATGGAGGTCGCTGCTACGGCGAAAGACGTGTCGAAAGCAACTTGCTATGGCTTGTTGGATAATCGATCGATCATACCAAAATCGATTTTATGAGCATCGCCGGTGTAGGGCAGGGTCCATCCTTTACCGATTTCCCCCATCGAAGGTTTGCTCCAAACGGACTCGTTGTTGAGCAACGCGACTGGGGCCGCACCACACATTCGAGCTAAACCGAACTGCCATTTACCGCGGTTTGTTTCAAGAAACAGCAGGACTTCCGGGTTGGTCCCGTTGGCGAATACAAAGACCGCCCCGCTCTCAGTTTGACTACCTTTGATGGAGTAGTGCACAATTGGATTGGGCATCAAGCGAAGATGAAAATCTTCTTGTTCGAACTTTTCGGAGACCGAAAACTGTGTTGCCAGCAGTTTCATCTGACGGCGTTTTAGGGACTCTGTTTTGGGCACGGACGGTGACTTGGGAAACATCTGAAATTGCATTTCGGACTGTCGAGGCATCCAGACCCAACCTTCGCCAGCTCGGACCTTCAAGCGACTGTCGGTCAAGCACAAGAACTCATAACTGACAATCGGCTGCCCCGTAGAATCGACCACCATCTCCATCGCGATCATCGCTTTGGGTCTGCCTTCCCCGAAAGCCCAAAGCACGCCATCGCTTGTCTGACGCGTCGCATCGCCAAACCTCAGAATAGGCTGGGTTGGCGTCTTTACCTGAAGCGTGGTTCCGTCATGTTCAATTTCGACTCGTACTCGTTCGAGCAAATGGTTTAAGTATTCCAATCGAGCGTTTGGCGAGTCGTCGGCACTAACGCAACCGGCTGCCAAGTTGATTGCGACACTCACCACGCAGCACACCAGACGCGATGACCATGCCTCAGTAAATCTGACCATACGTTCGCTCCCGGCAACTTCAATAAGACGACTCACCCCGACCGCCAATGCTCCTCGCGATGGCACCTCGAATTTTAAGACGTGTCGTCTACGATTTCAAGCAAGAGGAAAGGATTCCCCCGCCCGTTCATTTCGATCGGTCGCTGCGAATTTGATTTCGATACTGTGTCGGCGTCATTCCCATACTTCGCTTAAACGCGACAGTTAGGTACTCGGGATGCTCAAATCCAGTTCGCTTGGCGATATCAGAGATGCGATCGTCTGTTTCCACCAAAAGCTGCTTGATCCGTTGAAGTCGAATGCGATGCAATTCTTCGTGTGGAGTATGTCCGATGACTTTTGCGAATCGGTGTTCAAGGGCGCGTCTGGAAATCGAGCACTGATGCAGGATGTCGGCCACTCGAATGTTTTCGAACGCATGCCGACGGATATAGATCAGCGCTTTGGCAACATCTTGGTCTTCGATCGCGATCGTGTCAGTCGATTGCCGAATCTGAATCCCTTTCGGCTGAGTAACCAGTCTGGCGTCGCGATTGACGGCGGCGCCATTCATCATGTGCTCCAACAGCTCTGCGGCTTCGAATCCAGTGCCGTAGGTGTCCGGTACAACGCTGGTCAACTGCGGATCGCAAAGGTTACAAATCAGTGAATCATTGTCGACGCCAAGGACAGCAACCTCTTCGGGGACACCGATCGAACAGGTGCGGCAGACGTCCAGCAAAAGCTGTCCTTGGTAGTCGTTGCAGGCCATGATCGCGATCGGTTTGGGTAACTCAACCAGCCAAGCGGCAAGCGAGTCACGAACCTTATCCCATTGGTAACTGGAATCGTAGCGATGTGTGACTTGGTATTCAAAGTACTGGCACTGGGCCTGCCGCACGAGTTGACGGAAGTGATCACGGCGTGCGTTTGACCACGCAAAGCCCGGGTCTCCACAAAACGCCAAGTTGGCGAATCCGCGATCGAGGAAATGGTTGACCGCGAGCTGACTAATGGCGCTGTCCTCGGTATCTGCCCAGGGAATTCCGGGCAGGTGACGGGCGGCACTTAAATCGACGATCGGAAGTTGTAGTTGCTGTAATTGCAATCCGATCTGATCGGTTTCGATGCGAGCGATAATCCCGTCGCCTTGCCAATCCTTCAGCCAAGCAGGTGGTCGTGCACCCCGTTCTTGTTCGTTCAACTGAATCGACCAATTGCCTCGGGTGCGTGCGAACCCACAGATGCCGTCGAGCAGCCCGCGGCAATACCCGTTGGATGTCTCAATTAGCAGGGCGACCGATCGGCGCTTCATCAAGCTTGGGTGTGGGGGAAGGCAGGGATGTGGGGTTTCGATCGCCATAATTCTAGCAGCAATCGCATTTCGCACGACTTCGTCGTCCAGGTTGGGATAACCGAAGGCGGCAAGAGGGGGGCTGGCTCCATCTTCACGGTAGAGACCTTAACGATCATCCGGCCTAGGGGCTACGTGACAGGGAAGTCTTCGTCAATCAAATTTCCGCCGGGCATCGTCGATAGGATCTACACCACTTCTTCCTGCCCTCTCTCGTCCAGCAAGGAACGTCGATGCCTTTTTTGCACGGAAGCCTCGGTTTTCAACGGTTTAGCGTTACCGGTTTCGAAGAGACCGACTTCGGTGAGGAACAGATCGAGATACTTTCGAATAACGCCGCCGGGCGTTTCGAAACTGCCAACGAAGAGAACGTTTCGGTCGGTTTCCTGGGCGGCGACCACTTGTTCGATACGGATTTTGATCTCGGAAAAAACGTGATCAATAATGCCGTTCACTGCGGGGTTCGAATCGACACCAACCAAGTGCCCGGGTCTTACCGTGCCGCATGGTTGCAGATGGAACTTGCCGGTATCGCCAAGGACAACGAAGGCCGAAAGATCACGAAAGCTCAACGCAAGGAAGCCAAAGAAGCTGTCGAAGCAAGGTGCGAACAGGAGGCAGCGACGGGTAAGTTTCGGAAAATGAAGTCGCTCTCACTGCTCTGGGACCTCGACCAACAACTCCTGTATTTCGGAGGATCGGTTGGAAACACCGCACGTCTTTGCACGGAGATGTTGGAACGGCTTTTTGGACTCGAGCTTCGTCACCTAGGCGCCGGTGGGATCGCGACCCAGTGGGCGACGGCCAACAAGGTTTTTGGAGAAGTCGATGAACTGCAACCGGTCAGCTTCGTGAGTGATTTGATCGCGGGCGACCACAACTGGGCGAACGAGCACTCTCAGCAGCCGGATTTTCTTGGGAATGAGTTTCTCGTTTGGTTGTGGTGGAAACTGGAAACAGACACCGACACTTTCACCTTGGTGGATGATTCCGAAGTCACTGTGATGCTGGCCCGAACCCTCACGTTGGAATGTCCTTACGGTGAATCCGGGAAAGAAACGATCTCTGCCGAAAGTCCGATCAAGCTCCCCGAAGCGACGAAGGCCATTCAATCAGGGAAACTGCCTCGGAAAGCCGGGATGACGGTGATTCGCGATGGCCGGCAGTTCGACCTGACGCTTCAAGCGGAATCATTTGGAATCAGCGGCGCGAAAATTCATCTCGAAGACGACGAGGAATTTGATGACGAAGACCGTATCGATGCGATTCGGCTGCTGACCGACACGACAGACTTGATGCTGCAGACGTACGTCGAACGCCGAATCTCCGACGATTGGCAACAAGATCACCAAGCGATTCGCAAATGGCTGACCGGAAGCCAAAAGCAACGCAGTAAAGCGGCGTAACGACAACCGCTGTTCGAGCGAGGTTCGCACCACAAACTGTCTCTAACGGGGGCCAGCGGCAACCGCGTCAATGGTTGTCGCCCATTCGCGAGTCTTTTTCTTAAACGCGTGCTACGGTAGAGCAACTCGTCGGGTCGGTGATCGCCACAATCGACTGGCCTGAACAATTCTTTCAACGTCAAGTGGACAACGTCGCCGAAACGTGGTGACGGGGAAAACCCACTGAATCAAAGTTCGCATTCGATGCGTTTCTTCCAACCGATGCCGGTAATACGAACGACTTAGTCGGCGTCGTCGATCACTCAACGGTCGACCTTTCTTCGCGATTCTGACAACGCGATCGATGGATTCGCCCCACGTTTACGTTTGGGCGAACTTGTTGCCCTTTGTAAGTTACTCAAAGGAGACGAAACCATCATGACGGTCGGTCAGGAGTTCGAGCTGTACCAGTTGGTCTATGTCAGTTCCGCAAACGTGCCCTTCTCTGACAAAGATCTTGACGCACTGCTCCATCGGGCGAGAAGTTCCAATCACGCGTTAGACGTTTCTGGGATTTTGCTTTTCGCCGACCAGACGTTTTTCCAGGTCCTCGAAGGTGAACGTGCCACCGTTCAGATTCTGTTCGAAAGAATTGAACACGACCCCCGGCATAGCGATGCGACAATCATTGCCGAGCGACCGATCGAGCATCGCAGCTTTGCCGATTGGAGCATGGGGTTTGTACGTGACAAGACGCTTATCTCATCACTCCCGGGGTTCGTCGATTTCTTCAAGACCGGTCGCTCTGATTTTGGCTTTGCCGGCCTTCGTGGTGATGACAAGAGGATCAGCCATATCCTCGAAAGCTTTCGGCGTGGACGTTGGCGACGGTCCCACGAAATGTTGCTTTCGTAGCCTTTGTTTCGCTGTCGTCTCGTCGTTGCCATCTGTCGTAGCACCGAACCCCCGTTGATGGAGATTGCCAATGAAAGGCATCGTATTCACCGAGCTCATCGAAATGGTTGAAACGAATCTGGGGCTCGAGATTGCCGACCGCATGATTCTAAACGCTAACACACCTAATCAAGGAGCCTACACGTCGGTAGGGACCTACGACCACATGGAGTTGATTCGATTGGTCGTCGCACTCTCCGATGCGACACAAGTTCCCGTCCCACAATTGGTGCAAGCATTCGGCAAACACCTGTTCGGCCGATTCGCCGAACTATACCCCCAGTTCTTCACTGGTATTGATTCCACATTCGAATTTTTGCCTCTGGTAGAAAGCTTCATTCACGTCGAAGTTCAAAAGCTTTACCCAGATGCTGAACTACCAACGTTCCGGTGTGAACAGACTGACGAAAGATTCGAGATGACGTACCAATCGAGTCATCCTTTCGCGGATCTCGCCGAAGGATTGATTCAAGCGACCGTCGAACACTTCGGCGATGAACTCAAGATAAGGCGAACAGACTTGGGAGAGAAAAATGGCACGGAAGCTCGGTTTACGTTGACACCTTCATCCGTCCCCGAATCCAGAGCTACTCAGACGTGTCTGAACTAGACCTGCTTAAACGGAAACTTGAGCGAGAGTTGGCGGCTCGCAGGGCCGCCGAAACACTCCTCGAACGAAAATCACAAGAGCTTTATGACGCCAACGAAAAGCTACAAGCGTTTGCCGATCACACACGAGCGATCTTGGAAACCGCGGCCGAAGGCATCATGACGTATGACGAATCGGGACTGATCCGGACATTTAATCGATCCGCTCGGGTCATTTTCGGCGTCGACGATGCGATTGGTGTCGACATCCGAGAGCTCTTCAAGTTGACCGCCGATCAAGCTCTGAAGCTGTTCGGCGAAAATATGGACGGGGGCTTGATCGACCCCGATTCCGAAATCATTTATCAAGTTGAGCCGATCGAAATTCAAGGAATTCGACGCGGAGCCACATTCCTCTGTGAGATCTCACTGAGTCGCGCGACGATCGCGTCGGCACCGACATTCATTGCCGTCGTTCGTGATATGACAAAGAAAAAGCAGCTCGAAGCTCGCCTGAACCAAGTCAGAAACATGGAATCGATCGGTCAGCTTGCCGCCGGTGTGGCGCATGAGATTAACACCCCCATTCAGTTTATCGGCAATAACATCAATTTCTTGGAGGGAGCATTCGACGACATTGGATCGCTCTTGGATCTCTATGGCGATCTAAGTCGGGCGGTTGAAAACGATCAATCAAGTCGAACGATCATCGAAGAAATTAATAAGCAAATCGAATTAGCAGACTTGGGATTCTTGCGGACAGAGTTTCCGTTAGCGATCTCGCAATCACTTGAGGGAATTGACCGAGTTACCAAAATCGTACGCGCTTTGAAAGAGTTCAGTTCGCCTTCGACGACAACGAAAGCTTCGATCGACGTGAACGAATCGATCGAAACCGCGCTTGCGATCACCGCGAATCGATTTCGAGACCTCGCAGAGGTTCGAACAGATTTTGACGTAACACTTCCACATGTCATTGGAATTGGTGGTCAATTCAATCAATCAATTTTGAATATTTTGACGAACGCGGCCGATGCGATGGAGATTCACCGGACGTCGAAATCGGGTGTCGTCGTCGTCGAGACGAGGCAAACCGAAGACGACATCGAGATCCGCTTCCATGACAACGGTTGTGGTATCCCAACCGACATTCGTGACCGAATCTTTGAGCCGTTTTTTACGACCAAAGATGTCGGACAGGGAACCGGCCAAGGCTTGGCGTTTGTTTACGACGTGATCGTCAACAAGCACTGCGGCACCGTTTCGGCACACTCTCGTAGTGAAGGCGGAACGACAGTGCTTGTCACTCTACCTACAAGGATTTGTGAATACCATTTAAGGCGGGAGCATGAAAGTACTGCTAGTTGATCCCAATGATTTCCGGCGTAGAAAATGGAGGGAAAGGCTCGAAAAAGCGAACGCCAAGGTGATCGCGATGGCCAACCTTCCCAGTCTGTCGATCACGGCACGCTTCACGATGGGATTCCTCGCCTGGCCGGTGAACTCTCGGAATCCCGAAGATTGGATCGCCGATTCGAAAACCAAGTGTGGCACCTTGGTTGGGATCTTTGCCAACAATGTCGATTCCGCCGGTACGGCGTATGCTGCCGGACTTGACGACTACCTTTCGATCAATTGCACCGACAGTGAGTTGTTCGCAAAGATGGCTCGAGCCGAACAGTTAGAGCTGACGCAGCAGAGGCTCTCCCAGGCTCAGAAGTTGGAGGCGATCGGCGAGTTGGCATCCGGGATCGCGCACGAAATCAACACGCCAATTCAGTACGTCGGCGACAACACACGTTTTGTCGAATCCGCGTTCGAAGATTTGGTCAGTGTCCTGCAAGTCTGCCAAACGTTGATCGGAATGGATGTCGGTCAGTCTCCGCAGTCTGCGATCGATGCACTCCGTGAAACGATGGACGAAGCGGATGTCGATTACTTACTTGATGAAATCCCGACGGCGATCACGCAAACACTTGAAGGCGTCGATCGCGTGGCAAGCATCGTTCGTGCGATGAAGGACTTTGCCCATCCAGGTGTCAGCGAAATGACCCAAGTTGACCTCACTCAGTCGATCGAAAACACCATGATGGTGGCACGAAACGAGTGGAAATATGTTGCTGAGATTGAAACCAAATTCGATGCGAACTTACCACCCGTGCCTTGCTTGCCCGGTGAACTGAACCAGGTGTTGCTCAATTTGATTATCAATGCCGCCCACGCGGTCGCGGATAAAGTTGGCGAAACGACCGGGCAAAAAGGCACGATTACGATTGCGACGCACCATCGACCTCCATGGGCAGAGATCGTCATTCGCGATTCTGGAAGTGGAATCGCTCGCGAAAATTTGGAGCGGATCTTCGCCCCATTTTTTACGACCAAACCGGTCGGAAAAGGCACCGGTCAAGGGCTTGCGATCGCACATTCGGTCATCGTCGATCGGCACGGTGGGACGATCGATGTGGATAGTCAAATCGGAAAAGGAACGGCGTTTACGATTCGACTTCCGCTTGATCAAAACGGCCCCGACGGTGCCCCTCCGGCCTCTACCGCGGCGAATACATCCCATCGCGCACCGCTGGTGTCTGCCGAGTGAAGGCCCCACCGCCCAATGCCCCAGATGCACATCAAAGAATAGACCAGCGAGAGGTAAATCACCGTGAGTAAGATGCAGGTACTCTTCGTCGACGACGAACCCAATGTCCTGTCCGGTTTGCGGAGGATGCTCCGCCAACAGCGATCCGTTTGGAACATGCACTTTGCCAACGGAGGCGAGGCGGCGCTTCAGTGGCTTGCCGAACATGAGTGCGACGTGATCGTAACCGATATGCGGATGCCAGGGATCGACGGTGCGGAGCTTCTAAATCGCGTTTCAGAGCTGTACCCAAAAACCGTGCGTCTGGTGCTTAGCGGACAAAGCGAACACGAAAAAATCTTTCGTGCCGTCGGACCGGCGCATCAATTCATGTCCAAACCATGCGATCCAAAGCTGTTGGTCAACACCATCGAGCGGGCGTGTGGGCTGCACGGCCAACTACAAGATCCGAAGCTTAAGGGACTGATCTCTCAACTCAGTTCGCTGCCTAGTCTGCCCAAGGTTTACTCCGATCTTGTCAAAGACCTGGAGTCCGAAGATGCATCGATCGAACGGATCGGAAAGCAAATCGGATCCGATGTCGCCATGACAGCTAAGGTACTTCAGCTGGTCAATTCATCGTTCTTCGGACTGCCCCAGCGTGTCTCCTGTCCCGAGCATGCCGTGTCGTTGTTGGGGCTCAATGTGATTCGCCCTCTGGTGTTGACCGCAAAGGCATTCTCTCAATACGAGAACGTCAGTGTACGAGGATTCAAGTTGCAAAAATTAATCGACCATTCTCTCTCGGTCGCGATGCTCGCCAGAAAA
This sequence comes from Roseiconus lacunae, assembly GCF_008312935.1. Lineage (NCBI taxonomy): Bacteria > Pseudomonadati > Planctomycetota > Planctomycetia > Pirellulales > Pirellulaceae > Roseiconus > Roseiconus lacunae. The sequence goes on along the minus strand of NZ_VSZO01000001.1, from coordinate 332,472 downwards.
ATTGCTGAAATGGAATCATCCGATCCGCATACGGTCGAAGATTCATTTATCGCCGGTATGGTCCATGACATCGGTAAATTAATCCTCGCGCACAACCTTCCTGGCGATTACAGCGAGGTGATCGATTCGTCCGAACAAACAAGCATTCCGTTACATGTCATCGAACGCAAGGTGTTCAATGCTTCGCATGCCGAAGTCGGGGCTCATCTGCTGGGCCTTTGGGGCTTGCCCCATCCGATAGTTGAAGCGGTGGCCTTTCATCACCGACCTTCCGACGCGAACAACGATCGCTTCTCGCCACTGACGGCGGTCTATCTGGCTGACCAACTCAATCATCACCCAGGTAGCAACGGCAGTGATTGCGACCACGATTACCTCGATTCACTGGGGCTAACGCCTCGTCTGGATCGATTCGCCACACTGACGACCGGAGAAGCCTGAGAGTGACTGAAACGATCCTTCTCGTCGATGACGAACCAAATATCCTTCAGGGGTTTAAACGCCATCTCCGCAAAGACTACCAAGTCGAACTTGCGGTCGGCGGAAAAGAAGCCTTGAAGGTTATCAAAGAAAAAGGCCCCTTCGCGATCGTGGTCTCGGACATGCAAATGCCGGAGATGAGCGGTGCGGAACTCCTTCGTCGAGTGAAAGACGACTACCCCAGCACCGTCCGAGTAATGCTGACCGGCAACGCCGACCAAAATACGGCTGCCGTGGCGGTGAACGAGGGGCAGATCTTTCGCTTTCTAAATAAACCCTGTCCTCCGGATCAGCTTGCCAAGACCCTCGATTCTGGGCTTGAGCATTATCGCTTGATCACTGCCGAAGCCGAGTTGCTCAACAAAACGCTTGCCGGTAGCGTGCGAATGTTGACTCAGGTACTTTCGTTGACAATGCCTGAGCTGTTCGGCTTTACCTATCAAGCACGGCAATGGGCGAAATTGATCGCACCGAGACTTGGTATCGGGCCAGCTTGGGAGGTCGAAATCGCCGCAATGTTGATGCACGTGGGATTTGTCGCTTTGCCGCGTGAAACAATCCATGCGTATCTTAGTGATGGTTCAATCGGTGACGAACATCAGTCGCTAATCGATGGTACATCACAGCTTGCCTTTGATCTGATCTCCGTCGTGCCACGTCTCGAAAACGTGGCGGAGATTGTGCGTAGGCAGTACGACGTGCCCTCTGATCCGACACCACAAGCGTCACGTGTATTGCACGCGATTGCTGATTATCAGCGTTTTGTCCGGCACCAGTCGTCGAGGGAAGTCCTCGAACGTCTAAAGGATAAACAAACCTACGATCCCTATGTGGTCCAAGCCCTTGGGAATGTCATTACCGAGACTCGTGGCCGTAAAGCGGTCGGTATCGACGGCCTGAAAGACGGCATGATTTTGCATTCAGGTATCCAAGATAACTCTGGGCGTTTACTCCTTGCCGCTGGCATGGAAGTCCATCAGGCGATGATTCAGAAACTCACTATCCTGGCTCAATCAGCGACCGGAGTTCGTGAGCCAATCGAAATCCAAACTACTGAAGCAGACGATTCGGATATGGACGAGTCTTCGGTAGAAGTTTCACACTTGCTATTTGAAGGGGTTTGACGGCTATGGCTTCAGTAATTCTAGTCGACGACGACAGCCACCTCCTGAGCGGACTGCGTCGCAACCTGCGTGAGCAACCGTACGAGCTTTTTACGGCCAATTCCACGGAGACGGCGATCCAAATGTTTCAGCGACATCCGTTTGATGTTGCGGTCGTCGATCAACACATGGGCGGCCGACTAGGGACAGAGTTGATCGCCTGGATTTCGCTGCATTTTCCCAATACGGTGCGGATTATGTTGACAGGATCGACCGACATGTGGGTTGCGCAAGAGGCAGTCAATAACGGCGGTGTCTTTCGCTTTTTAACGAAGCCATGTCTATCGCTCGACCTCGCGCTCGCGATCCACGAGGGGTTGGAAATGCAGTCCGAAGTTTAGGCAACATCTGGTGTGAAAAATCGGTTCATCACACTTGCCCCCGTTTCTTTTTGAAGGCCGCCATTGCTGCTGATTGGAATAGAGCGACAGACCGTCGCATCGCTTCGTCTAGCCGCAAATTTGGTGTAGACTAACGCTTGTAAAAACAAATCGAATCTTTCCATCTAGCAATCGCAGACAGAGAAAGGTTATTTGTTGATTGGCGCCTCGGTTGACGCCATCTCGAGCGTGTTTCCACATCCAAGGGAGCTTGAAATGAATACCGAGTTAACCGTCAAAGACCTGATGGCACGAAGTGTCGTGTCGATCGATCATGACGCAACCGTGCATGCCGCATTGGACATCATGATGGAAGACAAGCTTTCATGCTTGCCCGTCGTCGCGGCGAACGGTCGATGTATTGGTGTCCTCGCGTTGCCGGATCTCATGCCGATTGCGAGCGAGTCGGATCACTTACTAGACGAAGCCAGTGACGGTGTGATGGACCGGCTCTGGGTTGTCGATGTCATGCGAGAACGTTTCGGAAGTGATCAGGTGAATGAATTCATGAGCGATGAACCGGTGCTGATCGGTGCCGAGGCATCGGCCAGTCACGCCGCCGAGTTGATGCTCAACCATGGCATTCACCATTTACCGGTCGTCAATCGAAATGACGAACTAATCGGTATACTCTCGTCGATGGATCTTCTGCGGGCGATCGTATCTTCGACAGCCAACGCTTGATCTGCCGGTGAACTCGACCTGCCGATGAGTAGCGAACTTGCTAGAATCTGAAGCTCGAAAGTTTCACCGATGTTTCCACTCGGATGCGTCGGTATTGGGCATGATGGATTCAGAACGCAGGCGACGGTTATGAAGATTGCAGGGATCAACTTCGATCACTTTCATATGGGTGATTTGCTAAGGATGGCGCACGACCATCCCGACGCAGAAATCGTTGGGATTTGTGACGAGGATCCCACGCGAATGCAGGACGCGATCGCCGCATTCGACCTAGCCGATCACCAGGTTTTTACGCAACCCGAAGCTCTCTTTGCGGCAACCGAGGTCGACTTGACGATCCTCTGTCCTGCCGCGTCCAAACATGGCGACTGGGTGGAGCGGGTCGCGCCTTTCGGATCGGATTTGCTTGTCGAAAAACCCTTTGCCGGCTCGCTCGCCGAAGCCGATCGGATGATCGCAGCCTGCGATTCTGCGGGCATTCGCCTTGGCATTAATTGGCCGCTAACGTGGGTTCCTGCTCACCGAATGACCAAACGTTTGATCGATGATGGCGTGATCGGAACGTGTCTTGAAGTCCATTACTACGGTGGCAATCGCGGCCCACTTTGGCACGTCGCAGATAAGGTCGAACGGACCGCAGAAGACGTCGAACGTGAAAAGCCTCGTAGCTGGTTTTACAAACGTAATGAGGGCGGTGGGTCGCTGCTCGACTATCTTGGTTATGGAACCACACTCGGGACGTGGTACATGAACGGCGAAGCGCCCATCGAGGTCGCTGCGATGGTTGATCAACCAGCCGGTTTGGAAGTCGATGAGCACAGCGTCGTGATCGCTCGCTACCAAAACGGTCTATCAAAGTTTGAAACTCGGTGGGGGACCTTTACAGACCCTTGGACACACCAGCCACAACCGAAATGTGGTTTCGTTATCGTTGGAACCGAAGGCACGATTTCGAGCTACGATTACGAAGATCAGCTAAGAGTCCAATCGCGTGATTGTCCGGAAGGGAAGTGGGTCCGGCCAGACCCAATTCCCAACGCAATGCGCAGCCCGATCCACTACATGATCGATGTCATTGATAACAATCGGACAATCGAAGGGCCGCTTTCGACAACGATCAGCCGGATCGGACAGCAAATTGTCGATACCGCCGCGATTGCTGCGACCGAGAAACGGACCGTTAAGCTACTCGCCTAGTCAAACCCCATGCAGACCAATCATTCTGGCCAATCAGACACTTGATTGGCCATGTCGTGCAACAATCGATCCATCGCCCGCCCCAGGTGCGACGCACGAGGACTGGTCCGAGCATTGAACAAAGCGACAAAGTTTTTTCCATCGTGACGGCGGATCATAATGGTTGCCGTCCCCGCCAGTGAGCCGGTGTGCCACTGATTGACGCCCTTGGGAATGTCAACGATTGACCATCCGAGCGAGTAGTAGCGGTCCTTCGCGTTCCCTTCATCATCGTGACCGGCTAACCCCGGTGGCCGTGCAAACATCGCTTCGATACTTTCCCTGCTGAGGATCGGGCAATGATCGGGATTGTCAAATGCCGCGGCAAATTTTGCAAGGTCCGTCGCCGATGCGATCCAAGCACCGTGCGCGTCCATCGCTTCCAAAAACCAGCCACCGTAGGGCCAGGGAACCGTTTCGTTCAAGTCATCGGAAAAGACTGATTCGGCATCGCCGGAATGGTAGTACCGCACTTCATTTTCGGATCGCTGATCGAGCCGAGACTTTCCGATTCGCATCGCAGTCACCCCGATCGGTTTGAGGACCTGTTCTTGAACATAGCTTTCATAGCTCTGATCGGTCAGGTTCTCGATGACACGTCCGAGCAAACAGTAGCCAAAGTTTGAGTAGGCGTATCGATGGCCGGGATCGAAATCCAAGGGATAGGTAAACATCGCCTTGATCACGATGTCCGGTGTTGCCGGCGGAGGAACGTTGAATTGCTCGGCGAACTCTACCGATCGAAACATGGCATCAAAGGATTGGCCGCGATCCCAACCACCTCGGTGTTGCAGCAGGTGCCGGATGGTGATTTTGCGAAACCGTTCATCGAATTTCTCACCTGCCGCCGCAATTGAATCCTCGGCGTCAAGATAATCCAATACTGGATCGTCAAGTTGCAGCATGCCGTCTTCGACCAACTGAAGAATCGCGACTGCCGTAATGGGTTTAGAAAGACTTGCGATTCGAAACAAACTTTCGGTAGTGACCGGTTCTCGTTTAGCGACATCGGCATACCCGTACGCTCCGGAGAAAGCGACTTTACCTTTGTCGGTGACCGCGATCGAAACTCCGGGTGCCCGGTGCGTCTTCATGAATTCTTTGATCGATCGATCGTAGACCTCGAATCGATCGTCACGCGGTGTCGATTGTTGGCGGTAGGGGGCAAGGCTTTCACGATACCCTGGACCGCGGAGGACGCGTCCCGGTTTCGCGTCGGTTTGCTTTCCGTCGTCGAAAACAAGTTCGCCATTTACGACGACATATCGCATTCCCTCGCTGATCGCATCGGGATGTTCAAAATCGGCATGGTCGGTCAAGTTTTCATAGTCAAAGACGATCACGTCGGCGGCTAAACCAACCGCGATCCTACCCCGGTCGTACGCCATGACGTTGTTTGCCGCCGCAGCACTTGCCTGGGCAACAGCTCGCTCAAGGCTGATCGCGCCGAGGTCACGTACGTACTTGGACAACAACCGAGGAAATGACCCGAATGCACGCGGATGTGACGCACTACGGCTTCCACCGGCAGGGCCGACATCGGTACAAAAGGAGACAAACTCCTGTTGCATCGCCATGATCTTATTGGCATCAGACATCGTCTCTGGCAACGCAAATGCACCGCTGCGAACGAGATTGAAAAACGTGTCCCACGGGTCTTCGCCGATGGCTTCAGCGATCTGCGCCACACTCTTGCCATCGTGCTCTCGATAATCCGGGTGGTTGCTTCGCCCGATGACAATCCGCCCCCAGTCATTTCCTGTGTGGCGAAACCAGTTTTCCCAGCCGTCCGTTGTCTCCATCTCTTCACGGATGGTTGCTCGCAGTGATTCATCGTCCAGTTTTGTAATCAGTTGAGCACGCCCGTTTTCGAAGTGCTTTGGATGGATCAACGCCGCGATTCCCAGTCCGTTGTTGATATACGGATAAATATCAGCGGTGACTTGGTGGCCTTCGCTGCGCGCCGACTTGATCTTCGCGATCGCCAACTGCATTTTTCCCCAGTTATGTCGCCCGGCCGCTTTCAAGTGAAATATATGAACCGGGGCATCGGCAGTTTGCCCGATGTCCAACGCTTCGTCGATCGCCTCGAGTAGGCGGTCGCCTTCGTTACGCATGTGGGTATAGTATCGTCCGCCGTATCGGCCGGCTTCGGCAGCTAGTTCTGCGATCTCTCTGGTCGGCGCATAAACAGCGGGCGGATAGATCAGTGCTGTCGAGACACCGATTGCCCCGGCTTCCATCGCTTCGGCAACCAGCCCTTTCATCTGCGACAACTCTTGTTCGGTTGGGCGTCGGTCGGTGTCACCAAGTACGATCCGCCGCACTTGAGTGTGGCCGATTGTCTGCACCAAATTGAGAGGAATTCCACGAGACTCGACAAGCGTGAAATACTCCGCCATCGTGGTGTACCCGTAGCGACGTTCATCGTCCGGGCTTTGTGGGGCCGCGGACGAGCCCTCACCGGCATTGATCGTCGTGATCCCCTGGGAAAGTAAATTGATCGCGGTTTTGGGATTCTCCAGCATCGGTGATGCGGTCTGCCCCATCAAGTCAATGAATCCCGGAGCCACAACCATGCCGGTCGCGTCGAGCGTTTTCTTCGTATCCTGATCAGCTAAATCGCCAATTTGTACGATTTTCCCGTCTTTGATACCAAGGTCTGCAAAGTACCACGGGGCTCCGCTGCCATCGACCACTTTGCCGTTGCTGATGACCAGATCGAATTCGGCGCCCCTGGCTGAGGTCGCCAAAGCAACACCCCAAAGGCAGACGGCTTGAAGTAGTAAGAGTAGCCAGGTTTTCATCAACACTTTCCCCCGCGCGGCAATCTTCTAACGGTCGACTCTAATTAGTTCTCATTCGTTCCGACTAATAATTTAGTTGGTCGAAGAGTCGACGTGGGGGGGCAACGCTACGATGTTCCACATGAAAAATCGTCAAGGGAGGTTGAGTGCGATCGGCATCGCGGTTTAGAACCCCGCGGGAGTTCGAGTTAATGACTGCTCGATTTGATCACTCGTCGGCTTACGCAGCAGCTCAAGCTGGTCGTTGATCGGATCAAAGCGAACCAAACCCTCGTTTGCGAATGCCGACAACCAGGACTCCATTGGCCAAACACCCCATTTCTGTCGGAATCGCCTCGCATTCGAAACGACGTCGACAAGGTGGTTCATTGGCGGTTTGTAGACGGCATGATATTGGTGAAACGCTACCGCATCGACGAAAGCGAACGGAAGACCTACTCGACGCGCGGAGAACGCAAAATCTGTATCTTCACCACCATAGCCTCTGTATTGCTCGTCGAACTTTCCAAGACGTTCGAAATCATCTTTCCGGATTGCAAAGCAAAGAGACCAGAAAAGCTCATATCGACTTGATACAAGTTGCTCATTTTCTTGAAGGCATGGTTGCAAAGGATGCTGAACCGCAATTCGATCCAATTCGACAAGGTCCCAATTTCCTTTCGTAACTCCCTCTGGCAAATATCTCGGACTTCCCATCCAAAGTCTCGCATGAGTTTGTGTCACTTCGGCGAACCGTTCGATCATATGAGCTGATGGGATACAATCCACGTCAAGGAAGATCAGTGTGTCCCCACGACTCAGCTCAGCCGCTTGGTTTCGAGCTTCGGCGAGCGGCAACCTTTTTCCGTCACCATCGACACGTGCGGTCACGATTGGAAACTTGGTTTGCCTAAACTCGGACACATCAACATCCTGATCCATCCCAACAATTATCCATTCGGTCGGTGACATCGTTGATTGACACAGGCCTCGAAACTGGTTGGCCAAGTGGGTTTGTCGTCCACGAACGATGGTAAGCAAGCTAAGGCTCATGATGCGTTTTGCCCCATCTCAGCAATCTGACTGTTTGGGAATAGACCGCTGCACAGCGACGTTGTCCCTGACTGCTCCCCTCGCCTGAGCAGGTTTGAACGAAGCGCGGCTAGTTCGAGAAATCTTGCGGCTTCGATAGCACCGTCTTCACGATAGATTGTGTCCCAAGGCGAAGGATCTAAATTCATTGCTCGCCCGATCAAAGTTTTCCATTCGTCAACCTTCGGCCATTGAGGCACCCCGACGGCTAGTCGTTCTCGGTTGAGAATGTGAACCTTGCGACGTTGTTCGTCGAAGGGGCGTTCCTCTGCAATGGCGATAAACCGGGCCCGTTCGCGTCCCAATTCCATCACACTATTGTGGCCCGCTGCAGAGACCACCATCGTTGCGGCACGAACATATTTAAGCGGTTGGTCCGTCCATCCGACATATCGAAGGTTCATCGGTTGCGTCATGGCTGGTGGCTTCTCTTTACCAACGACCACCCAATCGAAGTCACTAACCGCGGTCGCTGCTTCCGCGAGTCGGGATGCCTGTGAATCGGTTCCACCTTTGCCGAACATCACGACAATGGTCGGACGACTGAATGAAACCGTCTTGTCATCATCGCTGTGAGCGGAGAAACCAGAGAGGTAAACTGACTTGTCGATCACCCAATCGGGCGTCAGTTCATCTTCCATGCATCTTGGAAATGGCGCCAGTAATGCTTCCGCAGCTGCGTAGGCATTAAGGTGGGCCGGATCTCGGCGGTCGCCGTGTTGACGAACCACGACCTGGGGGATCGAAGCGAGACGAGTCAGCATCGAGATTTCTGCCGAGACGTCGACGACCATCAGGTCAGGCTTCGTTCGCGACAGCCAAGCCGTGTATTCGGCGACTCGGCGTGTGATCGAATCCGTCCAAAGCGGTGCGTAGTGAAGCGCGGGAACATCTTGTGACCTGGCAGCACCCTCAAAAGAAACGTCATCGATATCACAGGCAATCTCGATGACTTCCAGTAGGTTCGCACCTTTCCAATCCAGGTCGCCAAGTCGGCTCGTAATGACCGACGACGGCACTTTTAGATGCCGCAGAATCGCTTCCGTTCTTCGTTTATGTCCCATCCCGTGGTAATGCACGTAGAATCCGATCTGTAAGTCATTCATGCCGCTGTCGCTCCGTCGATCGAAGAGTGCCGCATCAGTGGCCGAGGCAATTCGATGCGTGAGTAAAGCTCTTCGTAAGCAACAACCATACGATCAAAGCCAAATTTTTCTTGAACGTAGCGACGGCAGACCCCGCCGTCTAATGCTCGACATTCATTGATACATCGTGCAAGATCTTCCGTATCGCCTGGATCCGCCAAACGACCGACCGATCGACGAACAATCTCTGGAAGGGCTCCGCGGCGAAAGCCGGCGACCGGAGTCCCACTGGCTAAAGATTCAGTGACAACCAAGCCAAATGGTTCATCCCAGCAGGGAGTGACCACAGAAACGGCTGCTCTGCCAATCAGCTTAGACAGCACTTCATGATCTTGATGACCGTGATACACATCCTCGCTACTCAGACGCGGTGAAACTTCGTTGTCAAAGTAGACCTGATCGGAAATCGGGCCAACCACGTCGATTGGCATCCCGGCCTCGTGGGCCGCTTCGATTGCGAGATGAGTTCCCTTGTCGGCTAAGATTCGACCAAACCAGATGGCTCGATTCTCTTTCGATGCTTGATGTTGCATCCAAAAGTTCTCATTCACGCCGTTGTAGATGATTCGTTGCTGACCAAGTTCGGGTGACCATGACTTTGCGTTGGCCTGCGAGATGTTTACAAAAATACCGCACGACCCTGCGCCTCGTCGCCGTACTTCTTGGGTCATGCGAGGTAGCGGTGGCACGTGAAGTGTTGTGATGACAGGACAGGGTTGGCAAGAAGCGAACCGCAGCGGAATCGGACTCAGTGAATGATTGTGGATAACATCGAAATGTTCCATCGCCAGCCGATCCATCAAAGCGCCGTAGGCTTCGTCTTCCACGGCCTCGATCCAATCGTGATCGATGTGTCCGAGTCGACTGATCGAATCCCGTACCGTCGCGACATCGACAACCGAACTGAGTCCAAGTTCATGATCGGAATCTCCACTGGCAAACAACGTGACATCGTGCCCACGATCGCGCAAAGCGGCTACATAATCAAACGTGAATGCTTCGAGTCCACCTGAAAACGGTTTGGCGATCGGATGTTTAAGGTGCCCAATAATTGCGACTTTCATAGAGCGTTCCAAGTTGAGAACAACTGACCAGTGCTCCGGAGAAGCTCCGGCGCTTGTATGCCCCGTCGGCTTCGCAATCGACGTGCCAATGAGCGAAGGGAGTTTGTCTTTCGTTCCAACTCGTTTTTAGGATGAGCCGCATAGCGTTAGCCACGGTTGCGGTGGAACAGCCGGGATTAACGTCCATCGGCGGACAACTCGAACCCGTATTTTCAAACGGAATGAAGCATGAGGCAAAGCCGCGAAAGTTCACCGACCCTCTTCGGGTTCCTCCGCAAATATCTGCTAGTCATTCGTTCGTCCCATTCTCATGGAATCGTTGACGAGACATTTCCTGATAGACCATCCCGTGGCGTTCAACGGGCGTCAGGATAAAACCGTTTCGAACGCAGGTCTGATCCGCGTCATCCATCATGGTCGATACCAGTTCAGTCGTGCCCCGAAGTCGATTGACAAACCGGCTAACCCAAGAGTCTTTGACATGTGTGAAAGATGTTGATGCCATGGTTTAAGGACCTTTGGTAGAAAATTGGCACTGGCTTCGCAGGATGTTCTGCACTGCGGTCGGTAGCCGAGCATCTGGTGCACCAAACAGACCGGTTTTTCGTTTCGATTTCGCGGGAATCGTTCTGCGATCGCTAGCTCATCTCCTTTGAAAACGCCCGACACGTTGTTCGAATGCTAAAGCAAGTCCAGCCCCGACCCGCTGATCCCTATGGCTATCGTGCTTTACTATCCATTGCACTTCCACTGATCGCGACCGTTGGCTGCTTTTCGGTCACACTGTTCACCGACCGAGTGCTGTTGATGTGGTACGGGCCAACCTCTTCGGCCGCTTCGATCTCGGCCGGCAATGTGTACTGGGCGATTGCCTGTATCCCCGTGACGGCGATGGGGTTCACAACACCGCTAGTCGCTGCTGCGATGGGACGCGGATTAAAAACATCTGACTCCGAATCTCAACCCCACCAGCGAAATGTCGATAAAATTCCGGGATTGGTTTGGAAGCTGATTTGGCAAAGTATCTGGATCACATTCGCGACGCTTCCCCTATTTGCCTTGATCGGATGGTTGAGTCCAACTCTTTTCTTGGCGTTTGATCATGATCCGAACCTAGCCGCCGAAGAGGCGACCTACTTCCGAACTCTTTTGTTGGTTGCTCCCGCGTCGATGCTTGAAGCAGGCTTGACCGCGTTTTTTGTCGGCCGTCGAAAGACAGGTCCAATCTTTCGCACGAATGTCGCGTCTGCCGTATTAAATATCTTCCTGGATGTTTGGTTGATCTTCGGGGGGGCAGGTGTACCAGCACTTGGCGTCCTTGGTGCGGCGCTTGCGACTGCGATTGCCATGTGGTTTAAAGCCGCAATCTTCGCCGTATTGATCGTTCGATCGTCGCCTTCGATCAGGTCACTGGTGGAACACTATCGACCCAACCGATTGGTGATTGGACGCATTCTTGGTCCAGGTTCTGTCTTGGGAATCCAGCAACTAATTCGATCATCAATGTTTAGTTATCTCATGTTAATGATCGGGACCGCATCGGTGACCGGACTGGCTGCAACATCAGCCGCGGTTAGCCTTTATCAATTGTTGTCGATTCCGGCCGTCGGGCTCGCCACCGCGGTCACTGTGATGATCGGCCAATCGCATACCTCGGCGACGATTCACTTAGTCCGCGCGGTTGTTCGACGTAGTCTGGTGTTTAGTGCGGGAGTATCGTTACTTGTTGTCGCCCCTCTTGTTTCGTTTCCCCATTGGATTGTTGAAATCCCTTTGTACGGCGTAAGCAAAGACGAAGCGGATGCGGTTCGTCCCATTGCAATTTTTCTCTTGCGGTTTGCCGCGGCGTACGGGGTGTTCGACATCACGGCTCTGACGCTAGGTGCCGTTTTGAAAGGGCTGGGGACCACGACGCCGATTCTTATTTCAACGTTGTTCGCTTCTATCGCCGCGTTGACATTTGGCTGGTTTGGTGGGTATGCGTCCGTCTCACAAGTCACCCACTGGTGGTCCGCCCTGGTCATCTGGGCAGCAACGCAAACCATCTGCCTGGCTGTTTTCTTAGTCAAACGTGGATCATTGGCGAGGCCCCATGGGTGATCACATTCAGGTGTGGCAATGCCGCCAGAAACCTCGCCTCATCAAGTTTCAACTCGCCTCGACTTTTTCCAGGGAAGACTGCTGGCGAACTCTCGAAGCGAGTCGTATTCACCGAAGTGCAGTATTCCCGGATGGATGTAGCTCGATTTGCAGACAGCTTTGGTGTTGCCTAAGGCTTTCGCCGTTACCGACACAGTCAACAGCGGCAGCGTTCATGGATGCGCTGCGTCCACATCGATTGGGTCGAGTCGTACCGGGTCGTCATAGACGAGGTTTTTAGCCAACGGAAATTGATGTGAGCGACTTTCCAAGAAGTGCATCAGATAACCTGCGGTGTTGGGGAACACAACAAGGTCACCACGCTGGATTCCATTGGGGAACCGCAGCTTCCGGAGACTAATCAATTCGGATTCGGTGCAGTAGGCACCGACAAGATATCCAAATTGTTCAGCTCCGCCGTTGTGCGAATCTTTCTTGATCACAATTGGGTCAACCAAGAAGTCATCGCTCGATGTGCGGCACTGCGTCCGATTCATTGCCAAACCGACAAGCAGATCATTGTCGGAGTTTCGCTTACAAAATTCAACGCGCGCGATCGTCATCCCACAGCCGTCCATCAAGCTCCGTCCTGGTTCACATCGGAGTTGGAGATCGCGCCGTTTGATCGCGTCGGCAACGAGCTCGTCCCCAATTGGGGCGCTAAGTATCGAATCAAGCCAGTCCGCTCGGACCGGGGATTGATAGTACGGATACGACTGCCTCACACCGTGAATCTGTCCATTAATGGCGAGTAGTCCGAGCCCATGATTCCGATAGGTCACCGGATCGCGTTTGCCTAACAACGCGGATTCCAGCTGGGCCCAGAATGTTTGCCACTGATCACCGCAATGTAAGTAGGACATGGGAAAGCCACCCCCAATATCAATGAATTGTGGGGCAAACTGCTGTTCCTTTGCCCGGTCGATCCAGCGGAGCACACACTCGATCGCATCGATCCGCTGACTCGCATCATAACCATCGAGGTGAAAATGAAACCCCACTAAATTCACGACATCACGATCGAGTTTTCCGAGTAACCCAACGTCATCGGCGTTAAATCCGAATCGCGTAAATAGTTTTTCGCCCTGATGCCAGAAGCCACCTAGTCGCAACGCAAGTTGCGCCGGACGCCCATGTGTCTTGGCGATTTTTGTAGCTAAGGCGAGCTCATCTTCATTGTCGATCGCGATCCCCACTCCATGCCGCACGCAGGTGGTAAGTAGCGATTCGGATTTAACCGCGGCGGTGCAGATCAGATCTTTGGCGGCCACTCCTCGATCAATCGCTTGCAACAGCTCGATCTCACTGGCGGTATCGATACCGACACCGTCATGAATCGTTTGTTCGATGAACGTGAGGCACTTATTCGACTTTCGCGCGAAGAACACTTGAAAGTCCACTTCATGATGTTTCGCGACATCGTCCAGCTCCGCCACATTTTTTGACATCGGTTCACGATGAATCAAGTTGAGCGGTGATCCATGGCTATCGATCCAATCAAACAACCGTGGATCATTCAAAGCGTCTTGCATCCACGAGGCGATCTTCGCGTCAAGTGGCGGCATTCCATGACAATGAGACCGAATCGTACGGGCTGGCGGTTCAACAGATTTCGTCATCGTTGTTAAAAAGTAACTGGCCGGGATCGTCGAGTGATCATCGTAGCGGCCCACCGTTCAAGGTGTGGATGCAACGATCGGCTAAGTGTATCGTTCCCGATAATGATGCCTTCGGTGCATCGCCCGAACACGGCAAGATTTTTCGTCCCCCGTGGAGCGTCGGCACGACCTTCTTCGTCAACAGCGATCGCACCGGTCATTGGATCATGCTGGAGATAGCCTTGTTGAACCAATTTGTCAATCAATCCGTTTTCTTCGGGTTCATTCGGCTTGGCAAGTACGGCGATGACATTTTCACTTGACGGGGTGGGTTCGTCACGCTGGCAGGAACATCGTAACATCCCTTGCCGCGCCAACGTCACTACTTTTTCGATGGATTCTGCGGGAGGTCCGAAGGCAATTCGTTCCATTTCCGCGGCCGTTCTGCTGTACGCAGGCCAAGATTTTGGGATTAAACCGCCGTGGCTGATCAATGTCACCATCTGTGGATACAGTGTTCGCCATGCCGTGCCCAACGCAGCAGGGGCATCGTACGGACGCTGGGCAGTAGCCACCAACCAAGACGTGATCATCGCCCGAACCGCAAGGCTGTGATTCATCGAGTAACGTCCCCAGCGGCGAAACCAGTCGCCCACACTTGCACCAGATTCATCGATACCATTTCGATTCAGCAACGCTGCGGCGGATTGGCAAACGATCGGCCATAGTTGTCGCCGAAAATCAATCTGGCCGACTTGTTGTCGGAGTTCGCCGAGTTGTTCTCGGTAGGGATCCCAGAAGGAATCATCGATTGGCTCGACTTTTTCTGTCGGCTTAGCCAACATCGGACGCCCTGATCGAGAAACGAGATGGATCCGATTCGGTTCGTTGCCTTGGGGAACGTAACATAGACGATTTCCATTGCGTAAGAATTTCCCGCCACGACCCTCAGTCAACGAGAGTACCGAATCGATCGCCGTCAAACCGAACCCGGTCACAAACACATCACCAGACAATTTGGCTCGATCACCCGAAAGGCTGCTAAACGGGAATGAACTGACTGGCGTATCGCAAGACGCGCTGCCGGTGACGCCGACTCGTCCCGAACATCGCAGGCCCTCATGTCCGACCGTAATCACGACCTCATCAAACACTTGACGTTGCTCTTCGGTCGTGACAACCCAAGTCGCTCGTTCACGGCGAAGATCGTTCACTTTTTGCGTCACTCGTTCGACATGGCAATATTTGGATAGCTCTTCGATCGTCGTCTGGTAGCACTCATGCAGGTATTCACCCACGACAGCCCGCGGGACGTACGCATCGGCGTATGCATGTTGTGGATGGTGTTTGTCGAGCCATCTCAAGAGCGACAAGTGCCGCCTGTTCTTAGCATGTTTGTCATTGTCTAGGCTCCAGAAATCGATTTGCCCCGCCGCCAGGTTCATTCGCAAGTAATGTGGTTGCCGCGGATCATAAACGATACCCGCGCCAGGAAACTTGGATGGTTCGAAGATCGTGATTTCGATGTCACCACTTCCTCCGTTCGCTTTGATCTGTCGCAGCAAGCTTTCCAAGCAGTAGCTACCTCTCGGACCACAACCGATAACGGCCACGCGGACAGAGGGGCCAAACGCTCGTGTGTCAATGATTTGGTCAGTAGAATAAGTAACCGTGCTCATGATACGACCTCTTCAAGTTGAGCGACCCGATTGGTTTGCGTTCCTTGAATCAGCGAACGCAGACGCTCGGGGGAACAGTGCAAATTGGTTTCGACCCATCGATCGTTGAAAACGGTGTCCAGATAACGACACCCGCTATCATGCAGGACAGCGACACAGCGTTTCCCCCGAAGTCCGTTTCCGCGTGGGCCGTTGCCCAATTCACGAATAGCTTCTAGGACGCCGCCGGCCGATCCACCGACCAACATTGCTTCGCGTTCGGCGGCACGCCGGCAACCGACCACACATTGCAAATCATCGACTCGTAAGACTCGATCGACGCAGGTAGACTTTGCGAGCGGTGGCACGCGGCCGGCACCTAAACCAGGAATCTGTCGCGGGCCATGTGAACCCCCGAACAAGACACTTCCTTCGGCATCGACCGCATAGACTTTGGCATCTCGTCCGCGCATCCGCAGGTACTCCTGACACCCTTGGATAGTTCCGGTACTACTGGTCGCGACAAACAATGCATCGAACTGCCCGCCGAGCGCCTGATCGATTTCCGCGATCGTGCCGTGGAAATGCGCCTCGGGGTTTGCAACGTTGGCATACTGGTTTGGCCAATAGCTATTAGGGATTCGCTCAAGCAACTGACAAACTCGGGCCAGCCTCGCTTTTAAGAAATCACCTTCGATCGGCGTATGGACGTACTCGATCGTTCCCCCGAGTGCTTCGATCATGCGGATGTTCTGCTGCTGGGCTCGCGGATCGACCACACAGATGAACGGTAGCCCGTGGTATCGGCAGGCTTGGGCGAGGCCGATCCCCATATTGCCGGATGACGATTCGATGATGGTCGACTGGTGAGTGATCTGACGCCGGGCCAAAGCGACATCGATCATGTTTTTTGCGGGGCGGTCTTTCGCACTGCCTCCGGGATTTGCCGCTTCAAATTTGACAATTAAGTCGATGTCATTGCGATCAAGGTAGCGGCGAAGACGAATCAATGGCGTATGCCCGATCGCGTCGAGGACACCGTTATGAATCATTGGTTGGGTTGCAAACATGGCGGATGATCTCGGGTAATGAGCCGCTCGGAAATGAGGGCTGACCACCCCAAAGCAAGACGCATGCCAAAGGATTCGATCCCCGTGATAATTCGCGTTGACGATGCTTCACGGTCAGTCGCGAATTCTAAAAATGGCCAGCATGGTGGCTTAGCGGTCAACCAGACGCCGAGAATAGGCAAGCAGGTCGATTCCTATCTCGGCCACGATGATATGGCCCTTCGTCAGCCACGCCGCGGCGAATGCCCACACCGCGACCCATTCGGCCCAGAAGAGAAAGTTGAGATCATTGAGCCAACGCTTCCATTCCACCGGGAGCAATAGCAGGTAGCTTCCCATGGCAATCATGCTTAGCAAGATGACAACCCCGCTGGTGTAATAAACCAAATTTCGCTCGGCGATGTGGTTGGCCATCTCGGGGTCACTGTGACCCCGACTGGGAAAGTGATAGAGTGAGTAGGTGGCGAGCGTGAGAAAAAAAACGCCGCCGCTGAACGAGTGTAGGTAGCCAACCAGCGAGCGTTGGTAGAGTGGGTCGCTAGCGTAGTCGAGCGGAAACAGTGCCACCCCGAGCGCCGCGGCACTGCCGATGTTGGCCGTCCAATCTTCGATCCACCCGTAGCCTCGATAGCAGTACAGGAACACTCCCATCGCGCAAAGCGTTCCGACAAACAGATCACGAAGCGGCGTGTGGTAGTAACTGCTCATGTTGTCTTGGATTTCCACGTCTAGAATCAGCCAACCGAGCGGGCCCAATACCACCGGCAGGATCAACCCACTCAGCCCGATCGCGCGACGAATCCCAAGGTACGACAATACGAGCGGATGATTGTGATGTTGTGAAGGCGAAGATTCGGGCATCCAGTGTTCCTTTTAGCGAGTCGGTACGGTCGCCGGCCGTCGGCAAGGTGTGACTGCGCCCCTCAGTTTCCGATCTGGGGTAGCAAAGATGATGCCCAACATGACGTCGATTGATTCGATCTGGCCAGGGCGACGTCCGTTGACGAGAATCCAAGCACACAAACCGAATCGGCGCCTCGTTCTGCTAGAAAGACGGCAAGCGCCCGACGGATGAGTGCTTCGTTCCATTTGAAAAAAACGGATTCAAGTCATCAGCCGTTGGGCGTTAGCCCCGGTTATTGCACCGAAACCGTGGCTATCGGTATGCGGCTCATCCTAAAATCGAGTTGGAACGAAGCACTGAACAGCTTTCCGCTGAACAACGCCGCGAACTGATCCGAAGCTTCATCATTTTAACAATTGAGCTGACGGCGTTTGCCGCAAGCCCCACCGTTTTTTGGGGGCGGCGACAAAAGTCTGACGCGAACGCGATCGACTCATGACTTCAGCATCTTTCTGAGAGACTGCGCGTCGATCGGCATCCCGATGCCAATGAATTTTTTATCCGACCAAATCGCCAAGCGTAGCCGCGTCTTCTACGGATATTGGATGCTGCCATTAGCAATGCTGCTACAGATCGGATCTAGTCCCGGGCAAACGTTCGCGGTTAGTGCGTTCACACCCGCGTTACTCGATGCGATCGACCTCACGCAAAGTCGTCTGGGATTGGCTTACATGCTCGGAACCCTGCTCGCGGCGATACCGCTGACCAGCATTGGTCCCGCTTCAGATCGAATTGGGCTCAAACGAATCGCATGCTTCGTCATCTTAGGACTAGCCGCGGCATGCTTGTTCGCTTCAACGGTCACTAGTTTCTTGGGGTTGTTGGCAGCGTTCTTCTTTTTACGATTCCTTGGCCAGGGATCGATGTCACTGTTGTCGAACAACACGACCGCGATGTGGTTTCGAACTCGGATCGGACGTGTCTCGGCGCTACTGAGCATTGGTTCGGCAGTCGCGTTTGCTTGGGTTCCCGATTGGTTATCGACTGCGATCGAGACCATCGGATGGCGTTCCACGTACCGATGGATCGCGGTTATCCTCGTTGTGTTTCTGTTTCCGGTGATCCTTCTTTTGTACCGCAACCGTCCCGAAGATTTGGGGCAATCGGTCGATGGCATAATGCCAAGCCCGCATCCTGAAACCATCGGCGCTACATCGGTGGTGCATGTTTCGGACGATGTGGCTTCAAAAGACGATCGTTCGCAAGCGTTCGGCGAATCGGATGCCGGACAGCCCGGTCAACTTGACGATGTCGATGGGATGCAACTGGCCGATGCGATTCGGACGGTTTCTTATTATGTTATCGGGCTTTCGAACATCGTTTGGGCGATGGCAGGAACCGGTGTCTTGTTCTATCTATTCACGCTTTGTGCCGAGCGGGGGTTGGATAAGGACGATGCGAAAACACTGTTTAAGATCCTGGGATTTTCGATGCTTGGCGCACAACTTTGCGGTGGAGTGTTGGGTGACTATCTAAGACTCAATCGATTATTCGGAATCGGTACTAGCATGATCGCGCTCAGCTTGATCTGGCTTCGCTTCGATCATTCATTGCTCGGTGCCAAGCTGTTTGCAATGTTGTTCGGAGGCGGTCAAGGAATGTTGATTTCGGTAACCGGTGTGATCATGGTTCGTTATTACGGACGTCGTCACCTGGGAAGCATTCGCGGCGCCATCTGGTGTGGGACCGTCGCCGGAAGCGGTTGTGGGCCGTTATTGATGGGAGCATTTATGGATCGAACCGGGGCTTATGACCCCGCTATCGCATGCTTCGCTACGGCAATGTTGCCCCTGGCCGTCGCGGCCTGGTTCATTCATCCACCGCAATTGACATCCGATGGTGAGGGTGCGAAGGAATCGGCGAATGCGTCGCCCCCAGTTCTTGCAACGACAACCACTTGTATCGATTCAAAGACTTAGACAAATTGTCGATCGATAGACCGAATTAGATTCTCGGAGATGCACTGACGCGATGAGGGCTGATTCGTCTGAACTTGGCAAACGCAAATCAATGCGTCAGATGTAGAAGAGCATTGCGTCGGGCTGCATGTGATAGGTTGGGAAATTGAATCGGAATTTTGTTCCCTTTCCAAGACTTGATTCGATTTCGATGTCACCGCCGAGAGCCTGGCAAGCTTCTCTGACAGCAGCCATACCAACGCCTCGGCCGGATACTTCGGTTGCCATGTCTTTCGTCGTGACCCCATCGGCGAACACTGCGTCTTGTAGTTCGTCTGTCGAATCGCAGGTCAGGCCAAGCGATTGACAGCGTTCGGCAACTTTCAACCAATCAATTCCGGCGCCGTCATCACTGACCTCGAACACGAATTGCTCGTCTTCTTCCCACGCTCGCAGCGTCACTTTTCCGGCGGACTCTTTTCCTGACTTCAAACGGTCATCGGGTGACTCGATACCATGGTCGATCGCGTTCCTGACAACATGCACCACCGACCCCCAGAACGCGTTCCAATCGGGCCCCGGGGGACGCCTTACATTTTCTGCTTCGACGTTCACTTCGACACCGGTTTTGCCGAGTCGTTCGGCGAGTTGGCTCGCCCGTTCGGCCAACAACTCCAAACGCCGATCGACCGGATCCCAAGTCCAGCGTCGCATCAAAGCGGCAAGCAGTGGACCTCCGACACCTGATTCGACTGCTTGCAGTGTCTGTTCAAAATCTTTCTTGTCGACAGTGACATGATCGATGTCTTCCATGCTGACGATCGTTGACAATCGCGCGCGGACTGCGATCCACTGAGTCTCCAGTGCTTCCCACCGTGCCGCGTCGTAAGCACCATCGATTTCCTCGAGTTCGTCTTCCAATCGATGCAACCATCGAGAAAAACTGTTCAATCCGAAGATCGCCGAATTGCCTTTCAGCGTGTGCACCCATCGTTTTTGTTCTGCCAACGTTCCGATTCCAGTGGTCAAATCGGAAACCAAACGATCGGCTTCATCCATGAATCCGCGAACACTGCCGGGGTCACGAACAAAGCGAGTGAAGATCGTCAACTGTTCGCGTTGTAGTTCACTGGCAAGTTTGAATTCACGTTCGGCTGTGACGTCCGTACAAATAACCAAGATGTGTCTCAGCTGATCATCGATCACCACCGGTCGGTAGGTTAACTCATATGACGCGCCCTCAAAATCAAAGGACTTCGGCAGTTGATCGATTGCAAGTTCGAGTGGCATCCAATCACTCGAAAGCTGTTCCCAGTTCATCTCGAAACTTTCGGCGAGTCGTTGGTCGGTGCCTTCGAACCAGGTCCAAAGTTTGACCCCAGCGACTGGACAGCTAAACCATCTCTGAAAAATCGCTGACGGCGGCCCCACGAAGTCACCTGCCAAGTTGACGATCGCCAGGCCTTCGATGACGTTATCCAAGACTAGCAACGAATCGGCGTGTGCGGACTCGGCTTCACGTCGCGCCTGTTCGGCGATCTCGTTGGCAGCATGCAACTTGAACGTGGCTGCTTCTTGGGCGGCGCCAAATGACCACGCCGTTGCGGTGACAACCGAAATCAGTCCTAAGGAAACCACGGCTGCTTGCACATTCGCGAGATTCTGCGGGATTTCAGATTCCGGGTACCACGGTTGATCAGAAACCGCCATCAACACCAACACGAATGTGGCACTGACCACAAACCAAATAATTCCTGACTGTCGTCCCGCGAGGATGACCGCGACCAACGGTCCGAAAAACAGCCAACTGAGCGCCGAGGAATGGACGCCCCCAGTGAATACGATCGGGAAGCCGACCCCGACGGTGCAAGTCAACCCCAGCAAGTTGCCGACCAGCCATACCGATCGATACCTTCGGAACAGAAAGAAGATAACCGGGACGGTTACCAACGCTTGCTGTGGGCCGATGTTTGAACACGTCGTCCCCAGTACGATGTAATAGACCGAATACACATAGGCGGCGCAGAAACCGAGTGTCAACAGTAAGACGACGAGACGGCTGCGGCGAACCGATTCTGCGTCCTCTTGCGTCGTGTCTTCGGGGAGACAGAATTCGATCCATCGATCGATGGGGTGATCTGATGACACTTTGTTGATGAGTAAGGAGGGAACGCGACACCGTCCGGTTTCCAAACCTAGCATCGCCCCTCGTTTTATAGGTGAGATTCCTCGTCAAAGCGTCGAGGAGTTCCCCTTAAAAAGTATTGGTGTAACCATATGCGACAGAGTGTCTACGCACTCATGCTTGCCGTAGTGCCATACCGCACGATTCGAGCAATGTCCGCCGTCCGTACCGGAATCGCATCCACGATTAAGTAACACGCGATTAGGTCACACTCGTAGGGGAGGGATCACAGACAAACTCCGCGTCCGGCTCCGCGACATCGTCAGTCAGAAGGGCTTAATGGGCGTGTCACGCCTCGATAAAGATCGAGAGCACCAAACCATCTCGCATCAAAGCTGCCTTGGGCATATAGCTTCAGTCGCCGTAGCACCTCCTCGGTCGACTCGCGGTTGGCCCGCGACCCGATCCCGGAGTCATCGTGTTGTGTCGCAGAAATACCGTGGCATCGGTAGCGGACGACGACGTCTCGCGTGACCGCGATTGATGAACGAGCGTGATAGGCACGCAACTGCAGATCCGTATCAACCCCGGTTCGATTTCGGTTTCGTTCGCCAAAATCTCCATAACCGCCGAGTGCGATAAAACTTGGACGTCGCACCACCAGGGTCGGGTTTTCCATGTAGTATCCGCTGGTGTACTGGCAGGCGTACCGCGAAAATCTCAGTGGTAACCACTCGCATTCATCCACCGTAAAATAATCCCAACAGATCTTGTCGACCAACGAAGACTCGCCAAACAATTCGGTCGCGCCGGTCAGAAGATCAGCACGAGTCGACTGCATCAAGGCGTATGAATGGGCGATCCGATCTGGAAGGCTAATGTCGTCAGCGTCTTGGACTGCCACGAAGTCGGTTTTGACAAATTCCATCAAGTTATTGAACGTCGCAAACGGTCCGATGTTCCTTTCGTTGCGATAGAGGCGAACGTTCGGTAAGTTGCGATAGCGATTTAGAAGTTCGTTGCTCGATTCGAGACTCGCATCATCGACGAGGTGTAGGATCACTTCGGCATTCCGCTGAGTAACGATGCTATCGATCGCTTCGGCCGCGAAGTTGAATCCATCGCGAAACGGGATGACCACATCACAACGGGCTCGGTCGCGGACCAAACGTGCACTCACTCGCTGAGTGATCGGTTCGGACGGTACGTCAAAATTTAAAGCTCCGATAAAGGCAGCGTCACCACGCTCTTGAGTATCGATTCGGCACAAGACTTCTTCGGCAAGATGGATCGGACGACCAAGCCTGATCACCCTGCGTAGCAACTCTTCCAAGCAGGCGTCGCCCACGGTTGCGTCGAAGCCGCCTAAATCAACCAACGCCGCTCGCCGGATCACCATCGTTGCCAATTGTAATGTGGCAGCCTGATTGGACAGGAATGATCGATGGACCATGCCGTCACAAGATTCACAGTGGGCGAAGACCAGTTCGGTACCCCGATCATGCAAGTGCTGAAGCGAACGCTTCAGTCGCGTCGAGCGCTGCAGGCAGTGGCCGTCGACGAAGGCAAGCGATGGGGTCTCCGAACGGGCGATAATCTGATTAAGGATCTCACCAAGATCGCTCGGCTGATCGAGTCGTTGAGTGTGAACGTTCGGCCGGGCCAACAGGTCGGTCAGGTTTGTCGACTGCGACCGTAACGCGTGGATACTTGAGTCGGTCAAGACATGCAGGATCACATGGGTGTCGACTTGGTCAAGTGATCCTGCGATCGTCTGTTCAAGCTTGCTCGCCGAAGTGACGCCTCTGGCATCGAGCACCAGGTCACAGGCATGGATCGTCGGCACGGTAACGTCGATACTGTCATGATTGACAGCCCGTTCGGCCCAGGCTTTTAAGACGCCCGGAATCGTTTCCGGTTCGGGGGCATCGAATGACACTTCGCATGCATTCAAGATCACCGAAGGCATGACCGGATTGATCGTCACCGGGCTAAGCGGCGCGCCTTCGATACAGACTTCGCAGGCACTGCGATCGACGACACAGTGTCGCGGATTGGCTCCGGTCAATCGGGCGGCGAAGTGGCATTCGGCCAGTTCACCTTGGTCCGTCACCTGAATGCCCTTGCGGAACGGGCATCCTAAATCATCCATCAATGGTCAATCGATTAAGTCGCCAAAGTTTCGACACAAGGCGTCGCACGAAGTTGGCCTTTGAATCGGCCAGGTAGCGACGGCGGATCGCCGGCGACGCCATTATTTTCGCTTTGAATCAGTTTCAGGTCCCACTGCTCACCGCTCCACTGCCAGATCGCACGGCCTGACGGCGCGCCGCGTGAACCACTCGTTCCCATCACAACCTGATGCTGATCATTCCACATTTGAATCTCCGTCCTACGATAGCCATACGCAAGTCTAAACCAAGGAGGCAACGCCCCCGCCAGACGTTCTCCTGGGGGTGACGTTGTAGCGTACCGTAGCCATCGATGCAAGCAATCGCATGCGGCCGGTGGTGCTACGGTAGATCACTCAACGGAACGTCAGAATAAAGCGTCATCATCCCCTGCACCTTGTTGACGCGGTCTTCGGACTCGGGGCTTAGAGCGTCTTTGGCGGTGTAATGTGAAACCAAGGTTCGCGTCGTACTGCCGTTGCCAATTGTGAGTTGGACGTTTTTCGGAAATTCTCCTTTCGACGCAATCTCATTTCCTAGTGAAATACGTGCGAATGGCGGTGCGCCTCGATGTCGAGCCAAATTGAGTCGCTTGACCGCGCCCGTAAATTGGGCAAATCGGGCAGCTTGCTGCGGCGTGGTCGCTTGATGTGTGGTTGCTTTGTACTGGTAATCGGCAAACGCGAGTTCGACGGCGCCGTCCGCAGTACGCGTCGCCTGAGCAGAAATTCCCAGCCGCTCTTCGGCGTCATTCTTTTTGGCAAAGACGCGGATTTGCGCGGCCGTTTGCAGCACGCTCGCGATCGGGATCGAGCTTTGCAAGCTTTTTTGTCGTGACAGCACCGTCATTTGCTTTTCGTTCCAATCAACGACGGTGACATCCATTGGCGGGACCAACGAAAAATCGTAGGCCCGGTTGTCCTTGAAAATGACGAGATGCCGGTCGATCGGATGGGGTTTGCCATCGACGATTTCGGAAATTTCGATCGTGACTTGGAACGGGGCGTCATCGGTCGAATGCGATTCGGCCGCATCGTCCAATCGGGCTTCGACGGCCGCGCACGGGCGGTTTTCGGCGGCATACGCTGCACAGAGGGCCGCGAACAGGGCGACCGTGGTCCATCTGGCCTTCGGTGGGGCGGGTTGGCAATCCATGCTTTTGATGATGCGGGTGGGTAGGACAACTAGACCTAGACTTATCAACACCGCGGAGCGTAGAAAAGGAATCGCCCTGCGGTCCAGAGCAATCGTGTGGTGACGCAAACGCTGTCGGCTCATCAGCCGACGGGCGTTAGCCGCGGTTACTGCACCGAAACCGTGGCTAACGCCATGCGGTAAATCCTAAATTCAATGGTTGACGAAGCACTTGGGCCGTCGGCCCGCAAGTTGCCCACCGTTGGATTCCGATGGGCAAACACAACTTTCACGCTGCGAATGCGTGACGATCAAGTTTTGACGTTCGGCAGATCCTGTTAAGCTGACCACATTGGCCTCACCCCTACTTGCCCATACAAATCGATGCAGCGAACGCTCTTTCTGATTCCACACGAATTGGGACCGTTGTCGGTGTTCGGGCTTGGCTGGGCCGCCCTGCTGGTGCTCGTTGGATTTCTGTTACGAGCCGGCTGGATCATTCAACGCGAACGCAGACCTACGGACGCACCCGCGCGAGCTGGCGAACCGTCTTCGCCATCGGCTAGTCTCGCCAGTGCATTGATGGGCGAGAGCTTCATTTGGCTGGTCGCGGCTGCGATTGTGATTTTCATCTTGCCAACAATTGAAATTGCCGGTGTGGGCGGTAATCCGGTCGGGCTGCCGATTCGCGGCTATGGCTTTTTCCTCGTGCTTGCCCTGATCGCTTCGATAACATTGGCCACCGCTCGGGTGCGGCGAGCGGGACTGAATCCGGACCTTGTCTACGCGCTCGCGCCGTACGTTTTCATTGGCGGGATCGTAGGGGCGCGATTGTTTTTTGTCATCCAGTATCGCGACAGCTTTATCGGTGATTCGATCGGCCAGACGATTCGAAATGTCATGGCATTTACCGAAGGCGGCCTGGTCGTCTACGGTGCATTCATCGGTGGTTTTTTGGCGTTCCTCGTTTTCAACTACCGCCATCGTTTGCCCCTATTCCGGTTCGGCGACGCGATCATCCCTTGTCTGTTTATCGGGCTGTTTTTTGGTCGCATTGGGTGCCTGATGAATGGTTGCTGTTACGGCGGACGTTGTGAACCCGATTGGGCATCAATTCGTTTTCCGCCGATCAATAAGGTTTATCAAGAACAACTGCGATCGGGCGAACTGCTGGGCATGCGGATCGACCCGGATACCGGTCGGATCGAGTCGGTCGAAAGCGGAAGTCTTGCCGACCGTTTGGGAATCGATGTTGGCGAGCGGTATGAGTACGGCCAACCGACATATCCCCCGACGGAATCGATTGATCCGAACATCCCCGAAGAAGACGTTGTCCCCGGTTGGGTGATGGTGGTCGAAGGCGAGACGTTTGAACTCAGTCCCGCCCAGCTACCGCCACGATCGTTGCCGGTCCGCGCCGCCCAGTTAATCAGCAGCTTTAGCGGCATCGTGTTGTGCGTATTCTTGTGCGTGCTTTCACGCTACATCCGCCGCCCCGGCGTATTGATGTTCGTGGGGTTTGCATCGTATGCCATCGCGCGATTCATTTTGGAAATCGTGCGGACCGATGAAAGAGGGCAATTCAACACTTCGCTGACGATTTCTCAGTGGGTCAGTGTCGGCGTACTGACGCTGTCAGTCGGAGGGTTGGTTTACATTTACCGCTTTGCTTCGGACGATGGTTCAGGTTCCGCTTCAAGCTCAATGACCGGTTCACCCCAGTCGGCGAAGTAAGGTTCGCCGCAATCGTCGCAGGTGATTTCGGTCCCTAGGCAGTGATCATCGACCACTTGTGCGACCCCCCCATTGCACTCGATGCGGACCTTACCTGGTTTGGCCGCCATCGCCTTGAGGTGAGCGCTGTCGACTCCGGCGACTTCGATGTCGTCGCCTTGCAGGGTTGTGAGTAGATCACGGGTGATGTCTTTGATTTCGGCCAAGCGATTGGCTAAGCGACGCACGCTTCGTTCGAAACTATTGCGGGCCGTACGTCCGTTGCCAAAATGTCGATCCCGTTTGGCATACAAGTACGTGAATCCACGCAATAGCCTTCGCCGTGATTCGGTCGGCAATTGATACTTCGCCTTTGACGCCATCAATTCGAAAATTCGGCAGAGCGATTCGGGGTTGTAGTCGGCGAAGTGCATGGTCGTTCCGACACGACTGCTCAGTCCTGGATTACTGCGGATCATCGCGTTCATCTCGTTCGGATACCCGGCTAAGATCACGACCAAACGCTCACGCTGGTCTTCCATTCGCTTGAGTAGTGTCTGGACGGCTTCGCGACCGTATTGATCTTGGCCGCTTTCGTCGATCAGTGTGTAGGCCTCGTCGACAAACAGCACGCCATCGAGAGCTTCATCGATTTTTGCATTGGTTTTAGGACCGGTTTGGCCGGCGAACTCGGCTACCAACCCACTGCGATCGGTTTCGACAAGGTGCCCTTTCTCGAGGACCCCGAGCGCACCGTAGATCTCCGCAATGATCCTCGCAACCGTGGTTTTTCCTGTCCCGGGATTACCGACAAATGCCATGTGCAGACTCGGTCGCGAAGTCGGCAGATCTAGTTCCTGGCGTTTTCGTTCCATCGCCAAAAAGTTGGTTAAGGTTTGGATCTGATCCTTGATGTTGTCCAGCCCGATCAACCGGTCAAGCTTTGCCTTGGCATCCTCTAAACGTTGCTCAGGTGTGCGAACGTCTTCGGATGTTTCAGTCGTCGTGGTCTTTGGCGTTGATCGCTGCGGTGACGCCGGTTGCGGCGATCTTCCTGGGCCGGCCGTTGGTGTGGGCTTTCCGACGTTCGCCGAGATTGCGTCACCACGTAACCGCTTCGCCTCGTCACGAAGCCAGTCGATGGCGGCACGCGCATTATCGGTATCGGCTTGACGGGTAAGGTTGTCGGGAGCCCGTCCACGTGCTTGATCAAATTGGCGCTTCATCGATGCGATGTTGGCATTGTCGGCGACGCTGACATTACCATCGACATTCGTCAACAAGTTTGCCATTCGCATGGCCAGCGTTTCCAACTCGCCCCAATGATTTCGCAGGTCGGGTAACTCTGTAAACGGGCGAACCAATTCGTCCCATTGGAAATCCGCGGCGGCATTGATCAGCCAGTCGACGGCTTCATGAAGCTGACTACCGAGCACCGACTTTCCCCACAAATGCTCTAATAACGCGCGTCCCATTTGTCGCTGCTCAAGACTTTTCGCACTCGCGTCGGGAACCACCGCGGCGAAGACCTTCATCAAGAATCCTTGGTGCAAATCATCCATCTGCTGGGCGAACGACTCGGCGTCTGATTGGCCTTGCCCCAGCCAACCATAGGAACCACGGACCAATTCGGCCGCCTCAAAATAGAACGCTTTTGTTTCGGCAAGCGACTCACGATACAGCCGAACAGACTCGATGATTTGATCGTCCGAGGGTCCTGACATTTTTCGGTTTCAATAGAGGTGCGGATGGGGACTCAATCTGACAGGGCATCGACCGAAACACAAGTCCGGCAATCGCCCGACTTCGAGTCAATCGCGACGATGTGATGTCGATCGACCAGAAGCGTCGAACGAGGTGAAACATGGTACGATGGCTTTGTAAGAAGCTGCCTTTGGCTTCACGAACTCAGCATCGAAAAACTTCCCAGCTTGACTCGAGATTGAAATGAAACTGACCGATTTCTACAACGCCGTTAGCAAACGTGTGGACACCGAAAAGACTCACATCAATGCCGCAGAAACCAAGCGAGTGCTTAGCGAAGCATTCTTGGTCTTGGCCGAACTGGATGCGGCGGATTTTGCCGACACGATCGCCAAAGGAATGACGACTGCAAAGAAAAAGCTTTCGAAGTAATTGCCTGCGCAAGCACCGTTTTATCTGGCAGCACCGTCGTAGAAACTGGCTTCCCGGGAATCTTTTCGAGATCCGTGAGCCGTACGCGCTAGCGTCGGACCTGTGCTGCGGAAAATCACGTGGAAGGCTGGGCCCGCGGCTAGCGCCGTCGGCTCAGCGGGCATGCGGAACGTGCGGACGTAAAGCATTGAACTCACAGCCTACCGGCGAAAGGTGGGGCGACAACGTTCCACTAATTCGAATGCCAACCTGGAATCGGCTGTTGTGAGGACGAACGGATCATGTTGTCATGAACCAACAAGGCTGATTCGCCGACAAAGTACGTGTTGGTCTTTTCGACCACCAGGTTGAACGCTTCACAGGCCGCTCCGCCTTCGACAACCTCGATCGGGACAGAGCCGTGCAGTCCATGCAGTCGGTCGCCCGGATTGAGTTCTTTCGCCATCGTCCAGCCTTTTCCGGTCACCCAGAACGGATGCCCCACCGTTGCCGTAATCGACTCGCCGGCGACCATCAGACGCATCGTGTCACTCGGTGGACGAGCGGTAGTTCGAGTCACTAAGCGATAGCTGAGCTCGCCCGAAATCGGGTCCTTTGACAATACCTTGTCACCGCTTCGGATCGATTCAATCGGACGTCTCCCGGTTTCAGTGTGCACGATGGTTCCCGCGGGGAAGCACTCACATCGCGGTGGTAATGGGATTCGCAGTTCGCCGCGTCGATAGTCTGTTTGCGACAAATGGACATGTCGTTTGGAAGCCGTGACATCGTATTCGTTGTACCGCTTCCACCAGTCCCACCAAAGCTGCGGCTGATCGTCGAACTGCTCGCCGGTCGACGTTTTGAGGGCCGCGAAAATGCGTTCGTTGCTCGACGCCCGATCCTCGTTTTGGTTCTCAATCGACTGTTCTGTTTCGGCGATCCGACGTGTTTGAAACGCGAGCTCGTTGGCGAATATCTGGTGATAGACTCGGCTTGTCCGAATGACTGGGGCGTTGATGGACATCCCCGCCTTCGTTGCTCGAGTAAAGGTGACCACGTCATCGGCGCGTTCTTGTCGAATCAAGGTTTCACTAAACACGGTATCCCCGATTCGCGAGAGGGATGATCGGTACTTCAACGGTGCTTCAAGTCGATCGAGGTACTGGCCGGCGAACGCGTGAATCGGATCTTTGGCAAGTTCAAGGGCAGCGATATTCCGTCCTGACGCGTCGTCAAGTTCCAGCGAAAGTCTGACCAAGGCGTCCGACGAAGTCTGACCGTCGATTCGGCCGATCACTTCGATCAAGTGTCGTTGCAGCGAAGGAGCGCTTCGGTGGGCGAAGATTTCAAGTGCACCGATCGCATCGGGATCATCCACCGACGCAATGGATCGCCATGCCTCGGACCGGTCGGCCGAAACGTCTTCAATCCGTTCGACCCATTCGCGTAGCACTGGCATCCACTGATGGAGCGCTCGTCGTTCTTGATTTTGCAATCGTTTCGCCGTGATCACCTGGTCTTTGGGGACCCATTGGCCTTCGTAGCGTCGTAGCCGCAATTTTGATCGGGCTTCGGCATGGTTGGGGGCAAGCGTCAGCACATTCTCCCAGTGCATTCGCTCTCGATCGTCAAGCTGATTCTGCCGACACCATTTGGCAAGTGAAACTTCACCGGCAAGGTTACCGGACTGTTCTCGCCGTCGCTGGTGGTACTGCTGCAGAACCTCATCGGCAGAGTTCATCAGCATTGATAACCGAACGGGAACCCACCGGTCACGGTGGAGAAGGAAGCCAGATTGCCACTGCGCCGAGGTGTTTTCTGGATCCTGCTCGACGGCTTGGTCGAGCAAACGAAAACGCTCGACCGAGTCACCGGCGAGTTCTGATTGAAGTGCTTTCTGAACCAAAGAATCCGCCTTTGATTCCGTCGCTTCTGCCACCGCATCGTTCGACAACGCGGCAACTGAATCGACCAACACCCAAAACACACATGTGATACCGAGACGGACCAGGAGTCTGTGTGTACCGCTTCGTAGGTTGTTCGAACGAATCATTAAACTGCCCAGTGAAAAGAGGAGGAGTCACAACGCAGGCACACCCTCGCGTTTCGATGAAAGGCGAAGACAATTGTGTCACGTTCGAGTCGCATGCATCCCGTTAGCGGGAACGACGTTGGGCAATCATGATGTTAAGCTTCGATTCGTCCTCTCGTTATACACGACCGCTGCCGGCATTACAAAGAAACCCGATCAACGGTGACAAGTTTGCGGCCCCAATTCTCTGGGATAGCGGATCACTGCGCAGCCCTTGCTAAACCATCAGATCATCAATCGGATCGCCTTCGATACGGACCAAAGGGCGGCCAACCGGCGTTTCTAACTCGCGTTCATACGCGACCCCCAGGCACTTCAGGATCGTTGCGTGCAGATCGCCGATCGTGACCGGCTGGTCCAAATTAACCAGCGGATTCGATTTCAGATCCTCCGATTTGACCACCGGATCGGCTGCCGTCGCGCCATAGACGCTTCCTTTGCGGATCCCACAACCGGCCAGAAACATCGAGAACCCGTTCGGCCAATGGTCACGTCCTCCGGCCGGATTGATCACCGGTGTTCTGCCGAACTCACCGCCGCAAACGACCAACGTGTTTCGCAGCATCTCACGTTCTTCCAACCTTCCAAGCAGTGATGCAAGTGCGGGATCCAGCGTCCCGCATGCTGACGACTGAAGCGAGTGATTGTTCACGTGAGTGTCCCAACCGCTTAAGTTGACTTCGACACATCGCACGCCGGCTTCGATCAACCGCGATGCCGCCAAACAACCGCGTCCAAACGGAGTGTCACCAAAAGACGCCAACGTCGTGGCAGACTCGTCGCTGACATCGAATGCGTCGATTTGTTCGCTGGACATCATTCGTAGTGCCGCCGCCGTGGACGATTGGTGCAACGTTCGATTGTGATCCAAGTCTTTTAATCTACCGCGGCGAAATTGAGATTCTAAAAAGTCGAGCCCGTTGAGCCTTCGATCCATCCGATCGGCATCAACACGAGCCTTCAAGTCGGGTACCGGGCTGTTGGGATCACCGACGATGAAGGCATCAAAATTTGGCCCTAAGTAGCCACCTTTGGAAGGCCACTGCCCGGGGATGATTGAAACGTGACGTGGGATATCCAATGATTGCGGAAACTCATGACACAGCACCGCACCGATCGACGGATGAACCAACGTCGGATCGAGACGCCATCCAGTTTTGACGTTGTATGTCGCGCGTTGGTGGTCACCTTCCTTACTCGTCATGCTGCGGATCAATGTTCCCAGGTGCATTTTCTCCGCAGTTTGCGGCAGCGTGTCGGCGATCTCAAGTCCTTTGACCGTCGTCGGGATCGCCCCCACATCGCCGCCGTACTTGCTGCCGACATGCGGATCAAAGGTCTCCAATTGACTTGGCCCACCATCCATCCAAAGCAGAATGACATTCTTTTGTTCGCCGGCGTCGGTCTTGGCGATTTGGTCGGCCCAGGCAAGCTGATTCGCGATCGCCGAAAGCATCGCCCCACCAGCCCCGGCGCCTAGTAAGGTGCGGCGCGAAAAGTGCAACTTTGGATCGCAAACGGATGAATGCAACATGTTCGATAAGTGATCTATGAAGTGCGATGTAGTTAACAAGTACCGCGATCGTTCACAACTAACCTCGCGATGGGTTTTCGAAACGTAGGCACTGAATGAATCGATTCGCTATGGCTCTCGCCGGGCTATTTGACGTTCAATGATTCCACGTAAACTCGGTCGAATTGGCGAGCATCCAAAACAGGTCTTCCAGACCGTTGCCACGGCCGTCCGCTTCGCCAACCTTTTCGGCAAAGTACGCTTGTTCTTCTTTGGTGGGGTACCGATTGAGCAAACACAAGAATGCGACTTCGACGGCTTGGGGATCGTCTTGGGCAAAGGACTTAATCTGTCCGGTGGTATTTAAGATCGGTTCTGACTTTGCCGCTTCGTGAAGCATCGACCCGTTGAGCAACATTAAACGTTGAGGAATCGTGATGCCGTCCTTGGAAAACTCGTTTTCACCCAAATCACCGTAACGCTTTAGAAAATCATTGATCGCCCCGAAACGGATCAGTTGTACCAACAGCGAAGAGTCGCGATCGATCATTTTGACCTTCGATGCCTGGGTGATCGATCCGGCAACCTGCTCGGCCCGCAACCGGGTGAGCGGGAACGCTGCGTGCACCACTTCGTGCCGTGCCGTGATCTCGAAATCGGCAACGCTATCGACGCGGAATGCTTCGGTCGATGCGATCAATCGAATCGTTCGATGGACATCTCGGTGCCGTTGAAAATCATCGATCAACGCAACCAGTACGGGATCATCGGATTCATCGAGCGGCAAGTTGTCGACGGCATCGGTCACCGCTCGACCGAACATCAACGTCCAAAAACGGTGCACTGCCGCACGAGCAAACTGTCGATGGTCTGCCGCCGTCACCCAACGAGCCAATCGCTCGCGCGGGTCACCATCCTCTGGTAGTAAGTCTTGGCGATAGGGCACATCCGCCGTCACGTCGACTTCTTCGTCGGCATCAAGGTATTGGAAACGGTAGTCGACGCTCTCGGTCCGCACTCCCTGCAATCCGTTTGTTTTGGCGCTGCTGTAAAAGGCGGCCAGTTGATGAAAGTCCGTTTGGCTGCCTCCTCGCAGTGCGTCTTCATCTCCCAAACTGACATTTCCTAAAAAGTCGTCGTGACACTGCAAACAATCGATCCGTAACCCTAGAAATGCTCGACAGGTCCGAGCCGCCAAACGCACCGGATCAGGGCTTCCATCGTTACTATCGAAGGTGACCGTCAAAAAGTTGACTTGGGGGCGATCTGTCCAAAGTCCTTCGGCAGTGATTAAGTCTCTAACCACTTGATCGTACGGTCGATTTTCGGCAATCGTCTCGCTTAACCAATGGCGAAACCGTCGTTGTCGGTACACCAGAAAAGGGCCTTCATCACTGACAAGAAACCGTGTCCAACGCTCGGCCCAGTAATCATGAAACCGAACGTCACCGAGCAACCGATCCAAATGGGCGCGTTCGCGTTGATCGACAGGCAATGACTCGAGTGCGCGGATCTCTTCGAGTGACAATCCGCTCCCGACGAGCGCCAACGACAGACGCCGGCAGACGGTCATCCAATCCGCCATCTCCGCAGACCGCAGTCCTGCCGCGGTGATCGCTTGTCGTCGGGCTTGATCGATCCGGTCAACGACGGCATCGACTGAATCTGCGTCGCCTGATTCCGTCGCGATCGGCTTCGAATTCCCGGCAGCCTCGAGTGACATATCGGGGGATCGCGGATCGCTCTCTTTCGGCCGGATCGAAGAGGCTGATTCGGTGGTTCGTCCGTTGGATAATCCGGACGCCATGTAGCCGAACGCTAACAATAGCAGCAGACCGAACCAGGCCCACTTCGTGATTGAGATGATGGCTCGTTTCATCGATCGAACTCGAAGCGATTGTGATGACGCCGCAAGACTTCGCAGCGTCCGCGTTTTTACCCTGACCTGATTTTAAATCCGTCGTCATTGCCCATTCGCCACCGCTGTGGCAAGCTTGGCTAATCCTCGCAAAAGTTTCCCCAAAAAGTTGACCCCGATGGCTTCGAACCAAGATCGATTCTTCGAACCGTATGATCGTGAAGAGATTGCCTATGGGGACACCCCGTCGGCGCCGTTGGCGGCCTATCTGCGGCAAATTTGCCGGACCGAGGCATCAGGAGACGACGGATTTTCTGCGGCGAAGAACTTATTTGCTTTAGATCTGGGGGCAGGCGCCGGACGCGATACGATCGCGATGGCTCGTGCCGGATTTTCGGTGACCGCCGTTGATCTGAGTCCCCGAGGGGGCGAACGGATCATGCAACGGGCAACCGAACAGGGGGTTT
Organism: Roseiconus lacunae; assembly: GCF_008312935.1. Classification (NCBI taxonomy): domain Bacteria; kingdom Pseudomonadati; phylum Planctomycetota; class Planctomycetia; order Pirellulales; family Pirellulaceae; genus Roseiconus; species Roseiconus lacunae. Next base: position 297,984 of record NZ_VSZO01000001.1, on the reverse strand, counting down.
CGGAAAACGTCAAAACGCAGGTCGCGAACGTCTGCGAATTTGAAATCCAACCCTCCAGCTATGACCTGATCTGCGCAACGACGGTGCTTGACCACATCAGCGAGTCTGATTCGAAACGCGTTTGGCTAGCGATGCTCGCCGGCCTAAAGTCCGGCGGAGCGTTGTACGTCGAAGTTCATTCGACCGAAGATCCCGGCAGCGACCAAAGTCCGGGACTGGAGAACAAAGCCCCGGTCAGCGAGACCGCCGACGCGGTGATCAATTACTTCCCGCCCAATCGCCTGCTTGGATGGGCAACCCAACCGCGGGCGGACCTCCGTGTGCTGCGCTATGAAGAACGACTCGAATGGGACTACACCCACGGTCCCGAGCACCTGCACGGAAAAGCGATCCTGTTGGCGGTCAAGTCCGGGACGTTTCCTCCCTGGTACGGCCAGCCGGCCGCGTTCCCCCGCCGCTAGACAGATCGGTTGCAAAGACCGCGGGAAGAACGTCCTGCTTTTCGCCGGATGATAGTGCTGTATGAAATGCTGGCGAGATGTTTTCACCGAAACCAACCTCGTCGTCAGCATCGTTACCAGATCAGGGGCAGCTTTTCGTCGCCGGGTTCCATCTTGCCTGCCGGGCGGACGTCGGTGCCTTTGGTTTTCGTCAACCGGTCCCCCAGTGACTCACGGTATCGTTGCGCGGCGGCTTCCAACTCGGCGACGACATTGGGATGTTGGTCGGACACGTCCTTCGTTTCACCGATGTCATTGTCCAGGTCGTAGAGGGCTTTGTCGGCCACCGCTTGTTGGTATCCGACTGGCAATCCTCCGGTGCCACCTGGATGACCGTTCAACGTTCGGTACTTGTGCGGGAACACCAATTTGAATCGCTCGTTGCGAATCGCTTGAAGTTGCCCCGAATAAAAACACGGAAAGGTTTCGTGAGGTGTCACGGCATCGGTCTCGCCGAACATCAGCGGCCGGATGTCATGGCCGTCGATGGGGTGATCGGGTAACTCGGCGCCGATCATCGCCGCGACGGTTGGCAACAAATCAATGGTGCTCGCCAAGGTATCGCAGGTGGTGCCTGCGGGGATCGTTCCCTTCCACCACATCAGCGTGGGTTCGCGATAGCCGCCTTCCCACATCGTGCCTTTGCCCTCACGCAGCGGCGTCGCTTTGCCGGCGTGGTCGCCGTACGACATCCACGGCCCATTGTCGCTAGTAAAAACAACGAGCGTGTTTCGTTCGGCGCCGATATCTTCGATCGCTTGCATGACTTGCCCGACCGACCAATCCAGTTCCATCACCACGTCGCCGAATAAGCCCTTCCCGCTTTTGCCGACGAATTCGTCCGATGCATACAGCGGAACGTGAACCATCGGGTGTGGCAGATACAAGAAAAACGGTTCGTCGGCATCTCGCTTAATGAAATCGACCGCGCGTCGCGTGAACTCTTGCGTCATTTGTCGTTGGTCATCTGGTTGGACTTTTTCGTTGACGACCGTTGTGTTTTCGATCATTGGCAGTTCGGACCAGCTGATCGGTGCGTTAGGATTATTCTTCCGTTTTGCGATCGCAGCCGGATGGTGCGGCCACATGTCGTTGCTGTACGGGATCCCGTAATACTCATCGAAACCGTGGTTGGTGGGCAAAAACTTTGGGTTGTGTCCCAGATGCCACTTGCCGTAGATCGCGGTGCGGTACCCTTTGCTTTTGCAGATTTCGGCGAGTGTGGTTTCGTTAGCGTTCAGACCGATGTTTGATTTTGGTCCCAGAGCCCCCGAGATACCGATTCGTTTATGAAAGCAGCCGGTCATCAACGCCGATCGTGACGCGCTGCAGACGGCCGAGGAAACGCAAAAATCGGTGAAACGCCGCCCTTCGGCCGCCATCCGGTCCAGGTGCGGAGTCGGGTAGCCGGTCGCACCAAAGGGATTGATATCGGCGTATCCCATGTCATCAATAAAGATCACCACCACATTCGGTCGTGTCAATTCTTCCGCGTCCGCGGTCGCCCCCAGCATCAAGCCGAGCAGACCGCCGACGAACGCTAGCGCAAACCTGCGAACCCCCATTCCTCCCCCACCCAACAGGGACACAGCACCATTCGGGGACACAGCATGCGTAGGCCAAACTGAATCCTTCGAATCGTTCGGGGACAGAGCACGAGAATCGTTCGGGGACAGAGCACGAGAATCTTTTGGGGACAAAGCACGGCTAGACTGAGGCGAACTGGTGGGGGACAAAGCAGGGTGATGGGGCATGCGGGGGCTCATGATTGAAAATGAAGAGAGCTAGTTTGGGCGGTCTCGATTGATATCACCGAAGGTGGGTAGAAGTGACGGCAATTACCGTTTGGCCAAGTTTACTCGTTTGGCGACGGAGGATTTCACTTCAATTCAGCGTTGGTCAGGTTTAGTTCTGTCTGACTTCACACCGATGGTCGCGAATGCGAATTACAAACGTTTCGATGGCAGATCCGAGATTTTCTTTGCTCGCGCCCCCGAAGTCAAATATGCATTCTTCCTCCATGTGATTGGGGACATAGCAAGCTCTCGATTCGGCAGGAACATGGCACTTCAAGAACGACCAAGTGAACGAAAGACGCAATGGCGCATAGCAGGGTTCTCCGTCCCACTGTGTGTATCGATTGTTGCCCTGTTTTAACGAGGGTAGCGGGTATTGATGAGTGCCGACGATGAAATGCCGCAAGGCGACCATTGGCCCCAATTTGCTCAATCGCTTATACCAGCTCACCGGATCTGATGAGTTGTCACAAAATTGCCATTTGAAATGTTGCGGCTAAATTCGCTCGAGCAAATCGCATCAGGCAGCCGCTGCGATTAACTGCCTTGCTTCGTTGGTGATGCGAAAGCGGCGACCGGTGATTCTGCTGCGGCAGGATTCGAGTGTTTCGATTCGCGCCGCCACATGGGTGAACACCTCGTCAAAACTGTCGACCAGTTTCGTCCACGCCCGCCGGCTCAGTCCAGTCTGACTCAGTGCCGTGGGCGCTCGACCACAGGTTTTCTCTCGCTTTGGTGACGTTTGCTCGATGGTCCACTCCAGTAATTCGATGTACTGGGGCAGCGTGAGCGGCAAAAACCCCTTATCGGTGAGCCGATGAGGCGAGTCGCTTTCACAAGCTCCGAGATCGTCCCGCCGCTCGTCAATCGTCAGTCTGGCAAGAAACTCGTCACGGCGTATTGAAGGTTTGTGTTTTTGATTTCCATCGCCGCTTGTGACGTTCGCTTGCGATGATTCCAGTGGTGACTCAGCCGTTGATCTGAATTCCGATTCGATGCGAGTTTGGATGGACGAAAACTTGCTTTCCTCGACCGACTCGGCTAGTCCGGCACGAACTTGATTCAAATCAACATAGGCCGCGCAGGCGAGCAGCGACGCTTCGTCTTCGATTCGGATTGCTCGAAACCGGTCTTGCCAGAACTTACCCGATTCCTCGTCTTCGCGGTTGGCCCGCTGGGCGATTCGTTGATTGAGAAGCCGCATCCACCAACTCGGATCGGAGAGCCGGTGGCGAACCTCGGCAAGCCTTTCAGGATTGTTGCGAATCGCGTTTAGTTCGGCCTCGGTCGGTTCAGCCGGCTTACCATCAACCATGCGTGCCGGGCAAATCATCAGCCATCGCAAAGCAATTTCGCGATCATCCCAATCGGCGACGAGTTGTGGCTGCGTCCGAAGGATCAAATGATAGTGGTTCGAGAGAATGCTGTAACAGAGCAATTCGATCCCAAAGTAGGCGGCGAAGCGTTCAAGCAACGCTTCAATCCATTGCTTACGGTGGTCAAAATTTTGGCCAGTGAGCGGATCATCACCCATTAAAAAACAACGGCGAACCGTGCGATTGATCACATGGACAACCGTGGGTTCGTTTGGGTCGATGATCTCTTGTCGAGACAGACGCGCCATCAGATCTGACCTCCTATCAAAGGAAACCATACACCATCAAATCTGATGGCGATTTAGACAGCCGTCACTCCATAACAACCGGTGGAAAGCGATTGGATTTGATTGAACCCGTTGCGGAAACCGATGTCAACACGAACGTTTGTGCAGTGCATAGCCATATGAGATGAGATGCTATGTCCCCAGGCTCAGTGTCAAAGGAGATGAGATGCTATGTCCCCAGGCGAATCCATGTCCCCATCGAGGTCTACTGTAAGAAGGATATGTGTCTTTCGGTGGACATGGAAAGCATTTGATCTTGCGGGAAACGATAGCGTGTCATCTGTGGGATGGTCCTCCTGTCCAATGACATTCCGCCTGACACTCCTTCGGGGCTTGGCCGCGTTGGTGGGACCTTGACCGCGAGTTAACATCCGTGGCGTTAGCCTGTCGGCGCTTCGCGTCTGAAGTCGAAGAACCTGTTCTCGGTGCTCTGTCCCCCAGCGTTCTCTGTCCGTTCGCATCGCCATCGCATCGACTCACTTGGCACCAGTGCTGGGCTAATGCAATGGCGACGCGAAGGGGGACTCAGGGAAAAACGTTGTCAGAACGGTTGTTTGCTGCCTTTGTTGGAGAGGTCGAAGGGAGCGGATCGCTGCTCGCAGGCCGTATACCCACGAAAAACCCGGATGGACTAGATTTTCGGCCCGGTGCCGCCGAGGCACACGTTGCCTTCAACCGACGCGGTTGAACTGACTGTTCCGCAGATCGCTTCTCGGTACAAAGCTCTTGAGCTTTTCGATTTTCAAGAACTTCTTCGCACCCGGGTCGTTCGTAAGCAACCGATATGCGTCGCCACAATCCTGTGCGGAATCGAAACCAAAAAAATACCAGTAGCCGCCATTAGAAAAATACTTCAGCGGTTCAATCTTGAAATGCTTCTGCAACGCCTTTATCGTCGCTTCCTTCAGACCGTTTGTCACGTTGCTGAGTTCCGCACACCGTTTATCCCAGCAGACACCCACGACGGTCTCCGCAGCCGAAAGAAATTTGACCGCGGTGAACGGAACTGACCGAATTAAGATTTCTCTGGTACGAATAACGTCGCGGAAGGCGCGGATTTTTTCATCTCGGAAGGACTTTGCCGGGCTTACGGAATCGAGCTTCATGATGACATCGATCGCGAAGCCGAACGTCCGTGATGCCGCATTTGGTGAATGCAGATCAATGATGTCACTAGCGTTGATTTCTGCTAAGTCGACGATCACCGCTCCGAACACACTCCGGAATTCTTCGAGTTGAGTTGACAACACCGATCGGTCGGTCGAAGTGGTGGAGACGAACCGTTTGTTCCAGCCCCGCGTGTGGCTGATGATCTGACTGCCTTCGTCGAGCGTCTCGCCAGTTTGGACGGGATGTCGGTGTGCGTGATCTTTTGTCGCGTTTGTTTCGTCGGCCTTTGCTTCGGAATTCTGTTCCGGCGGTTCCAATCCTTTCTGCATGTCCAGATTTATCGAGTCGGTATGGTTGAGACCACGAATGACATACCGGCGAACAAAGTGCCCCGCCTGCGTTTTGATGTACTGTCTCTGGTTCGGATGGTCTTGCCGCACGAAGATGCTTGGTTTGCTGTTGTGGGATTCACTGACGCATTTGAATCGCTCGTTTTCAAGATAGACACGTCCAAGTTCCTTGCTTGTCTTTTTCGAGATGATTCGTCGGATGTCGTTTACGCTCGTGCCAAGAATCTCAATGCCATTCTTGCTGTTGTTGAGTATCGCCTTCTTTGTATCTTCCCACGACATACCTTGCTTGAGATATGCTTTCTCAAATGTCAGCAGGTTCTTCTGATTGATCAACGCGTCTTGGTTTTTTTGCGCGAGCGTCGTACGCTGCGATTTTACATAGTCAAAACAGTCGATGAGATACTTCAACATCGGCCGGTCAACTTCGCCGATTTCGGTGGAGGGTACAAAGTGGAACTTTTCTCTGTACCGGAACGATTGAGGCATCGGGGCACCTGGGGCGATTGAGGAAACGGACCATCATCGCCCTTAAATTGCCGAATCTGGCGGTCGGCCGCCGCCTTTTTTATTCCGGAAGAAGTTTTCTCACGCTTCGCATGCAAACGATCGCTGCTTCATGACGTGGGGCAAGTCAACAGTTGGGAGTTGGTTCAATGGCATCTCTACGCAAGGAAGCCGACCGGTATAGAACCGAGTGGCGTTTCCAAGTTCGGCACAATCGCAAACCTCACGTCATCCGAGATTGTCCGGCAGCCATGGACCGCCGTCTGGACGGTTCCGTCACGGTTGGCCGAAAGATGTGGGGCTGATCGACTTGCTGGCCGCGATCCTGGTTTTCGTTTTTCTGTACGGTGGTGCAGCGGCGGCTGTGGGCGCCTGCATTGGGGGTGTCGCCACAGGCGCTGTCAGACAGAGCATTAGGGGACAGAGAAAGCATTTGAGTCTGCGGGGAACGTCGAAGTGTCGCTTGTGGAACAGCACTTTTTCCAATGCTTCTTGGCTGACGCCAATTCGGGGTTTGGTTTTATTGTTCGAACCCAGAACATGGGCTGGCTCCCGTGAATATAGCGTGCCGTTGTTCAGGAACTGAGACAGTTGAGCTTTCCGTGGATGCGCCTCCGTGAATAGCAATCAAGGGTTCGTCCGGCAAGTTTGCATCTGCCGTCATTTTTTTCAAAGAGGTGCTCTGTCCCCGAAGGGATTGGGCACTTTGACTCGTCGTTGGTTCGCAACTGGGCAAACGGAATTTTTCGTAGATGCTACGTCCCCGCCGCTAGCTCCCGGATGTGTTCCTGCATGCTGTGTCCCCGGATATGTTCACCCGGATATGTTCAGGTTGACTTTCAGGTGCTGTGTCCCCGGATGCGGGCGATGTTAGTCTTGTTGTCGCGGGTTGGAAGAGCTTGGCTTTCGCTTGCATCTCTCACTGCAGTATTTGACGTCGCTCCAATTCTTGGCCCATTTCTTCCTCCATTTGAACGGACGGCCGCAAACCACGCAGACCTTTTCGGGAAGGTTGGGTTTCTGGTGGGACATCATGGTTTACTTCTGGGTGGATTCTTGGGTGAAGGTATCCGGGGACAGAGCATCGGGAGATAGAAAGGCATCCGGGGACAGAGCACGTTTTTTAGTTTGCTTGGCAATGTGTGGTAGTTGCCTGCAACGTGGGCTCGCTATGCAATAAAATTTCACCTGTCACCCCTTCGGGGTTTGATCGCTTGGGTGGGACTTGGACCACGGGTTGGCACCCGTGGCTTTAGCCTACCGTCGCTTCGCGAGTGTGGGCAGCGCAGTAAAGCGTTGGTGGTCTATCGCGAGTGGAGGTCGCCCCAGGGCTGGCGGAAACGACTCGTGGCATCCGGGGACAGTGGCATCCGGGGACAGAGCATCGGGAGATAGAAAGGCATCCGGGGACAGAGCACGTTTTTTATTTTGCTTGGCAATGTGTGGTCGTTGCCTGCAACGTGGGCTCGCTATGCAAAAAAAATTTTCACCTGTCACCCCTTCGGGGTTTGATCGCTTGGGTGGGACTTGGACCACGGGTTGGCACCCGTGGCTTTAGCCTTCCGTCGCTTCGCGACTGCGGGTAGCGCAGTCAAGCGTTCGTGGTCGGTCGCGGGTGGAGTCGCCCCAGGGCTGGCGTGAACGACTCGGGCTAACATGCGTCGTTGACTCGCCGCGCCCACTGCAATCAACGTTACTGCGAATCAATGCGCTGGGGGAGGGATTTTGTGCGAGGTGGGATTGATTTCGTGACGAGAACGGTCAATGTTGTAAGGAACGAGGGTGGCAAGCCGGTGATGGCATCCTTCACACCCGCTTTGATAGCCTCGTCTCTCATTGGACTGCCTGCCGCAGGTGTAGCAGGCGTTTTTCAGTCACGCCGGTAGCAGCAAGGTGATTGAGGTCGCGAACAATTCCGTTTGCCGACCCAGCAACTGCGGGCGTCTTGATGATCGCACCGATTGGCGTATTCCCTAACGTTCACGTTTGGGCGACAAGCAACTCCGTTGACTCGAATGCTGCCAAAGGTGCCCCAGGAGCCGAGATGAAGGGAGATGAGATGGAGATTGCAGGCACGGAGTCACTGCGGAAGGCCCGTTCGGTGCTTCGAGATCAATTCCAACTGAATGACTTTCGCGATGGCCAAGCCCAGGTCGTCACACGATTGCTCGAAGGAAAAAACGTTGCGGCGGTGTTTCCAACCGGCGGCGGGAAAAGCCTGTGCTATCAGCTTCCCAGCCAGATGCTCGAAGGCACCACCGTTGTCGTTTCACCCCTGATCGCGTTGATGAAAGACCAATGTGATGCGCTGGCTACGCGTGGGATCCATGCCGCCCGATTGGATTCGTCACTGAGCGATCAAGAGTTCCGTGACTCGATCCGTGGCATCCGTGATGGATCGATCCGCCTGCTTTACGTCGCCCCGGAACGGTTTTTCAACGAACGTTTTATCGCGACCGTCGGATCGCTGAACGTGTCTCTGTTCGCGGTCGACGAGGCCCACTGCATCAGCCAGTGGGGGCACAATTTCCGACCGGATTACTTGAAACTCGCCGAACTCGCCAAACGTCTGAAAGCCGATCGCGTATTGGCGTTGACCGCGACGGCCACACCGGAGGTCCTGGATGACATCCGAAACGCCTTTGACATCGAACCGGATGATGCGATCTGCACCCCATTCCATCGCCCCAATCTAAAAATCCGTAGCTCGATCGTGTCGCGGTCAGAACAATATCCCGAGTTAAAAGAACGATTGATCGGGCGCCCGCGCGGGGCCACGCTAGTTTATGTTTCCAAACAAAAGACGGCCGAAGAGATCGCCGAACGGCTTTGCGAAGACGGGATCGAAGCAACCGCCTATCACGCGGGGATGTCGGCCGAAGATCGCGCCGATATTCAACAGCAGTTCCTCGCCTCCGTTGACGGTGTGATCGTGGCCACGATCGCGTTTGGGATGGGGATCGACAAGTCGAACATCCGTTACGTCTATCACTTCAATCCGCCTCAGTCGATCGAGGCGTATGCGCAGGAGATTGGACGTGCCGGACGCGATGGTGAAGCCTCCATCTGCGAGTTACTACTGGTCCCCGAAGACCGCGTGGTCCTAGAGAATTTTTCGTTCGGTGACACGCCCAGCCGACACGGTGTCGGTCGACTGCTTGAATTCCTTTGCGGTCAACCCGATGAATTTTTCCTTTCACACTACAAACTTTCATTCGAAACCGACATTCGAATCTTGGTTGTCAGAACACTGCTAACGTACCTGGAAATCGACGGTTGGCTGGAATCCACCTCGCCTCGTTACGATACCTATAAGATCTACCCCAAGGTAACGTCGAAAGCGATCTTAAATAACTTTGATGGCGAACGCCGAGAGTTCCTTGCCGGACTATTGGGCCAACTGACCAAGGGGCGGAAGTATTTTTATCTAAATATGGCGGCTGCATGTAAGGCACTTGGTCAACCGAGGTCACGATTGGTCAAAGCGGTCGAGTTTATGGCGGCACAAAACTGGATCGATGTAAATGTCAAAGACTTAGTCCATGGCTATCGCTGGTTAAAACGGATCGACCAACCCAAAGTGATCGCCGACGATTGCTATGAGCGCGTGATGAATCGTGAACGATCACAGGTCGCGCGAATCGACGAGGTGTTCGACATCGCACGAGCGACGAAGTGCCAAGCAAATCACCTTGCTTCTCATTTCGGCCAACCAATGGATCAGGATTGCGGTCAGTGCACGTATTGCATCGGCGACGGGCCACGGCAAATTCCACGGACGGACCAACGAGTCATCGGCGATGCGGTCAAGCGGGCAATCGAGCAGGTCGCTCGCGAATACCCCGATCATTTCACGACCGCACGTCAAAGGGCGAGGTTCCTATGCGGATTGTCGTCGCCAAAAATGGTACGCTCTCGGTTATCACGACACGCCAGTTTTGGTGTCTGTGAGCAGATTCCTTTTGAAGACGTCTTGAAACAAGTTTGAAATGAAAACCATCGTCGCACCCAACGCCAAAGAAATGGGGCGTTACGCCGCCGAACATGCCGCCGCTAACCTCCGACAAGCGATCGCCGATAAGGGCAAGGCCAACTTGATCGTTGCCACTGGCGCCTCGCAGTTTGAAGTTCTCGATCACTTAGTCAGCCAAGATGGAATCGATTGGTCGCGTGTCGATGGTTTTCACCTCGACGAATACGTCGGTATCGGAAACGACCACCCAGCTTCGTTCTGTCGTTACTTGAAAGAACGCTTCGTCGATCGAGTTCCATTGGCATCGTTTCTTTTCCTTGACGGAAAAGCCAATCCGGCAGAAACGATTCAAAACGCGTCTGAAGTGATTTCACAAATCGACGTCGATGTCGCGATGGTCGGCATCGGCGAAAACGGACACCTCGCCTTTAACGATCCTCCGGCAGATTTCGAGACCGAGCAACCGTATCTATTGGTCGAACTTGATGAACCGTGCCGTCTGCAGCAGGTCGGTGAGGGCTGGTTCGGGTCACTCGAAGAGGTCCCAACGCATGCGATCAGCATGTCGGTCAAACAGATTCTAAAGACAAAGCATATTTACTGCAGCGTGCCCGATGAACGCAAGGCATCGGCCGTCAGCAAGACCCTTTCCGGTCCAGTCACCCCCGATGTCCCGGCAAGTATCTTGGCCGATCACCCCGGCACAACTCTGGTAATCGACGAAGCCGCCGCCAGCCAGATCCCTGCATCTTCCGCCGCATCGCTGGGGCGTGTTCAGTGAGTGGTTACATCGACTTGCAAGTCAACGGATATGGCGGCGTCGATTTCAACAGTGACGACGTGTCGGTCGAACAAATCACCGGCATCGCAGAAAGACTGTGCCAGGAGGGGACGTCGAAATTCCTGCCGACAATCATCACGGCAGACCTGGATGTGATGATCCGGCGGATTGGAAAAGTTGCCGAGGCGATCGAATCGTCGACCAACGCCGCCAACCGCATGCCGGGGATCCACGTCGAAGGCCCATTTATCAGTTCGGAGCCCGGCTACGTGGGTGCCCATCCGATCTCGGCGACCCGTTCGGCGACAATCGATGCGATGGATCGATTGTTGGCTGCCGGACGAGGCCTTGTGCGTCTGGTCACGCTTGCCCCCGAGGTCGACGGTGCCGCCGAAGTAACACGACATTTGGCCAATCAGAACATCACCGTCGCAGGCGGCCACTCAAACGCATCGCTGGATGAGCTAAAGGCGACGATCGACGCCGGGATGGCGCTGTTCACACACCTGGGGAATGGTTGCCCGGTCACGATGCATCGCCATGACAACGTCATCAACCGCGTGCTCTCACTAGCCGAATACCTGCACATCTCACTGATCGCCGATGGGCATCACGTACCGTGGTTTGCAATGCAGAACTACTTGCAAGTGATCCCGGATCGACACGTGGTGATCGTGACCGACGCGATCAGTGCCGCTGGACTTGGGCCCGGAAAACATCGCCTGGCCGATCAATGGGTCGAAGTCGACGAGTCGCTGGCTGCGTGGGGGCAAGGGCGAAAGCAATTCGCCGGTTGCGCGACGGACATGAACCAAATGATGCGACTGATGCAACAGCATTTGGGTGCGGAGCAATCAACGTTGCGACGGTGGACGATCGAAAACCCCGCCCGACTGATCGGACTGTCGGTCTGAGGGTTCATCCGAAATCGGTGAGCCGAACGTGCTAGGGCTTCGTCGACCTTTGAAACTGGGATTAGCCGCGGTTTCGGTTCAGTCACCGGTGCAATAGCCGGGGCTAGCACCGTCGGGTAACGCAAACAGCCGCGAACATCAATTGTCCGCGGCTGTTTCTAAGTCTCGATGGTAATCAGAGCGCTGATGCGTCTTGATTAATTCTTGACCAATTGTTGTCGCTGCAATCCGGCGATGTAGTCACTCGTGATGTTTAGCACCTCGCGGTTGTAAAAATCATCACGGAACACCTCTTGGTCGCTCTGTTGATTGAGCTCTTCTTTTTCTTGCTCCTTCTGAGCGTCGAGTTGCTTTCGACGGGCAAGGAATTTCTCTTCGTTGAGTGGAACTTGCGACTCTTCTTTTTGCTTGACAAACAATGCGATTCGTCGAATTCGATCGAGGAATTCTTCGTTCGATTGAACGCGGGTTTCTGACTTTTGTCGCAGTTCATTCAGCAAGCCAGCGGGGACGAACTTGTAAATGTCGTGTCGTACTCCGTTGATACGATCGGCTTCGAGCGCGTACTGCAAGTCGCCTTCGGCGACGTCAAAGTTCTGCGTAAAGCTGGGCAGAATGATGTCGGCCGACACACCATCGCGTTGGGTGCTTTTTCCATCGGGAAGGTAGAACTGTTGCAAGGTGACTTTGAGCGCGCCAAAGTTATCTCGGTTGCCGCCGAGCAATCCTTCGGCAAGGTTCATCAACGTTTGCACGGTGCCTTTGCCGTGGGTTGCCGGGTCACCGACGATGATACCGCGGTGATAATCTTGGATCGCACCGGCAAAAATCTCGCTCGCCGAGGCGCTGAACTTGCTTGTCAGGACGACCAATGGTCCGCTCCAAACGGTGCCGGAATCTTCGTCGTTGTACTGTTGCACTTCGTCGTTGCTATCTTTCACTTGAACGACGGGGCCGCGATCGATAAACAGTCCGGTAAGGTTGATCGCCTCGGTCAAGGAACCGCCACCATTTCTGCTGAGATCGATCACAACGCCTTCGACGCCCTGTGATTTAAAGTCCAGCAAGATTTTTCGAACGTCACGGGTGCTGCTGCGGAAGTCGGGGCGGTTCTCACGGGCCCCGTCCATGTCCATGTAAAAGCTGGGCAGGTTGATGAAGCCGATCTTTTTAGCGGTGCCATCTTCGAGTTTGTGATCGATAACTTCACCGCGAGCGGCGGAGGTCGCCAGTTCGACGTTTGCGCGTTTGATTTTGTAAACCTTGGTGTCACCTTTTCCGCCGGGTTTAACACCCAACCGGACAATGGTCCCGGCATTACCGCGAATCATACTGACCACTTCTTTCAGCGGCATTTCGACGATGTCGACCATTGGGCCGTCATCACCTTGTCCTACAGAGACGATGATGTCGTCCGCTTGGAGGCGTTTATCCAAGTCGGCGGCCCCGCCGGGGATGACCTGCATGACGACGGTCTTGCCATCTTTTTCGCGGAGTGCTGCACCGATACCTTGCAGCTTCAGCCGCATCGAAATTAGAAAGTCGTTGTACGTCGTTGGCGACATGTAACTGGAGTGCGGGTCGAATGCACTGGTCACCGCCGTCAAAAAGGCTTCCAACAAATCGTCCGAGCTGTACGTTTTGAATCGTCGCGCGTAGCGTTGATAGCGACGACGAAGAACCGAACGCGGGTCTTCTTGTTCGACGCTGGCGTCTGCATCATCATCGCTGTCGTCATCGTCACTGTCACGTAGGTCTAGCAGCGTGTACTTGATTTGTCGGCGCCAGCGTTCCCGAGCTTCTTCGGGGGTTTTAGCGAAGGTGGTTTCGTCTGCTTCAACGACAATGTATTCGTCTTTGGTGTAGTCAAACTCGCCGTCGAGCAATTCGAGCGCCACCGCGACACGTTCGTCGACGCGTTCGGTGTAGCGTATGAAGATCTTGTAGGCCAGATTCAGATCGCCTTTCTTGACGAAGTCATCGATCGAATTGCGATACGCTTGAAATTCGTCGACATCGGACTGATAGAAGTACAGTTTCAGCGGATCGAAACGTTCGATGTAGAGATCCAAGGCGCGTTGACTGATGTCATCATTGAGCTTATCGCCAGAGATGTGAAAACGCTCAATTCGCTGGGCGATGATCTTTGCGATCAAACGATCTTGCACCGAAGGTTTCTGTGCTGCCGCACCGATGATCGGTGTTTCCTGGGCGGAAAGCGGCTCCGCAGTCCAGCCCACGGCGAGCGAAAGAAGAAAGGCGGAAGCGATTGCGCCCAGTCGTCGCTGAAGAACCATATGTATCTACCCAAGGGTCGAGGGGGGACTAATTTCGATGGAATGGTAGGAAAGTGGCGAAATCCAGGCAATGTTGGTTTTGATGCAAAATTTGCCTGCCGTGATTGCCTTCAAAGCTGAACTTGCGATGGTCAGGCACCGTCACATCCCGACACGTCCCGCCGTAGAGCATCACGGCCGAGTCATTTGCCCGCTTCACTTTACTCCCGTTGGATCGTCGACGGTGGCCAATTGCACGGTAAGTTCGACAAGTTTTCCGTCTCGGCGGACAACGATCGGATGCTCGGAACCAATTTTCTGGCGTTCGATCGCACGTTGCAGGGCGGTCGAATCGCGAACTTTTTCGCCGGCAAACTCGACGATCACGTCGAGTCGCTCGATCCCGGCAGCTTCGGCGACGGAGTCTTTGATGATTTGGTAAACGAGAATTCCGGAGTACGGAGGAAGATTGAATTGCTTCGCGATCCGCGGCTTGAGATCCACCAGAGTGGTGCCGATGGCGGCCCGGCGAACCTCGCCATGTTGGTCGAGTTCTTCAGCGATCCAAGCTGCTTGGTTGATTGGGACCGCAAATCCGACGCCTTGGTAAAAGCCCGTCCGGGTGGCGATCGCGGTGCTAATGCCGATCATCTGGCCGTTTAAATCGATCAAGGCACCGCCCGAATTTCCGGGGTTAATGGCGGCATCGGTTTGCAGCATGTTGCTGCGGGGAATCTTTTCGATATGCCGATCTTTGCCGCTGATGATCCCCGCACTGACGGTCGCTTGCAGTTTGAACGGGCTACCGATCGCGAGCACCCAATCGCCGATTTCCAGCTTGTCCGAATCGCCAATCTCGATCGGTTGCAATAATTCGCTGGGTTTGATTCGGACGATGCCGACATCGCTGTCCGGGTCACCGCGGAAAACCTCGGCGTCGAACCAAGTTTCGTCCGGCATTTGCACCACCACGCGAGTCGCATTTTGAATCACGTGGTTGTTGGTGACGATCAATCCATCGGCGGAAAGCACAACGCCGCTGCCCAGCCCGGTTAGCTTGTCCGGATTGGGCGGCAAATCGCTCGCTTGGGGCGGAATCACGGGTGTTTCGGGTGGCTCCATCCGTGGCAGCGGAGGTTCGTCGTTGGATTCATCGTCCCCGGCTTGCTCAGGCTGCCCTTGGCCATAGGCGAATAGCACCACGACCGAACCGGTGGCGCGTTTGGCGGCCATTCGGAATGCGAGCGAAAGCGCTTTGGGACCGGCCTGGACCGCCGCGATCAGATCCTCGTTCGCAGCGGTTTCGTTGACGGCCAGCTCGCGCGATTGGCCGTCCATTGGCTGCGATGCGGTGTTTTGTGTCGATGCTTGCGGAGCTTCAGCGTCTGCTGGATCGCCGTCAGGGTCTGCTGTATCGCCGGGGGATTCTGTTTGACCGGGGGCGGTTTCGTAGGCATGGACATGATTGCCCAAGAGTCCTTGACCGCCGAAGAATCCGGGGTTGGACAGACAATGGTTCAACAGCCCGCTGGCCAGGTAAGTGAAGACCAGCGCCGTGATCATTCGCGAAATCTGCATCAATCAATCCGTTTCAATTCAATGGTTCAGTCAAAGTGTCACTCAACGGGGCGGCGATCGGTCACCTCCGCGACCTGACCGGGATTGCGTCGGCATGTGACATCGCACACTTGCGATCCCGAGCGGATCATTCTACACCTTTTGTCGTGCTCACAGCATTGCACTATAGCCTTCTCACCAACCCCAGTGATCCGAATGCTCGCCGCCAACCTGCTGGTCAAGAAACGTGAGGGAGAGCAGCTCTCCGACGACGAGATCCGTTTTCTGATTGACGGATTCTGCGACGGCAGTGTCACCGATTATCAGATGTCTGCGTTCGCGATGGCGGTTTGCCTGAAAGGAATGTCTCCCGGCGAAACTGAGTGCTTGACCCGCGCGATGCTCGAGAGCGGTGGCCGGATGCCGCGAACTTGTTCGGGTGACACCCCACGCGTGGACAAACACAGTACCGGTGGGCTGGGCGACAAAGTCTCTGTGATTTTAGCACCGCTGTTGGCTGCTTGCGGGGTTCACGTGCCGATGATCAGCGGGCGCGGACTTGGGCTGACCGGCGGGACGCTCGATAAGCTGGAATCGATCCCCGGTTTTCGAACCGATCTAAACGAATCCGAGTGTGACGGGGCCTTGCGCGATGTCGGCGCGTTCATTGTCAGCGCGAGCGACCAAATCGCCCCCGCCGACCGCCGGCTGTACGCCCTACGCGACGTCACCGGAACTGTCGAATCAATCTCGTTGATCACGGCCAGTATCTTGAGCAAAAAACTGGCGGCCAATCTGGATGCGTTGGTGATGGATGTCAAAGTCGGCTCGGCGGCATTCATGCCCAGTCTGAACCAAGCAAGCGCGCTCGCCGAGTCTATCTGCCGCGTCGGTACGGCGTGTGGCCTGCCGACCTCGGTGTTGATTTCAGACATGGATCAGCCGCTAGGCTCCGCCGTCGGAAATGCGATCGAGATCAACGAGTCGCTGGCAATCCTGCGTGGGGAATGTCGCGACCAACCGACGGTGGAGCGAGCGCGTGAATTGACGATGTTGCTTTGTAGCGAATTGTTGGTCGCAACGAAGGCATCGTCCGATTACAAGCAGGCTCGCGATCGCCTGGAAGACGCGTTGCAAGGCGGTCACGCATTGGAACGGCTGATGGCGATGATCGCTCAGCAGCACGGTCGGCTGGATGGACCACTGCCGCTGGCGAAAAAACACGTCATCGAGGCAACTCATGACGGCTGGGTGCGGCGCATCGATAGCCGCACGATCGGATTGACGGTCGTCGAGATGGGTGGCGGACGTCGCCGAGTGGGTGACCCCATTGACCATTCCGTTGGCGTGGCAATGCAGGTGCTTGTCGGTGATCGAGTGGTCCGGGGCCAACCGTTGATGGAAGTGTATTGCTCCAGCCCGGGGCAACAAGACGAAGTCAATCGCCTGAGTGCCACAATCGAGCTGGGTGAACAACCGGCTGAACCGATACCGTTAATCTTGAACGCCGGTTCGTAACCAGCGAAACACGAGTCTTTGCGATGAAGCATCTGGGCACCCCCTCCCGCTTGGAGGTCGTGCGGTTCTTAACCCCTGACTTTACAGACGTCTACGACTTCATCCTCCCCAAGGAGGGTAACGAAAGATGCGTAGATGCCAATGCCCAGTGAAAGGGCCGAGAAGGCGGCGACGCCGGAATTGGCGTCGCCAGAGCATTTCCGGTTGATCGTGATGATCAACTCGGTGGGGTGAATTTCGGTGCGGAGGGTTCGGACGGTTCGTCGTCGTCTTCGTCGGTCGACGAGTTCGTGTTCGAATCCATGTTGAAGGCCTTGGTCGCTTCGTATTCCGCGGCGCGGAATTCGCGTTGGACTTCGTTCAGCCGGCCGCGGAATTCGCGATACATGCCGCCGGCTTGTCGCGCGACCTCGGGCAAGTTGGCGCCGAACAAGACGACGGCAACAACACCGATCACCATCATTTCAAAGGGGCCGAGCCCAAACATAATTACTTATCCACGTCTTTGTCGGACGTGTCGTCGTCTTCCGCAGTCTCACTCATTCCACGTTTGAATTCGTTCGCACTGCGGCCCAAATTGCGCATCAGCGAGGGCAATTTGGCCCCACCGAAGAGCAGCAGGACGACAAAGAGAAAGATCAACATTTCCGTCGCGCCCGGCATGGCAAAGGCCAATGGCGAGAGCCCGGATAGACCGCTAGACAGAACTAAAGACATCGTTTCGCTCCAAAAGAGGCTTGAGAATTGGTAACCCTCACGCACAGATGCGGCGAAAGCGGGTCGGTCGGTTGGGCAAACGCCTCAACCACCTCCAGGACCGTCATGTCGGGGGCGGGCCGAGCCAACCGCACGTCGGCTCGATCTCCACCATTGTAAGCGACCCGGCGTGAACGTCAAACACCATTGCGGTCGTATTTTCTGCCCGCCTGGGCCCGGACCGGGGAGAGTGAAATGACTTAAGCCGAATCATTCGTGTTCAACTGCTTATCACTCCTTCATCCTGGACTGAATCGTCGCGATCGCCTTCTCAGCAACTTCGCCGAGATCGATCGTGGCGTCGTACTGCTCAACCAATGCGATGGCTTTTTGCGTTGGCTGGCAGTGCTGGGCGTAGTAAGAGAGGAGCAGGCCGATCTTGTTGTCTTCAATCGGATGCGGTCGCTTCCAGTGCCAACGATTTTCCGTAGCCTCCTCGGCCAGTTTTGGGTCAAGTTCATAGGCCATGCGAATCATTTCTTCCAGCTTGATGTCATTGGCAATCGTAAGTGGGCAGACGGCCTGGATGACTAAGAATTGCAGCGAACGTTCCAACATCAGGTCCGGAGATTTCTGCGCCGCAGCGAGACCTGCGAGGACAAGCGGTCGTCCCCAGACTTCGCCATAGGCCTGATTGAGTCCATTCTGGTGATCCTTCACTCGATCCTCGATCACTTCGGCCGCTTTTTTCTGGATCAGCGGATCGTCTTCGAGCGATTGCCCAAGAATCCATGACAGCAGGATGGGGGTTTCAACCAAGTTCGAATCGAGGTCCGCAAACGGTGCATCCTCTCGATCGCGAAGGTACTTCAACATGTGCTCCAAAATCTTGTTGAGAGTCTCGCCGTGATCTTGAACCAGTGATTCGTCACCGAAGTGACTTTTAAGGTATATCTGGGTGGGCCAGAGCATCGCGGTGATGCTTTTGTCGTTGTTTTTTTCAAACTCCTCTAGCAGCAACTTGAATCCGTGCTCGGGAAAAAACGATTGCATCAATGACGGAAACCTCACCATGAACCTCTCGCTGGGATCGCCGGCTCCGTTGGAAATCGGACCGCCGTAGAGTCGTGCGACGCGGACGATCGCACGGCCTGCTTCGAAACGTTCGCTGGCGTCTTGGTTCCGTGACAGAACTTCGACGGCTTCCATCGCTTCGATCAACGAATCGACGTCGAGTTCGACTTCCAGCGTCTGCTTCCAGGTCCGAAGTGATTTGCCGCGATAGGTCGATTTACGTGGCGATGTGGATGATGGCGGATCTTCCATGTCCATCCCCATTCCCATGCCTCCCGCCATCTCGCCATAGTCCGTGTCCATTCCCATTCCCATATCCATGCCCATACCCATGCCCATTCCCATATCCGCCGATTTCGTGGCGGAGTTTTGAGAACGCTGCGAACGCTGGATCAACTCGGCTTCGAGCTTTGACCGTTCGTCCTCGGGAACCGCTTCGACGACGCTGATCAGATCGGGGATGGAGTCGAGTGAAATTGCTGGTCCACGCGAAAGGTAGATCGCCGATTCCCTCGCCAATCGTGCCGACGCGGCTTGCTCCTCCGGCGGCATGCCCTGCCATGCGTCGGCGTGCGAAAGTCCGATCAGGCCGCGTAGCAACCGCAGCTTCAAAAACTTCTCATTGCGTTGCCGGCTACCGTCGTCCCCCATGCCCATCCCCATGTCCATCATCGAGTCGTAACCGCCGCCGTAACCACCCATTTCCATTCCTCCACCACGGGAGCGATTCGAGTGCCAACGGTGGAGTGAAACGATGATCGCCGCACGGCTGTTCGAATTCCCGTTCAGCAATTCATCGGCGGAATGTGCATTCCAAACACCCTGGTTGGGTTCGCCAAAGACCTGATTGAAGTACCACATGAAGTACTCCGATGCTTGGTCGGATTCGGTGCTTGTGGAGATCGAAATGACGGGCGGCGATTTTTGGGTGAGACCGCCGAGTGCACGCGAGCGCTCGATGATCGCTGCGATCACACGATCAAGCCAAACGTTGTCCTCCGACAAGCGATCGACGCCCTTGATTGCGGTCGTCATCGCTTGGCCGAGTTTCTCCCAATTGTCTGTCGTCGCGATGGTTTCGATCCAATGTTCCAACGATTCACCGTCGATCCAAACCCCCGATGCTCGTCCCGACACGTTGGCGGTGGATCCCATCATCATCATGTCCATCCCCATCATGTCCGCCCCCATCATTTCATCCATTTCACCGGCCATCATGTCCATCGAATCCATCGATCGGCCGCTGGCCCCCATGCCTAGGTCGTCACCGGACCCCATCATGGCTGCGTCTCTGGGGATCGCCGTGACGTCGATGGTCTGGGGTGATATCGACTTCCCAGTTGGATTCTCATTGACCTGAGCGACTTGATCACTGGGCAACGCCTTGACGGTGATTTCGCGAACCGCGCTGCGGGCAATCGTGACGACTTCGTCGCTTAGTTTTAGTGCTTGGTCACCGCCTTCGATGGCCACTTGATAGCTGCCTTTGTACAACGAGATTTGGTTGTCACCCGATTGAATCTTCAGACGCTCGACGACTTGATCGTTCTGCTTGACCGCCACCGTCAATCCGTCCAGGTCCGAATGGACGACCAGCAATCCACGGTCGGTTTGAATCTTGATGACCAAAGCGGCTAACAGCAGAAAGCCGGCCATCGCCAATCCGACCAACCAGCGGCGAACGATCGGTGGGCGGGCATTTTTTCCGGCAGCCGAAACGCTTGGCCATAGTCCGCTGCGGATCGGGTGCCCCATTTCGTCTCTGCGGCGAGCTTCTTGGATCAGGCGTTTGAGTTGATGACCTTTGCTTGGTCCTTCCAGTCGTTCGGCGACGAGTGACGCGGTCACGGGGCGTTTCTTCGGATCACGCGACAGCAACTCGGCGACAAGCGTGACGACTTCGCGATCGATGTCTTCACGCACCGCATCGAGCGGTGGTGCGTCCTTGCCGGTGATCTCCAGTACCTGCGCGGCCAAGCCTTTGCCGCAGCGATGGGGCGGACGACCGGCGATCAATCGGAAAAGCGTCGCGCCGAGCGAATACAGGTCGGACTGCGGACGCACATCTCGGCTGTCGGTCAACTGTTCGGGAGCCATGTAGGGCATCGTTCCCATCACATGCCCGACCGTGGTCAAGCGTTCGTCGCTGACGAGTGGATCGTCGCCGTCGAGAACTAATCCCAAGTCCAATAGTTTGACTTGGCCGTCTCGGGTAAGCATCAAGTTGGACGGCTTGATGTCGCGATGGACCAGCCCGCAATCATGAATGTGGGCGAGTGCATTGGCGGCTTGTCGGACGACTTCGCAGGCATCGGCCACCGACAGTTGCCCCATTCGTGTGGCCACCTGACCGACATCCAAACCGTCCAGGAACTCCATCACCAAGTAGTGCCATCCCGAATCATGCCCGGCGTCGGTCGCACGGACAATCCCGGGATGTTCCAGTGAGGCGACCGCTGTCATTTCGCGATTGAATCGATCCAGCCAACCGGGGCTCGCGACTCGATCAGGAGGCAGCAGTTTGATCGCACAATGGCGACGCAGCCGTTGATGCTCGGCTCGGAAGACCGTCCCCATGCCGCCGCTACCGACCAATTCCAGCAATCGGTATGTCCCCAGGGATTCGACCGGTGGCGTGGCATGCAATTCGCGGCGTGGGCGGGCATTGAATTTCCCGATGGCGATTTGACAAGCGGTCTCGTTGCGAAACACGTCCACTTCGTCGACTTGGTTGCCGACCGATTTCGTGCTGAGGTCAAGCACGCTCAGTTCAAGAGTCTCGGCTGCTTTGCGGCAATCGCTACATTGATCGAGGTGCGAGATCGCGGAATCAAATTCGCTTTTGGGGACACTGCCGCTTAAAACCGCCCGCAATTGCTGCTGATCCAAGCACTGCCCCGGGGTCCAGGGGCGGGTTTGCCCATTGATTTTGACCATCTGATCACCTTTCGATTGAACGTCGTTGGGCAAGCTGAATTCGTCGCCCTACCGAGACAACGGAGCGATTGGACAGTTCAAATCCATCGTCGCCTTTTGCTCCGCAAGAGTTGCGTTGAGGCACGCTACTTTCGGCGGAGAGTAGCGTGTCTTTCATCGTGAGCGTCGAACGATTTTGGATCCGCGAGGTCTGTTTTCCTCGCCCCGCTTGCGATCGGTTGGGATATTTTGCTGCCCCAGCGAAGCAGGCAGGTGAGAAAAAAACGAGAGCCCTCACCGGGCCGGAGGCCCGACTCTCCCAGCGGGAGAGTGAAGGATTCTTTTTGGCTTAACCCGGACCTTGTTCGTTCCCCTATGGCGTTTAACTCACCGCACAATCGCCAATTCAAAAACAGACGACACACGGTTTTGAACTCGCTACAAGAACCATCTGGAAACACGTCAAAAATCGTCCATCCCGTGCAGTTCGTCTTTCAAACGTTGCAGGACTCGTGCGCGAGATTTGTAGACGGCCCATTTGGAAACGCCCATTTGATCGGCGACATCATGGACGTCACGACCGATGATGGTGGTTTCCCAAAACATTGTCCAAGTCCGGTGGTCAAATCGGGTTCGCAGTAGCTCTAACATTCGGGTGCGAGCTGCCTGGGCATCCGACGCTGCGTCGGTGGGCGGTTCGGAGAGTGGCTCTGCCTCAGGAACCTGTCGCATCGCGAGGTTGGCGGCCGTGCCTCCGGCTGCTTCTTCGTGCTGTAGTAAACGCAAATGGTCACGGATCTTGTTTCGCGTGATGGTCCATAGCCAGCCACGAAACGTCGCCCCGTCACGTTGATGATCGAAACGCTGAAGCGCCGACGCGACGGCGCCCAGTGTTTCCTGCATCACGTCGGCCGCATCGGCAGCTTGGCATCCGCTGCGGCGGGCCCACGCATAAATGATCGGTCCGTAAACTTGCGCCAGTTGTTGCCAGCTTTCGGTGTCGCCATTCTGGGCGCGGGCCAGCATCGAACGACTGGTCGACGGTTCTTCAAGAAATGAAGTTTCGGGCATCATTCCAGCTCGGGCGGAACGGAACCATAAGTCCATCCTTCACCGGCAAATTCTCGCGCCGGCGGTCGCGTCGGTTGCGGCTGTGGCTCAAACTGCCCGGCAAGTTCAACGGCGGCATCGACCAACTGGGGGCCCGCGTTGGTTTCCAAATTGCTGTAGCTGGTCAGACGCGTCTCGTAGCCTCCGCCGTGTTCGCCGAACGCTTCCTCGGTCGGTACATAACCGACGCATCCGTTGGCTAGCGAAACGGGAAACGTCAACGGATGCTGACTGCCTTGTTTAATTTTCAATCCCAGTTCAACGAAGAATTCGGCGGGATCGGTCAGCAAGATAGCCGGTCCGATTTGGATTGCTTGCACCTCGGCATCCGCAACGGGGTGTTCTTGTAATTTAGCGTCGAGCAGCAAGACTTCTTTGGCAAATGTCCAGTTCGTCGCGCCGATTTTACCGGGGTTTTGGGCGACTAGCGTTTGGCATTTTGCGACGCGCTCGGGGCTGGGCCTTCGACGGGGAATTTGCAGGACTTTCGAATCGAATCGGACGCGAACCGAATCGGTGCGTGGTTCGCGAAGCAAAACTTTGACCGCCTCGGCGCCGACAGATCCACCGACAAAGCGGGCGGATTCGACGGAGGGGCGAGCCGCATAGGGTGTCACATTTTCGACCTGCGTGACATCACCGGACGCACCGGCCAAGAACACCAGGATGGCTTGGTCACCGAACGTCCCGCGAAGCACTTGTTCGACGAAGTAAATGTAGTTCGCCGAAATACCCGGGGGATTGGTCGTCGCATGGCAGGAGAAGTTGACGAGACAGCCGCGAAGCTGCCCTTCGTTATTCCAAACCCCGATCACGCCGACTTCGGGATCGGTCGGTCCGGCGGGACGAACGATTTCAGGATTACCGGGACGTGGGTGAGTGAACGTCAGTCCGTTCTTCATGCGGAATCGGCGATTGAATGCGACCTTGTCTTCACTGCCACGACCGAAGCTGGCGGTCGATGGCTTTCGTTCGTTGAAAGCTTCGGCGACCGCATCGACCAATTGGTCTTCGACATGTTGCAAATAACCTGCGTTCGCCATCGACGAACGGTTGTACGCCAGGTCCTGGATTGATTCGGGGGCGAAGTCGTATTCCCCCGGATAAATCATTCCCGTCGGACCCGACGAGTGCGAGTGTGTGGCATGGATCAGAACCGCTTGCGGCGCGATGCCGGTGGCAGAACGGATCCGCTCGCGAGCCGCTTGAACCAACGCGCGGCGAACCAGCAAGGCGTCGACACTGACGACGGCACTGACATTAGTGCCATCATCAAAAACCGCCGCGCGAACTTTGCACGGGTCGTGAATCTTGGTGTGATACGATTTCCCGTATCCACCCGGACGTTCCATACCAATCTCAGGAGTGATGTCACGCTCGGCAAAGCCGGCCTTCAGCGGAGGGTTCGCCGCGGCGTTCTCGTCGGCAACGGCTAGCGAGTGAATCATCAAGGCGACGATAATCGCGGACAGCAAAGGTCGATCGTTCAACATTACCAACCACAACAGAAGTAAGATGGACGCTTTTGGTTGGAAGATATCCTAGCAGCATCGATAGCACGTGATCATGCGATTGAGAAGAATTCAACGATCTCGCCAAAGACGCCGAAGTCCTATCGCGGCGTCTCTCACGATCGCCTTGGTGATCTTGGCAGCGCCGGCGACAGAGATCACCGCGACCGATCCGCCAACTGCAGCCGAGCCAACGGCGCAAGCTTCGTCCGCTTTGGAAGTGATCGAAAGCAGTCGAGGCGGGCGACACTGGATCGACGAATCGACCGATCCGCCCAAAACTCCCGAGCAAACGCTGCAATCGTTTTCGATCGAACCCGGATACGAAATCAGCTTATTCGCTGCCGAACCGCTAGTTCGAGACCCGGTCGCAATCTGCTTTGATGCGGCGGGGAAAATGTATGTCGTCGAATACGGTGACTATCCGATTGGTCCCGAAGACGGCGGCGATCCGTTGTCGCGAATTGTGATTTTGCAGGACACCGATGGCGACGGGAAGGCGGATCAACGAACGGTGTTCGCGGAAAAGCTTGATTTCGCGCACAGCCTAATGCCGTATCGGGGCGGGCTGTTGGTCGGCGCGAAGACCAAGGTCCTTCATTTGGTGGATACCGATGGTGATTCAGTTGCCGATCGCACGACAACATTGCTTGACGGGTTCACCCCGGCCCATCCACAAATGCAAGTCGGCAACCCTCGTTATGGCATCGATAACTGGATTTATTTTAACTACGGCCCCGGCGAAGTCACCACGCTTGAGAATGCGGAACAAACCATCAAGTTGCCTCGCAAGGACTTCCGTCTTGACCCAAAGACTATGGCGATTGAGTCCGAACCGGGAATGGGGCAGTTTGGCAACACGGTCGATCGCTGGGGAAACCGTTTCTACTGCACCAATCGAAATCCGATCATCACGACGCTGCTGCCGACGAACGTACTGAAACGGAACCCCTTTTTAGTTATCAGCGATGCTTCGTATGACGTGGCACCATCCGGCGGTGACTCGCGTGTTTATCCCAAGGTCGCGATGAAGAGCAACTACTTGTCACACGCGGGGACTCACACTTCAGCATGTGGGACGACCGCTTATGTCGGGCCGTTGGGTGACCCTTCGTTTCAAAACAGTGTCTTCGTTTGTGAACCGATCGGCCATTTGGTCACCCGCAGCGTCATCGAAGCCGACGGCGTTGGGCTTCAAGCTCGCCGGGCTCAAGCCAAGGCCGACTTCATCGCTTCGACCGACACTTGGTTTCGCCCGTCGAGTCTGGCGACCGGACCCGACGGAGGCTTGTACCTTGCTGACATGTACCGATTGTGGGTGGAGCATCCAAAGTTCTTGCCGCCAGAGATTGCTGCCAAGCTTGATTGGCGTGCCGGCGAGGACCGAGGAAGGATCTATCGCATCGTCCCGAAAGACGCATCGCTCGGACAATACCAGGCACCACAAACGATCGATGATCAGGTTGCGATGTTGGCAAGTGACAACGGCTGGCAACAATTCACCGCACAACGATTGTTGGTCGAACGCGGCGACGCATCCGTGGCGATGAAAGTCACGCCGTACTTAACCCACGCTCGACCGACCACACGAATCCATGCATTGTGGACTCTGCACGGCTTGGGGAAGCTTGACGCGGAACAGCTTCAAGCGATTTGCGAAGACTCCGATTCACGCTGCCGAACGCATGGTTTAAAGGTCGCCGCTTTGGTTGCCGACGCATCACTAAGAGAATCGATCGCGAAAGCCGCCGCCGATGATCCATCGATTCAAGTTCGTTTTCAACTGGCGCAGTTACTGGGCACCTTGCCAGCGGGGAAAGTGCTGACGGAAGTCGGGATAAAACTGGCACGTCAAGACGGAAGCGATCGCCGGTTTGCCGATGGTTGGCTGACATCGATGTCCAGAAATTCTGGAGAGATGCTGATCAGGCTTGCCGGGACAAACGAGGCATCATTTGGTCAAGGTCAAGCCGGCTTGATCAAACGACTTGCCGAAGTCGTGGGGGCTCGCGGCGACCAAGCCGAACTGCGCCGCGTCCTCGATTCACTTGGCCAAGGTGCGTTAAATTCGACTTTTGAATCGGCGGTCCTTTCTGGATTGGCGAGCGGGCTGAGTCGGTATCGCGGGTCGATGGGGCGGTTGTCGCTTGCCCAGCTAATCAACCAGCCACCGGAGTCACTTGCCGAATCCGTAGCCGGTTTGGACCGAATTTTGGAACGCAACCGCAAGCTCGCTGGGGATGATCGTGCGAGTGTTCGAGAACGCATCGCCGCGATTGAGTTGTTGTCTCATCAGTCATCCGAGGCAAACCAGACGTTGTATCTCGGCATCTTAGAAAACCACCCGACGACCGCGATCCAGTCTGCGGTCGTCGCCGCGATCGGTCGATCACCCTCGACAGAAAACGTGCGTGCTTTAGTGGAGCGATGGCAGGACTTGCGCCCGTCGGTGCGACCGGAGGTGCTGACAATTTTGCTACGCCGCCACGAGTCGACCACGATGATGCTGGACGCGATCGGTGCAAAACAAATCAGCGCCGCCGGGTTAAGCCTGGATCAACGTGTGCGTTTACTCAAGCATCCCAACGAAGCGATTCGTTCGTCGGCGACACGCTTGCTGGGAGGTGCGGTTTCCAAGGATCGCCAAAAGGTGGCCAAGACCTATGAAGCGGCGTTGTCGATGACCGCCGATCCCACGGCCGGAAAGCAGGTCTTTGCCAAAGTCTGTGCCTCATGCCATCGTGTCGCCGGGGAGGGACAATTGACCGGTCCCGATTTAACCGACGCCAGCAATCGATCCAAAGCCGCACTGCTGTATGACATCTTGGATCCGAACTCGAAAGTCGAACCGCGGTTCACCGCGTCGACGGTGTTAACGGTCGATGGCGATGTGTTTAGCGGTTTAATCGACCAGGAAGGCGACGAGGCGATCGTATTGAAGATGGCCGAAGGCAAATCGAAAACCATCGGCCGTTCGGAGATCGAGCAGATCAAAGTGAGTGAAGTCTCGTTGATGCCCGAAGGGATTGAGAAAGACATCACGCCACAACAAATGGCCGACTTGCTAGCGTTTCTGACCGGCCGTTAAGCCAATCGAGTTCGCGCTGCCTGACTAGACACGCTGGAAGTTCAAGCCGTCTTTGTTGGCACCTTCCAGGGTGAACTTGAAACCGTTTCCGCTCGGAACGAAGGTACCGACCATCTTTTGCAGGTCGTTCGAACGAACCAGAGTGAGCTTTCCTTGGTCGATACGGTACTGCCCCGAAAATGACTTGGGTGTTCCGTCACGGTTGACCGTCCAAGTGAACGTGCCGTCATTTCCAAGCTGCAGGTTCACCGCGATCGAACTCGGCAAGGTCGCTTCAAACGTTCCGACGTGCCCCGGTGCCGTTTGCGGCGGTGCTGCAGATTCGGTGGAGACTTGTGCGGCGTTTGTCGACGTTCCTGCCAACGCGGCGAGTGCTGCCAGGGCCGACGTTTCGGCGTCTTGAGCGGGCTTTGTTGCGTTTGACTGCGGTGTCGGGGCAGCCTGCGAATTGGGACGCGACTGCGAAGTCACCGGCGAAGACGTGGGTACGCTTGGAGTGCTCGCGGACTGCGCCTGCGTCACTGCCGATTGCTGGATCGCCGGTTGCTGGATCACTTGCTGCGGCGTCTGTTGTTGGACCGGGGCAGCCTGGATCGGTGACGCCGTTTGGACTCGGCCTTGTGAATAACCGTATTGCTGGGCGTGGGCATAGGTCGGCGTTTGATAGTACTGCGTGCGAGCCGGTGTGTAATGGGACGCATATCCGGCGGTGTAGGCGTTTCGGACGCGAGGCCGCGAGCCTCCGCAAGCCAAAACCGGGGCGGCGGCGCCCAGTGTCGTGGAAGCGATGGCGGTTGCGACGAGGGCTCGTTTGATGACGCGTTTCATGATTCGACCTGCGTTTGGCGTGTTATATTTGTCGCGGAGCGACGGTGACAAACAGCCAAGCGGGGACGGCAGCGAGGTGTTACCAAAAAGACAAAACTTTTTGGCTCACGCAGATCAAATTGCGTCAAACGCGAGGAATTTCAGTGAACCGAAACGATTACAGGTTCAGTTCCTCGTCGACGATTTCTTGTTGGTCACGTGTTCCCAGAGACCCCCACAAACCAAAATTACTTGGTTTTCCTGGGGCTTGCAGCCCTTCGCCGCCCAGAACAATGGTCGCCGATTCGTAGCCGTTGTCGATCGAGTTGGTCATGAACACCACGGCCCCGTCGGCGAGGGAAAGGTGGGTTCCGCCTTGGTGTCGACTGCTTGCCGTGACCGTTCCGACGGTCGTCGAGTCACCGCCGAAACAGAGCCCTGAGTTCGGCGGCAAAATGGTGTTGAACGACGTCATCAGCGGCATCGAATCCGCCCAGCGAAAGCCACGCCCTTGGGCAGCGTTGGTCGGTGTCGTGACGCCACCGGTGCTCCAGAAATGTGGTCGATTGACATCCGTTTGCCGCTTGCAGAAATTCGCATCGGCCAGCACCCCAGTTTGCCAACCGTTGTTGATCGACGGAACGGTGCGGGTATCGGAGTCGCCCAGATCGGTGCAGACTTCGCCCAAAAGGATCGTGTTAGATAAACCGTCATGAATGTCTTCCAAGCGAGTGATCATTCGAGGCACGAACGCCCCACGGCCGGTCGCTTGCATCTGCGTTTCGCCACTGGGAGCCCATTTGTTTGCTTCGTAGCGCCACATGCCTTGGTCAAGCCCTTCGATCGCATCGCCGATACACGCCGCATAGTTCGTTCGTCCAAAACCTGGACTGCCGATCCCTGGGTCCGAGGGGCAGCGGTACAGTGGGATTTCAACCAACCACGGCGAATACGATTCCAGTGACGGGCTGGGGCCCATGCTCGGATAGGGATGTTGGGGCTCGTCCTCAAGCATATCCATCCCATAGTCCATCATTCCCAACCCGGTGTTTTCGTCAAGCGCGTCACCACCGGGCGGCATGCCAACGTACTCGCCTGTGATCGTTTCCCAGGTCGCGACTTGTCCGACGAAGGGCGTGATCGAAACGAGAAAGCTGAGTCTGAATTGGTTGGTCGTGTTGGGATCGTTGGCGTGATTGAATGTGCCGGTCCCATGAGGCGGCAACAGATCGAACGCGGCGTGGTACTGAGAAACACCGAGTGTCACCTGGCGCAGATTGTTGCTGCAACTCATTCGCCGCGCCGCCTCGCGAGCCGCCTGAACGGCGGGTAATAGCAGCGACACCAGCACTCCAATGACCCCCACGACCACAAGCAACTCGAGGAGCGTAAATCCGTTATGCTGATGGCAACGTTTCATAGCGTTTCATTCTGGCGAGAAACAAAAGATTCACTTCGGTTCGTTTTTCTTAAACAAATTCGACACCGTCGTGAATCGTTAGCATTGGTGTTTGGCAGATGCGCCGACGCGTTGACTTTGTTTAGTTAATTTGCAATTTTCACGCCGAAGCATTCATCGCTACCAACATAACGGCTGGCAGCGGATCGCTGGCCAAGAACCGATCCAAAAATTGACGCACTCTGCTCTACTAAGCAATGCCGCTCGTTGGTGCACTCACCTGTTGGTGCCCAGTGGGCGGCGCTACGTGTTGCGGCGATTGGCGTCGGCGGCTTGACGCTTAACGCTATCGGCTGAAACGTTTCAGGTTGGTTCTAGAGTAAGCTTCTTTTTTTAACGAACGATGCAGCTTTCCTTGGCTCCCTTTAAACGCGCGACCGGCGATGCTTCGTTCGCGACCGAGATGGTCAAAGATTGTTTGACGGCCGCGCTCGATTGTGGTGCCAGCGACGTTCATCTTCAGCCTCGGCGTGATTGTTGGGAAGTTTCGTTTCGAATCGATGGCGTACTTCATCTCGCGCGAACGTTCGAACGTCACCCGGAAACCGATCCGGTCACAAGATTGATGGCGCTGGCAAACATGCCAACGTACCGCGGCGGTGCTCCCCAAGAAGGCGCGCTCCGTTGGCAACACGCCGACGGAAAGACGCGTGAAATGCGATTGGGGATCTTCCCCACCGTCCACGGCAACCGCGCGGCGATCCGGGTGATGGAACATTGTCAATCGTTTCGGCAACTCGAGAAACTTGGGCTGGATACTGTTACGCGAAGCGAATTGGAAGCGGTGTGCCATGCCCGAGACGGTTGGTTATTGGTCGCCGGGCCGGCCGGTAGCGGCAAAACCACGACACTTTACGCATGCTTGTCCCACATCGCGAATGCGGACACGCACCGTAGCGTGCTGACAATCGAAGACCCAATCGAATCGGTGATCGATTCGATCAGCCAAAGTCAAGTGCAGCATGGTGGCGGCTTGACGTTGGCAGCCGCCATGCGTGCTGCGGTCCGTCAGGACGCCGAGGTGTTGCTGGTCAGCGAGATTCGTGACGTCGAAACCGCCGAAACCGTCTTGATGGCTTCGATGACAGGGCACCTCTGTTTTTCATCGACTCATGCCGGTTCGATCGGCGCCACGCTGCATCGACTAGTGCAAATGAAGTTGCCGACCTATGCGATCCGAAGCGGGTTACG
This sequence comes from Roseiconus lacunae, assembly GCF_008312935.1. Lineage (NCBI taxonomy): Bacteria > Pseudomonadati > Planctomycetota > Planctomycetia > Pirellulales > Pirellulaceae > Roseiconus > Roseiconus lacunae. The sequence continues at coordinate 267,187 of NZ_VSZO01000001.1, read as the reverse complement.
TGCGGTTCTATGCCAACGACTGCTTCGCCGTTCGTGCGATCAGTGTGACGGAATAAAAACGGCATCCGAGCGTGGCCCTGCAAACGCAAACGCTTGCCCCGGTTGTCACGGCACTGGATACCGGGGCCGACTTCCGGTCGCCCAGCTCGTCGATTTTCAATCGCATCGGGTCGGAGCAGAATTGTTCGACGCGCTCGATCAACATCGCTCCGCTGATGATCTGAACCGTTTATTGTCTGAATCCGGAAACGCAACGCTCTATGATCGTGCGATGGAGCTAGCTGACGCGGGGCTAACCGATGCCGAGGAAGTGTTTCGAGTGATGGGGAGGCAGTCATGACGACACAGATGCCACGACTTGATGACGAATCGTTCGCAATGTTGCTCGACGAGGTTTCCGCAATGGCGGCGGCCGGTCGATCCGTGATCGGCGGACTGGCCGAGCTAGACGATCGCTCGTTAGGAAAGCTGGGCCGGGCGGCTCAACTGGTACGTGCCCGATTGATCCAAGGGGCGCCCATGGCGGATGCGATCGCCTCACTTTCAGGTTCCTATCAAACCCCGGTACGGTTGGCGATCGAGACGATGTCACGGACCGGGTCGACCGAGCCGGTTCGCGAGACGGTTCGCTTGATCCGTGAAGCCAACGAAGACCGTCGCCGGTTTCGCCTAGCCGCGATCAATCCGACGATCAACGTGATTCTGGCCGCTTTGGTTGCGTTCTTCGTCCTGCCGTTGATCTTGATCACAACGGCCGAATTGGAACCGATCAAGTCCCGATTGTCTCCGACCGGTCTGGAGATTGGGCGTCTTTTCGCTCGCAATTTCGCCCTGTCGGCCGTAGCGACCTTGGCCGCCGTTGGTGTTCTGACGGGGCTTTTGTATTGGGCCTTTCGGCGGATCAATCATGCTCAAAAAGAGTATCAAAACGATGCCACATTCTGCCGTTGGTTGGCCCTGCAGATTGACCCGCCACACACCGACGCGAATCAGCATCAACAGGCTGCGATGACAGAACGGTCCGGCTTGGCGCAAGCGATCGAAACCTCCGCGACCGTCATCGGGGAAGGCTATGCACAGCAGTGGCAGCCGACGGCGAAAGCAGTTGCGGCGGGGGCGGTGACGGAGCCATCACTGGCGATCCCCAAGGACGCGCCCGACCTACTGCGTCAATGCGTTGTCGAATTGGCAACGGGGCAGCGTTCGCCGACTGCCATCGGAATCGATCTTCGCCGAGTCGCCGAGTTCTACGCCCAAAAGGCTCGTCGTTACCGATCGTGGTGGGTCGATTTTGTCTTGCGAGCGATTTCAATCGTCCTGATGCTGGGCGTGATTTTCATACTGATCCGCTCGATTTGGCTTCCGCTTTCAGAGGTGCTGGAGGTCATGGTCTGATGAACGAAAATACCGTCAATGACAGTTCGATGAATGCCCCGGGCGGACCCAACTACCTTGATAGTCCCGCTTGCCAAGCCGAGATGCAGATGTGGCAAAGCATCCGAGATGACACGCGCCGGCAATTGACGAAGGTGACCACGTTGGGGTTTTTCTACGTATTGGCGGCTTTGGCGGTCGGCGGCTATTTAATGCAAATCATGCAGCAAGCGGCCCAATATTTCGCCCAAATATCGGGATGGGAATGGGTACCGATTGATGCCTCGTGGATGACATCATTTATTTGGGGATATGCGTTGTTCGCCGTGGTTGCGGTGGCCGCCTATCTGATCGGTCAGCTTTTGATATGGGATCGTTTGCCGTCGTCGCTATACACCATCTGTAGTTGGGTCCCATGGGTGGGGTCGACCATGCGTGCGATCGCGTTGGGAGAGTGGTGTCAATCGATTTATACGTCAGTGTTGGAAGACCGCCCTTACGCGTCGGCACTGGGCCATGCTTCTGAATCGATTCGCAATTCAAGTCTTCGTTATTGGTCGGGGGTGATCGCCAGGCGGATGGAAGGTGGACAATCGCTTGCTCTTCTTATCACGACGTCCCCGATCCGCGACCAGCCAGTCTGTGCGACGTCGGTGTTCCTCGCTGGCGATCATTCGAAACAGGATTCGATTCGGATATGGCGACGGGCGACCGTGGAGTGTCATCAATTGGCTCAATCGCGTTTGGGGCGAACGACGCTTTTTGTTTCGGTGACCTGTTTGTTGATTTCGGTATTGCTGGCAGGGCTGGCGTTGTTCTTGACCGGAAAGTACATGCCAACGATGTGGCAGGCGTTTACGTACTGATGGATAACCTACACTTTATTGCGTTGGGATCGACAGTCGTGTTGGCGATGCTCGCCGGGACGTTGCGATCATTGAAAGGCAACTTGATTTACCGCCCCATACATCAAGCACGTTTCGTAGCGTCGCGGTGCGTGGGAGTCTTGGAGGGCTTTCTGTGGTTTTTGTGCATCGCCTCTCTGCTGGGTTTGGCGCCGCATCCGGTCGCCGTGGTCATTGTGTTCATGATCGTCGCGTCGGTGATTTCATCGTTCGCCATTCGCTACCGCGAAGAGCGGCGTTCGCTCAATCGTTGGCTACGTTTCGCGGGTGACCAACGGGTCGCATTGCCAGAGTTTTTGGACCGCTTCGCCGATGGTTGCCGCAGCGGGATCGCTCGGCGTGCAAAGTATTGTGCGTGGCGAATGGTGATCGGCGAAGACTTGGGGAAAGCCATTCGTCGTTCCAAGTTGCCCGTCGATGCCGATGCGGTTGCGGCTTATCTTTTTCCGGATTCCGAACACCCGCCAATGACCGCTACGGACCGTTCGCCGGTGAGTACGCAACAGGAGATCCAGCGAGATTACGAAGCAGCCCAGTCATCGATCAGATCGAATCAACAATTGATTTACATTGTCGTGACGTTCGTCGTCATGGTTTTCGTCGCCGCGTTTGTGCGGAACTTCATCGTTCCGACGCTGGACCAAATGCAGGAGGAGTTTTTCGACGGAGCGTCACATTCACCGTCGTATTTCTTAAACGATTGGCTGCAACTTTCGGAAACGCTCGGATACTTATGCTTGGTCTTGATGGGCATTCTGGGAGTCTTGGTCCTGCTATCGCCCTGGCTGCCGCGGGCGGCTCTGCGTTGTATTCCGTGGTTCGGCGTTCGGGTCATTGACCGTCGGCGAGGCGAGTTTCTTGAGTCGCTAGGCCGGGGGCTTGCGGCCGGTCAAGCCGAAAGCGAACTATTGAAAACATCCGCCAATATTGCGAAGAGCCATTGGATCCGAGTCGCATCATCGCGAGCGATCTTAATGCTCGTCGACGGTGTCACTGCCGTCACCGCACTTTGCCGAACCGGCTTGGTGACCGAAAAGGAAAAGGTTTGGCTCGCGAATGCTGAAAAAAACAGCAATCTTCCGTCCGCATTGATCCAACTTAAAGATGACTTGCAACGCCGACAAACGTATCGATGGAATCTGCGGATGGCTTGGTTCTTGCCACTGGCGACGATGTTGATCGGGGCCTTCATTTTTCTCCATGCGTTCTACATGTTTCACGTCCTGTGTACCTTGATCGGGAGGATGGCGGTATGAGGCGAAACGAGCTACCACGACACGTCCGCCGACGCGGAATCATGATGCTAGAGGCTTTGATCGCGGCCACATTTTTTGCCGTCACGATGGGGCTCGCCCTTAAGATTCATCAGCAAAGCACCAGCTTCGATCATGCCCGTTATGAGCAGTTGGCGACACGGTTTCAATTGGAAAACGTCGCCGAACGAATTGCCGGATTAGCGGATGACACGTTTGCCGATGAAGCCGCGAAGATCGCCGAGGCAGACGGATTGGAGTGCAAGATCGAAACGTTCGAGGCCGAACCCTACGGCGGAACTCACGTGACCTTGGCGAGCAACGCCGGTGGATTGCGTTTGACTCATCACGTGTGGCGACTGCAGGAGGCGGATTGATGCGACGAAAAGAATCGAATCGGCGGCCGACAAGGGCGGCGTTCACACTGATCGAAATTTTGGTGGTGATGTCCGTCCTATCATCGGTAATGGGCGGAGCGATCGCCCTGACGATCGTGATGCAACAAAGTTTGAAACAGTCGGACGAAAACCTAGTCGCCCGTCAGCAACTGGTACGTTTTGCCGACGACTTTCGAAATGACTTCCATCGGGCCCAGCGACATCGTTTTCAATCAGGGACACTGACGCTTGAATTCGGTGACGAACAACCTGAGGTGGTTTACCAAATCGATTCAAGCTCGATTTCCCGGATGGTTGAGTCAGATGAGACAAAAAAGAAACGCCAAGATTCTTACGTCTTCGGTGCCTCGTTTGCGATCGAACCAATGTCAACTGAGAAAGCCGGCACGTTCGGCTTTCGGGTCACCGATTCCCAAAATCGTCAGTCCGGCCAGCGTCGATCCGTCCAGCGACCCGAGTTCGAAATCATCGCCGTCCGAAGGCTAAGCCAATGACGTCACACATCGCAAAATCGCAGCGATTGCGGCTACACCGCGTGTGCTGTCGTTTCCGCCATGATCGGCGCGGAATCGTAGGGATCATGTTTGTGGTCGTCTTCTCGTTGCTGATCGGGACGTTCGTGTTGGCCCTCGGACGGAGGTCACTCGCCGAACACCAGCGTGACGTTCGGCGGCAAACGATTCGCTTGCTGGAATCGGCGATCAAAAGTGCAGAACAAATTGAGGTGCCGGTCGAACAAGAAATTCGCCTACCGGTTGATCAAACATCAGACGAATGGATCGAAGTCCGCTTGCTCGACGATTCCGATGAACGACGGCGCTACCGGGCGACCCATCGGCGGGGTGATCGCATCGGGATGTCCATTACACGTTCGGAAAGCCGTTCGGTAGGCGGCGAGTGATCTACGGATCGAACACCATTGAGGTGAGCTATTATGTTTAAAAATTGTCGCGCGTTTACCCTGGTCGAGCTACTGGTGGTGATCGCCATCATTGGAATCTTGGTGGGCATAATGGCCCCCGCGCTTCAAGCGATGCGAGAATCGGCCCGACGGACCCAATGCCAGTCAAACCTCATCTCGATTGGACTGGCAATGCAAAGCTACCACGATCGCTGGTCGCAATTTCCGATGGGGACGATTGCCGATTCGGGACCGATTCGCAACGAGCCTTCGGGAAGCCATCACAACTGGCTGGGACGACTCACTGAGTTTTTGGACCAACCGGTGATCGCGGCAAACATCGATCGCTCGGTCAGCATCTATGACGAAAAGAACGCCGATGTCTTGGCGTTGAGCTTCCCCGGTGTGCGATGTCCGTCGGACGTAGGCGTTGTGGCAAACGCCAGCAGTTACGTCGGGCTTCATCACCCGACGGCCAAGCCGATCGAAGAGTCTGATTGGGGGATGTCTGTGCTTAACCAAGCCCTCAATCGTGAGGACGTCTTGGATGGCTTGTCCAATACGGTATTTGTTTCCGAGAAGATTACGACACTCGGTGATTTGGGATGGCTTAGCGGAACTCGGGCGACGCTAAGAAACACCGGCGGCGGAATCCAAACGGATCTACCCGAACAAGTGCTGGAAGTGACCGAAGTTGGAACGATTGGCAGCCGGCACCCCGGAGGCGCGCACCTGTTATTCGGTGCCGGTGAAGTCCGCTTTCAAACCGAAATGACAGACCAACGAATTCTCGAACAACTTGCCGATCGCCGTGACGGTCAACTACCGCTGCAGTTCATGTCGATTGATCAGCAGCGTCGACAAAGCGTTCAATGAGTGCCAGCGACTCTAACTCCGTTGGACGCAATGACGTCGACGGAGTGTTCCTAGGCTGGGCATTTCTTTGGTCCTTGGTACTAATGATCACGGTCGCGGCCATGCTTGCCGGGGACCGGGCAACCGATCTCCCCATGCAGCAACAGTTTTCAGTCGGGCTCGCGTTAGGAGGGCTATCGGCAATCTGGGCGGCCATCGGCTCGTGGGTCAATCTGATCGAACTTCCGGCGATCGGCAACGCGATCGCCGGAGAAGACCAACCGAGAGACACAGAGCCGGTCGATTCCAAGCCCGTTCGTCAACCGCAGCAACGGCATGCGGCACGCTTCCAAGTCGGCGCGATCTTAGTCTTGTCGGTTGTCGCAATGGGATTTGCGATCCGCCATGATCCACAGTCGATCGCACAGGTAGCGCTCGCGGCACTGTTTGCCGTTGCCATCGTGGTCGTCGTGATGCAATGGACAGGACGTCGATTGCACCGTGGGCTCGTCGGAGAAACGGGGCAAAGAAGCATTCGCCAGATCATGCACCTGACGACAACGATCGCGCTATTGGTTGCCATCTTTAAACTCACCAATGACAAAATCGGGCTTTCCGATGAACTGTTCGCGATGGTTGTTTCGCTGGGGGGGCTCTGGCTTGCCTTGATGTTCCTGTTGCTAGGACGTTATTGGTGGCTATTGTTTATCTCGGTCCCGTTGTTGGTAGTTCAGTTGATGGCGATTTCCTTTTTCTTCGATTCTCAAAGTCGGAATTTGGAATCCGACCTGTCTCGCTTCAGCGGAACCGTTGTAGGATTTTATGTCTTGGCGATTCTGGTGCTCGGACTGATGCGTTCGAGTGGACACCGTTGGTTTGGCCGCCGCCGCTGAAAACCTTTCCGAAGGTTCTTTTTCGACGAAACATCGGTGCGTTCGACTGCTCGGTCTCCGGCTGGCTTGATAGTTCCATTTCGAATTGAACTCTGGCTGAATCGACAACTGCGTTTACCCATCTGACGAACGATCGATACGACCATGCGACGGAACTGTTTGATGCGATTCTTTTTGATTTGGATGCTCACCGGCTCGGCCTTGTTCACACTGCGGGCCCAAGAAGCCACAACGGTTCCGCAGGCCCAACAACTTGAACGCATCGACACGCTCGAAATCGATGATCGCTATACGATTCAATTTGACACCACTGAGACACCCGACCTACGACCTTGGGTGCGGAAAGAGTTGATGCCAGTTTGTCGTCAATGGTATCCCAAGATCATCGAAATGCTGCCCAGCGAAGGCTTCAATGCACCCACCGAAGTGAAGGTGACATTCAAGGCTGACATGGATGGTGTTGCCTACGCGTCGGGGACTCAAATTACGGCGGCAGGTCCGTGGTATCGGCGACAACTCCAAGGCGAAGCTCTCGGTTCGATCGTGCACGAGCTTGTCCATGTCGTCCAACAATACCGAAACCGACGAGGTCGCCAGCGCAACCCGAGCTGGATGGTCGAAGGCGTCGCCGACTACATTCGCTGGTTCCTATACGAACCAGCCAAGAATCGGCCGCGAGTTGACCCGAAGCGATCCAACTACGACGACAGCTACCGTACGACGGCCGCGTTTCTGGACTATGCCGTCCGACAGCATGATCCTGAGTTGATTCGAAAGTTCAACGCAGCAATGCGGGAGGGAACCTATACCCCCGATCTGTGGGATCGATGGACCGGCCATTCTGCTAAAGCGATTTGGTCGGAGTATGTAGAGACATTACAGAACTGAGATTCTGGAGAATTGGTCATTCACCGATCAATCGTCCTTTGGTTGCAATCGCCATCAGAACGATGTCATCCCCCCTAGGTTCGGAGGTGACTAGCTCATCCGAATGGTAGGGCGGGGAGTAAAAAAGAAAGAATCCGTATTTTCGGACGGGTTCAAGCGACGGCTTTCGCGATTAGTTTGGTGGCAGGTCTATGAACCGCGCCTTTCCCCAATAACTGTGTCTTGACGATGCACGGGCGTAGTCCCACCTCCTTTTTTCGGTACGAATGTCGAACTCAGCTGACTTGATCCAACGCAATCGAGAGCCCGAGCCACGGGCCTCGTCGCGCGCAGCTCGGCGTCAGCGCTGGCACTCTCGTCGTCGGCGTCGCGAGCTCTTTTTCTTTTGTCTGTTAAACATCTTGGCAATTTTGGCGATCATTGGATTCGTCATGTCCTATCGCCATGTCGCCAGGACCTACCAACCCGTCGACCCGGGGATCATTTTCGGCGAGATTTAGTGCAGGTTGGTTTGGTCGCACGTGAATCGGTTCGCCACGGTGAAGGTTAAAACCGTCGCGATCATCGCGTGATCGATCCAACAACGGTCGTTGCCAACCCATCAGCCGCCACGCGATAGCGTGCGGTTCATACAGCATCGGTAACCGCGAGCTAACGCTCTGCGGCTGATCATGGTGGAAGCTATCGCCCAGCCAGTTCGCTCGCTCGGCGAACCCGCGAAATGCCGATCATGAACGCCGCGTCCCGTAAGGAGATTTCACGTTCGTGGGCGGTTTGCCAAACGTTTTCGAAGGCATCTGAAAGGGTTCGATCCAGTTCCTGGCGAACTCGATCAAGGCTCCAGCGGTAGTGCTGCCGGTTTTGTACCCATTCAAAATAACTCACCGTGACGCCTCCGGCGTTGGCCAAAATGTCCGGCAAGATCGTGATACCACGGTCGTTAAGGATCACATCTGCGTCGGGATCGATCGGGCCATTTGCGGCTTCGATGATCGCCTTAGCTGAAATCTGGTGGGCGTTTTCTTCGGTGATCACTCCGCCGAGTGCGGCGGGGATCAAAATATCGACGTCTTTGAGTGTAAGTAGGGCATTGATCGGTAGGACGTCGCAACGGTCATAACCTTCCAACAAACCCTGGGGATGTTCCAACTTGTGGTGGAACACAGATCCGATGTCCAAGCCTTTTTCGCAGTAATAGGTTCCGGATATATCGCTCACGGCAACGATCGGAAACTGTGATTCGGCGAGGAATTTCGCCGCGTGTGAACCGACATTTCCGAAACCTTGGATCGCCACTCGGGACTGTTCGGGTTTCATGCCCAACCGTTTGGCCGTTTTTACCGTGAGTGATCCGACGCCTCGACCGGTCGCTTCTTCACGCCCTTTGGCGCCGTACTCTTCGACCGGTTTGCCGGTGATAACGGCGGGGTTGAATCCGTGGTACTTTTCCCATTGGTTTCTGAACCAAGCCATGACACGAAAGTCGGTGCCCATGTCGGGTGCGGGGATATCGGTATCGGGGCCGATGATGTCATGAATTTGATCGACGAAGGTTCTCGTCAATCGTTCTTTTTCGCGAAGCGACAGGGAACGAGGGTCAACACCGATGCCGCCTTTGGCACCACCGTAGGGCAGATTCACCACGGCGGTCTTCCAGGTCATCAAACTTGCCAGCGAACGGGTTTCATCCAAGTCGACTTCGTGGTGATAGCGCAACCCACCTTTCATCGGCCCCCGGCTTTTATCGTGTTGCACGCGGAAGCCGACAAAGTTGGCCAGTGATCCGTCGTCACGTTCGATTGTCACTTGCACTTGAACTTCGCGTTGCGGCATCAGCATCGATTCACGAACCCCCATATCCAGGTCTAGGTGGTCGGCCGCCCGGTGAAAGAATCGTCGAGTCGCGTCAAAGGCTTTCATGTGACTGTCTTAGGAAGATGAGAAGGACGACGGAGAAAAATACCAGCGGTGTTCAAGCGGCGCGTTGAGCGACCGGCTGATCGGTTGCGATGGTCCGTAGTTGGCGTTCGAGACGATAGACTTCGATCACGCGTTGCTTGATGTCAATTTCAGCCGGCAACGATTCGGTCAACCTTCCTTCAGAACGACTTTCACGAACGATCGATTTTACGGCGCCGCGATCGGACGCGTTTTTGACAAGCGATTTGACCAAACCGATCGGGGCGGTGACGGCAGCATGACATCGCGCGATCGTCGGGTGACAATTGGGCAATGGGTATCCGATGTACGATTCCGCCTCGGCGGCAGCCCGATCGAGGACCGCCGCAATCAGGGTCAACGAGATTGCGAACAACTCGGCAAAGATTTCGATCGAATCCTGGTCGAGACCAAAGTCGCCGGGCCGGAAGGCGTCCTTGAGACGATATCGTTGTGTCAATAAGTCCGCGTGCTGCGATGCTCGGTGGGCCGCATGCAACATCATCGATCCCAGCCAAGCCGGATCATCGGCCAAGGTCAGATTCACTTCGATTCGTTGGCGATCACAACACGCGAGGATCTGTTCGTAATTCCTCGTCACACTCCACTCGAGTGGTCGATGGATAATGGCTTCACGCGGATCGCTGATGGTATGCAGCGGCTGGACAACGTCACTGACGTAATGCGTGAGCACTCCGGCGGCATGGGCGGCGCTGATAAAATTTTCCTTGCGAAGCGATTTCTGAAGTCGCCGATACCACTGATGGGCAACCCTCGGAGCGCCTCCCCATCCGCCATCGCGGACGTGGACCAGATGATTGTGAAAGTCGCGAAAACGCACGTCCGGATCGACCGCCCCACGCAAATAGTGTGGGTAATATCGCAATAGCCACTTCGCCAAGCGTTTACCGGCATCTGTTCGAAGATGCGACAGGGCATCGATGGCAAACCGATGGTGCGTGGACCGGCAGTGAAGTTGTCGAATCAGACGACAGGTCGGATCCATCAATGTTGTAGCTCCGATTCACAGGGACCTTGTTCCGGCGATCGCCCGAACGGAAAGTCTTAGTCTGAAGCGAAACATGCGTGCTTTGTTCCAGTTCAAGTTTAGGATCAGCCGACGTAGGTCATTCCATCAGTGGAGGTTGATGCCCGACGTGCCGGGCGAATCCGAGGACGCGTCGGAACCTCTTCGTCAGAGGAATCGATACGGTGCAGGTGCACATCCATTTGTGGGAACGGAATCCCAATTCCCGAGCGGTCCAAGCGGCGTTTAATCTCCGAGGTCAGCGATTCTTGCAGTCGCCAAAAGTCACTGCTGGGAACCCACATGCGAACTTTCCATTGCACCGCGCTGTCACCTAGGTTGGCCAAAACCACGGCGGTCCCGCGGCCATCACCATGAATCGTTTCGGAGGCAAATCGATCGAGTGCTTCTTGCAACGTCTGACGCGTCGCATCGATGTCAGATTTGTAGTCAACGCCAACGAGCACTTCGATTCGGCGGTGTGGGTGAAAGCTGATGTTTTCGATCGTGCTGCCACTGATCGAACTGTTCGGAATGATCAGACGTCGGTTGTCGGGAGTATCGAGCGTTGTTGTAAACAAATCGATTTCGTTCACTTTGCCCATGACGCCGGCGATGTTAACCACGTCACCGACTTTGAAGGGGCGGAAGACGATCATCAACACGCCGGAAGCAAAATTGCTGAGCGTACCTTGGAAGGCCAAACCGATCGCAAAACCGGTGGCGGCCAGGACGGCAGTCAATCCGCCCAGTTCGACGCCCAGCGTACTTGCAACCATCGTAAGCAAGCCAAGCATCACGCTGTAGAAGATCGCGTTGCCGACAAATCGCCCCAGCGTTTCATCAACACGTCGGCAAATCGGATTGCTAATCACCCGGGACAAGTATCGAGCGATAAAGTACCCACAGAAGATCGCCACCAGTCCCATCGCCGCGTAGACGATGTTGGTGATCATGCCGGACGAAATCCAATGCGAAGAACCCGACCACAGGTTCTCCATCCACTCGTCGATTGGTGTTCCAACGGTTTCTGATTGTGCCAACAACATGAACATTCCTACTGGTCATCGAGATAGAATTCCTCGACTTGGCGGTATAGGAAAAATGCGGGTGGCGTGACAAGACAAGTTTCCCGTCGAACGACTCGGCGACTCGGCGAGTAGGGAAAAACATCCTCGTGATTTATCCCCGACGCGGTAAACGCCTGCCATTTTCCGACATCCCGTTGGCTTCGAACATTGCCAGATTGAGGGTGTCGTTTTAGAGTGTGCCGAAACATTCACAACGAAAAACATTCGCGTTATGTCTCGACCCTTTCCGCCTCCGCCTTTCAAAATCGGTGACCTCGTCATCGACCCGCCCATCTTGCAGGCCCCGATGGCAGGTTTCACCAATGCGGCGTTTCGCCAAATGGTGCGTGATTATGGCGGATCCGGGCTAATCGCGACCGAGATGGTCAATGCCCGCGGCTTCGCTTGGATGGACGAACATGCGGAGGAGCACCCCGACCGACTTTGGGGGGTGGCCGAAGAAGCACGTCCGCTGGCGGTTCAGATTTGGGACAATGATCCGCAAACAATGGCAAAGGTCGGCCGGCGTTTGGTCGAGGAATACCGTGTGAGCGTTGTCGACATTAACTTCGGATGCCCAGTTCGCCAGGTGACTGAGAAAGCTCATAGCGGAAGTTACCTGCTGCGAACCCCACAGCGGATGTTCGAGATCATTTCAAAGTTGGTTGAAGCTTGTTCGCCGACTCCGGTGACCGCCAAAATCCGACTCGGATGCAGCCCCGAATCGATTAACTGCAACGATGTTGCCAAAGTCGTCGAGGAAGCTGGCGCCGCAGCCTTGACCGTTCATGGCCGGACCGCCAAGGACATGTTTCGGGGGCATGCCGATTGGGATCGCATCAGCGAGATCAAAGGGCACCTGAAGAACATTCCTCTGATCGGAAACGGTGATCTCGATTCGGCCGAGAAGGTCGTTCATGCGTTTAAAACTTATGACGTCGATGGCGTTATGATCGCACGCGCTTGCTTGGGCAGGCCTTGGTTGTTTTCGCAAGCCGCGGCGGCTCTTCGTGGCGATCCGGTTCCGCCGGATCCGACGTTGGCCGAGCAGCGTGATTGCATGTTGCGACACTACCAATTGGTTGTCGATCGGTTCGGAGAAGAAAAGGGGACGGTGCTGATGCGCAAATACGCTTGTTGCTACGCCCAAGGCAAACACGGTGCACGCTACTTCCGGACCAACGTCGCCCGTGTCAACACGGCTGAGGAATTCCACCGGGTGGTCGAAGAGTACTTTCCGTCGTTTTCCAACGAAGAAGTCAAGGCAATGTCCTGACGCGATGATCACGCTTCCAACGGTCGGCTTCGAAACGATAGATCATCGTCGCGATCGGCGCCCCGGCCGGGATCATTGCCGACTGGGCCGGCGTGTCTTTCCAGCAAAAATCTTTTAGTTTCGTTGATCCGACGTCGGCTTCGAATTGCTCGGCCGAAATGCTTTGGTCGTGGCGGGCGAAAAGTGTTCGTTTGACAAAGACGGGGCGTTCGCTCGATCGCTGCTGCCCTAGCACCAAAGCGGGATCGCCCAACAGAGACAGCATTGGACCGTCGCCATCGTTCTCGGCTCGCTCGATTAATTCCATCGTCGCACTGTATCGCGGATTGATTTCCAGTAGCCAAATTCGCCCGGTGCGCGGATCGATGATGAAGTCGATATTCAGGGGGCCTGTCATTCTGAATCGCCGCAACCAGCAATCGGCTAAACGGATCACCGCATCGGAAACGTCTTTGGCAATCTTTAATGGCCCGATAGCCCCGGCGAAGACAAACGGCCGGCCCGTCAAACGCTTTTTCAACAAACGACAAACCCCCAGCAACGAGACTCGGCCTCCTTCGGTGACCAGCGTGGCCCCAAATACCGGGCCACAAACCCGTTGTTGGGCAAAGGAGTCCTCGGCGATTCGGCCATCATCGGCTGCCACGCTGACACCCAGGCCGCCGCTACTCGTCCGTTTTTTAAGCAGCCATCGGTGAGGAACACGCCCTTGTTGGCGAAAATTTGGAAATTCCACACCGGCTTCGGCGGCTATCGCAGAGAGCAAGATTGGATCGGTCGAGGCGGCGAAGACTTCGGCGAGAGCCGCCGAACCGTAAGCACTGGAAATCTGGGGTTCTAGCGGCTCGAGCCAATCGTAGCCGTCTGCAAAACCGCCCACCACGCAGAAACTCGTCGCAACCGGAAGCAGCTTCACCAATCCATCATTTGGCCTGTTTTCACACAAAGGCCTGTTTTCGCACAATTCAGGCTCCCCAGAAGATCGATCGCCTCCAGAATCGGACCCGTTTTTGGACAGACGCAATTGTCGGCGAAAATCTTCTAGATTGGTCCAGCGATGGCTGGCGGCGAGCGTCTCTCGGTCCCCATAGAAATCAATCGCGTGCACCAAATAGCCCGCCGCACGGGCAGATTCCGCCGCCGCGCGGACCGAGGGACCGATCAGAACTAGGGTGGACCGATCAGCTGTGGGTTTCGGGGCGCGACGATCAACCTGGGGTGTTTGCATGGGCGTGTCGGTTTGTTAGCTTTTCTCCCGTCCAGACCCACCCCGAGCGTCGCAACCGGACGGTTCAAGATCCTCTCTAGGACGCTTGTGGGGTAACGGATTCGTGCATCCCCACCGGTCTTCCGATTGACGTTTCTATTGAAGTTAGGTCACTGAAATGAAGTTTTACATTGGTGAAGCCCTGGTGGGCGATGGCAACGAAGTCGCACACATCGACTTGATGCTCGGTAGCAAAGACGGCCCGGTCGGTGTCGCGTTCGCCAACGCGCTGTCGACGCAAAGCGAAGGTCACACCAACTTGCTGGCCGTTTTGGAGCCCAACGTTGCTGTGAAGCCCTCGACCGTCATGATTACTAAGGTGACGCTCAAAGGCATGAAACAAGTCGTGCAAATGTTTGGCCCTGCCCAAGCGGCCGTTGCTAAAGCGATCGCCGATTCGGTCGCCGAAGGTGTCATTCCAGCCGATCAAGCCGAAGATTTGGTCTGCGTTTGTGGCGTCTTCATTCACCCCGAAGCCGACGACGACGAAAAGATCTACAACTACAACTACGAAGCGGTCAAGCAAAGCGTTGCTAACGCGATCGGCGGCAAGCCCACCGCGGAAGAAATGGTTGCCAAGAAAGATTCGGCGGCACACCCCTTCAAGGGCAATTTCTAAGTCGCATCGTTCGATGTTGATATGATCAGCCGCGACGCGATCGCGCGCGGCTCAAACGACGTTGCTCACCGTGGCGATTAACCGCGAGCTATCGCTCTGCGGCTGACGAAGGAGCAATTAACCGCGAGCTAACGCTCTGCGGCTGATGATGGAGCGGAGAAAAAACTGGTGCGATTGATGTTCAAACCGACGATTCGATACTACGCATGACCAAACGCATTCTGTTTCAACTCGATAGCGATCCCCACATCAGCTCCTTTGATTCTGTCGTCGCGATTGATTCGGACATCGATCACTTGGTACCTGTTGCTAACGTTCAGCCAGCCAATGTCGAGTCTCTCGTTCACGGTACGATGTTCACGCGCGGCGGCGACGACCTGAAAGAGACCGCTATCTTTATTGGCGGATCGGATGTCTCGATAGCTGAGGAATTGCTTCGTGGCGTCACCGACACATTCTTCGGACCGGTACGGGTGTCGGTCATGATGGACGCCAACGGATGCAATACGACTGCGGCGGCAGCAGTCGTTTGTGCCGGACGGCACCTCAACCTCGCATCGGCAAACGCAGTGGTGCTTGGCGGTACGGGGCCGGTCGGTCAACGCGTCGCACGGTTGCTTGCCGGCGACGGTGCAGCCGTCACACTGACAAGCCGATCGGTCGACCGCGCTCGATTGGTTTGTGAACGAATCTCGCAGCAACTCGACGGAATCGACCAGGCGGGCGAATTGACTCCTGCGGCAGCCGACTCCGACGAAGCCATCGAACGCATTCTTTCCGATGCACAAGTTGTGATCGCTTGCGGTGCCGCCGGCGTTCAATTGGCCTCTAAAGCAAACTTGTCAAACGCGTCTAAGCTATCTGTCGCGATCGACTTAAACGCCGTTCCCCCGGCGGGAATTGAGGGTATCGAGGCATTCGATAAAGCGAAAGCAATCGAAGGCGGATCCGATGATGCCGTTGGTTATGGTGCGATCGGCGTAGGCGGCTTGAAAATGAAGACCCACAAAGCCGCCATTCGATCGTTGTTTGAATCAAACGACAAGGTTCTCAATGCGACCGAGATTTACGCATTGGCCAAAAACGTCGACGCGTCTTAGTGCACCCAGGATGGGTGTTGCAACGCAACCGAAGCCGGAGCTTTCGATTGCACCAGAGGTCCAGTGCATAGCTCTGGGCCAATCTGATTCCGAATTTTTACTCGAAGGTTCACCCGATGTTCGACTTGGTGCTGGGGACCAACAATCAAAAGAAGCTGATCGAACTCAGGTTGATGCTTCCCGAAGAGCACTACTCGCTACAGTCGCTCGCAGAAATCCCCGGTTCGATTGACGTCGATGAAACCGGGACGACATTCAAAGAAAATGCCGCGCTCAAAGCAACCGAGCAAGCGAAGCATCTGGGGCGATGGGTTCTGGCCGAAGACAGCGGTTTATCCGTCGACGCACTCAATGGCGAACCGGGAGTCTACTCGGCGCGGTATGCGGGAACGCATGGAGACGACGAAGCGAACAACCGTAAACTTCTCTCTGAACTCGATGGCGTTCCGGGCGAAAAACGTACCGCCCGGTACCACTGCGAAATCTGTCTTTCCGATCCCGATGGTATCGTACAGATCACCGCCGGTGGGACCTGCGCCGGTCGTATACGGACCAGCGCATCGGGGGTGGGCGGATTTGGATACGACCCGCTGTTTGAAATCATGGAGTACCACAAGACGTTCGCCGAGTTAGACTTAACGGTCAAGCGTGCCCTCAGTCACCGCAGTCGCGCGCTGCGATTGTTTCTGCCTCAACTCCGTCGACTCGTGGCCAAACTTGATTGATCGATTGGTCCACTGTCGACGTCCTTTCTTCGGAACGCGTCATGTTTCATCGAGACGTGGATGAACAGATTCGCCTACAACTGGCGATGCCTTTTCATGCCGATCAACTGTTTGAACTAACGGACAGGAATCGCGATTTTCTTCGGCCTTGGCTCGGCTGGATTGATGCCACTCGCGGCCCAGACGATTCGCGAACCTTCCTTTCGATCCAACTTGATCGGTTTGGAAAAGGTCAAGCTTTGACCACGATGATTTACTTTGACGGGTTGTTGGTCGGTGTTGCGGGATACCATTCGATTGACCAAGCCAATCGGGTTGGCTGCTTGGGATACTGGCTCGACCAAGGGCACACCGGCAATGGGATCATGACACGAGTGGTACAAGATCTGGTGAACGCTGGTCGCGAATGTTATTCCCTTGGCAGAATCGAAATCCGTTGCTCGACGGAGAACGAACGTAGCCGTTCGGTTGCCCAACGTTTAGGTTTTATGCATCGGGGCACGTGTCGTCACGCCGAAAAAGTCGGCGATGTCTGGCACGACCACGACGTGTACGTTCACGAGAACGTTTAGCTGCTACGAACAGTACGGTAAGGCACCTGACGCCGATAGGCGTCGTCCGAGTTTTCAGATCGTTGATCCGGTGGTTAAACGATCTACCACGTCGGGTTTGAGCCGCGCGACATCGTTAATGTCATTTACATCGTCAGGCTTTAAGAAGAGTTTTGCATCGGTGACGTCTTCGGTTTCGTTGACTAGAAACCAAGAGGATGTCGTCACCACACGCCTGGCACGATCAGATTCGGTTTCGATCAGCGGTTTAAATTCTTCGTCGCGGTGAACCCAAGTCGCTGGTGTCATGCAGGCCTGTCGTTCGATCGCCGCACGCAACACGTTGGGAAACTGATCTGCGGACGTCAACGAGGGCACTCGCAGTGGCGCGTCCGACGAAACGATCAGCGGAAGTCGAAGATCGCCGCTACGAAGTGGACCGGCACGATGACCGATCCACTGATTGTCACCGAATGAAAATCCGCTTGTACCGGCAATGATCAACGTGAAGGGACGCTCCCCCAGGAACTGCATCAACGCGTCCATCATCGTGTCGAGCACAAATACCTGGTTGGAATAACGCTGCATCCATGAAAACAGTAAGTCTGGATGTTGTTCGCCGTCCAAATGAAGGTGTGGAACGTCGGCATTGTCGGGTAGCTGCAGCGGTTCGACTGGCGTTTCGGGTTCGTCGCCGACAAACTCCTCATGAGGTGTGTCGTCGTTTTCGTCGGGATCCGGCAAGGGAACTTCGACCCAATCCCAGCACTCTCGCAACGCGGCCGAATGTAGCCACGCAAGCGTGGTGTCGGGACCGATACGATCCATCAGTTCAAAAAAACTATGTGCCAGACGGGTGCGATCGAGTCCGGCGACGATCGGACCGCCGACTCTGGATTGCAACATCCAGCATTCACCGAAGATCGGATCGTAGTCTGTTTCATTTAGTAACGGATCGTCGGTCACCCAAATCGATTCGGCCGCTTCTGTTTCGAGCAACTCTTTACATTCGCCTAACCATCGTCGGATTAGGCCGGCAGGCTTATCGACCGGACTTGTCCAACGATCGAACACGACCCCTCTTGCGGCCAGATCGTCGATCGTAGGCGTCTCGCCTATGGAGCCCCCGTAGCACCCCAAAGGTGCCGTCGAAAGGGCCTCCAGCGTGATAACAATGGTGATCGGGGTCTGGGATTGGGAAGCAGGCATGCGAAGTCGATACAGTCGAAAAAGTCGTTAGAACGCGGCCAATACGGAGACGGCACAGACATCAACTTTAGCGGGTTCGCCGAAGACACGAACAGGGGACCTAGAGTTTTGCGTTCCTTGCGCTTCGGCAAGGCGGATCGTCTTCCTTTCCCTTGATCATTGCACACAGCTTGCTATGTCTGTTCAGCCGACAGGCTCGTTTCCGAGCGCCGCCCCGGTCACTCCCGTTGTTGTTCCAAAGCAACTGCCGCCCGTGACCGCTCAACCACTTCCCGCGTTGCCACGCTCAACGGTCTGGGAGGTTCCTTTCGATCGAGTAACCCTCGATGAAGCGGTCGAGCGAGTCGAGGCCCTGATTCGACGCGGAGTCCCCAGCTATGTGATCACCGCAAACTTGAACTACGTCATGCTGCATGCGCAAGAATCTGACGTCCCGACGATTACCGAGGAAGCTGACCTAATTCTCGCAGACGGGCAACCGATTGTGTGGCGCAGCCAGCTTGGTGACCAACCGCTACCGGAACGTGTCGCCGGTAGCGAAATGATTTATAAGCTCGCCCAGGTAGCCAGTCATCATCGTTGGGGAATCTACTTTCTTGGTGGCGAGCAAGGCGTGGCAGAGTCGTGCGCGAAGCGTCTCAAACGTGACTACCCTGGGATGGTGATCTCCGGAATCGAGTCGCCTCCATTCCGCCAACTCTCTCCTGAGGAACAAACGGCACAGGACCGACGTATTCGCGAGTCAAAGGCACAGATTTTACTGGTGGCTTTCGGTCAACCCAAAGGCGAACGCTGGATCCACCAGCACTACAAACGATTGGGAGTGCCAGTCAGTATTCAGCTCGGCGCATCGTTTGATTTTGTCGCCGGGACCGCTCGACGTGCCCCAAAGGTATGGCAGAAGGTTGGTGCGGAATGGGCCTATCGTATGTGTAGCGATCCACAGCGTTTGGTTCCCCGCTACGCATCGAACGCAGCTTTCCTGGCAAGCGCATTGGTGAAAGACTGGAAACGAAAAGTCGAAAGCTGGGGCATGGGCATCGAAGCCAATGAGCGAGATTCCCAGTCGCAGCGGTAGCGTGCTGAGACGAAGTTTTCTGTCTCGAAGGAACTGCTTTCGATTTCAGACCCGGCCGCCGAGAGGTTGCAAGTCGAAGCGTATGACGCTTCTTTTCCGGCGTGGCATTTCGTACCGGGCGTCAACTATCCATCGACAGGCTCCTGCGAGAGAACTCACCGCGCTTGTCGTGGGGTTTGATCTTGGCCGAATTTAGTAGTAGAGGCCCGACGCGGATACACACACGCGCGTTCGGTTTGCCGATCGTTCCCTAAAGCGTTTGCCCGCTCTCGGAAAGCCATTGCAGGGACTGTTGGTAGGCGTCGGCGACGGTCGTAAAGCCAATGGTTGATTGGCTGGCCGTGCCGGTTTCATAGTTCAGCACACTACGCAAAATTTCGCCCATCGGTCCTGACTGGTCGAGCAAAGCGTCGTTGATTTCAGTTTCCAAAGGAAGCGATTCCAAGACATCCTCCATCGGCTGATCTAACATCGCATCGAGGACCGAGAAAAGCCCGACGGTGTAAAACCGTTCGGGGTGAGCGCTGTCCGATGAATTAGCGAGCAGCTCACAAGTTTTGGCTCGCGTCATCGCAAGATTGATCAACTCTTTGGGCTTCTTTTCGTCTAGCCCCGTAAGGATCAGCATGGACGCGAGTGATCGCAAGCGATGAATGCCCATCAGTGCCGTCGCTTGCCGCAACGATCCGATCTTACGTGTCGTGCCTGCTGCAGCCGAATTGACAAATCGCAATAGACGATACGATAGGTTCGCATCCATCTGGATGATTGCTTCGACGTCGGTCGGTGTGATGTTGGGGTCTTGCAGCTCCGAAACCAGCCGAATGACCGCCGCAACGTTCGATTGCATTTTGCCTCGGCTGATCACTTGGGGTTTGCTAAAAAAGTAACCTTGGAAAAGGTCACAACCAATATCCCGGCAAAGCTCGAAGTCTTCTTGGGTCTCAACTTTTTCGGCGAGGATGGTTTTTACACCGTGCTCACGAAGCCGACTGACGTGCTCTGCAAGGTCTTCATTGGCGATCGCCGGAAACTCGATCTTGATCAAGTCTGCCAGCTCCACCAGTGGTTCTAATTCGGGTCGATAGACAAAGTCATCGAGGGCGATCGTGTAGCCGGTCTCACGCAATTCACGTAGGGCGTGGAGGATCTCCGGTTCAGGATCAACGTCTTCAAGGACTTCCAATACCATCCGGTCCTGTGGAAGGCAGCTGAGAGTCCCGTCGACTAACAGGTTGCGAGTCGTGTTAATAAACGCTCGTTTGTCGTTAACGAGCGTCTGTAATCCGATGTCTGTGAAGGCGCTCATCAGGACTGTCGCAGTCGCATGATCGCCGTCACGGAAGTCTGCCGCCGAGGTTTCGCTCGAGCGAAATAGTAATTCGTAGCCGTAAACTTCTTGCGCTGGCGTGAAGATGGGCTGCCGTCCGACGAATGCTTTGTCCATGATTCCCTGGATAAATTAGAGTGTCCACGAGAAAGTAGCTTTCGCAAAAACGCAGATGGAGGAAATCCGCGGTCATTGAGGGAGGTCAGACCGCCCCGTGCGTCTAGGTCACATCCGCACGCCGGCGGGGCCGGTCATTTGTCGCCGATTGTGACCAAAGCAGGCAGAACACTTAGATTGATCAAAGTCCCGATGATCAGTGTCCACGCGACCAACGTCCCAAACGTTGCAGTCGGGACAAACTCGCTTGTCGCCAGGACACTAAATCCGGCGACCAACGCGAGGGTCGCCAGCAGTACCGGCGCACCGATATTGCCAGCCGCCGAAACGGCTGACTCGGTCGCGTTACGGCCCACGTCGCGCCGACGCCGATAGACCATTAGCAGGTGGACCGATCCGTCGATCGACAAGCCGACCGAAACGGCCGCGATCATAGCCGCCCCCATGTTGATTGTGCCTCCTCCGAGCGAAACGGTAGCCAGCACAAGAAATGCGGGCAACAGATTCGGGACGAGTGCCGCCGTCGCACGACGAAGACTTTGGGTTGCGATGCTCATCAACAGCCAAATCAATCCCGCCGCCGCGATGAAGCACTTCCATTGATCCTTGACAAGTTGATCGACCAGTCGAGTCATGATGACGTAGTAACCACTGACCGCGACATCGTCGGCTGCGCCGCCCCAGCGCCCGACATGCAATTGAGCCATCGATAACGTGCGCGACATCAACTCTCGTTTTTGATCGGCCGGAAGACCTTCGGGGCTGCGTAGCATCACACGCAGTTTCTGTCGGTCGGGTTGATCTGCTAGCGGTTCGGACACTAACGCATCGATGAAGGAAGGCAGTCGGGTACGCATGGCTTCGATTCGCAGCGCAGCCGGCAACCACTTTCCCGTCGCCGACCGTCCGATGACCTCCGTCGCGTCGGCGATACTGATCGCTTTACTAAGACCGATGGGACCGAGTTGATCGAGTAGCTCTTGTTCGAGCGTGCGAACCTTGGCAAGTTGCTCGCTTGTAATCGGATGATCGACTTCGACAACCAGGTCCCAAACGCCAGCCCCCCCTAAGTTGTTTTCGACGATTCCATAGTCATTGACGATCGCGCTATCATCGCGAAAGTTGCTCAGAAAGCTTGTTTCCGTTTCAGCGTCGGCGACCACAAATACGGTTCCGGCGATCAGCCCGAGTGTTATCGCAGTGGTCAGCCAACGGTGCCGCACGAACCAACTAGATAGTCGAAAGCAAACTCGCCGCATCCATCGCGTCAGGCTTTGATGATGCGAAAATCGGCCGCTACCGAGCGCAAGTTCCGGGATCAAAAAACAAAGCGGCGAAAACAGCAGGATCGCAACGAACACCGATACCGAAGCGAGCGCCACCATCAACCCGAACTGGCGGACCGGTAGGATTTCGGAGAACCACAATGCGGCGAAACCAGCCGCATCGGTCATGCACGTCCAAAAGATCGGCCACCCCATCACCGACATCACACTGAATGTTGCTTCTTGCTGTGTGAGCCCCCGTCGCCGTCGGCCTTGGTACCGCACACCAAGGTGCAAGACTGCGGTTACCGCAATCACGGTGACAATGGCGGTCAAGATTGACGCAATCAAGGACAATTCAATCCCGATCCAATACATCGTTGCTTTCGTCATTACGATCGTCCAACCGATGATCAGAGATAGTAAGACGACCAGACGCAGATCGAGTAGCGAGACGATCAGCACCATCGACAACAAGACGATGGTAGTCATGGCGAGCCGATTGCCATCACGCTCCACGAGCGAAAAGGCTTGGTTTACCAAGACTGGCTCACCGATCAAGGCGACTTGAGAAACATCGGGTTCTTGCTCCCACTGCCGGCTAACTTTCCGGATCTCCGCGACCGCTTCAGAAACTTCGCTTTCGTCAATCATCACCACGACCGCGGCGTGTGAGTAGTTGGCCGAATGGGTGTAGCCTGTGAAGATGTCGTTCAAGCCACTTCCGATTGGGTCGCCGGCTTGCATCAATCGCGGAAGTGAACCGGAGTCGGTGGATCCGAGACCGAACGGAAGTTGGATGTTGCTGATTCCTTCGATCGCTTGGTTCAGTACCCAAGGTGATAGAACGGCCGAGACTCCCGATAGAGTTTGGATTCGTTCGGTCAAGCGACGGCTACGCTCGATGCCTTCGGTGCTATCAAGCTTGCCGTCGCGGTACACCAACACCAGAATTTCATCGTTGCCAAACCACCGTTTTAGTTGATGATATTGGCGGATCGTCGGGTCTTCATCGCCGAACAACGCCTGAACGCTCTGGTCCGTCTGCAATCGTGCCGAGGCAGGATAAGCGACGACCAGGAGAAGAAGGCCAATGACGGATAGAACGAATCGGCCCCGAATTGCGTATCGGATCAAGGTCTGCATCGTGTCGATGCTACGTGGGAACGGCAACAGCCGTCAACCTGCCCATTGTTTCACTTTAGCAACGCGAAAAATCGCCCGCAAAACACGCCTTCCTCAGTTTTTTAACCGCGGTCTCACTTTGTCCCCCCAATCGTTGATACGACCGATCCTGCTGGTTTTGCTCGTCTGCGTTGTGGTTCGAACGGGAGTCTTGGTTACCCGTGAAAATGCGTTCGCCGCCGATTTGGATGCCTATTCGGCGATCGCATCGACGATCGCTCAACATGGTGTTTTTGGTTTGACCTCGGCCGAAGGGGTTCCTCGGGCGATCGCATTCCGCCCTCCGCTCTACCCCTGGCTACTGTCTTGGACGATCACCGACGGGCAACTCTCGTTTCTTGGGATCGGGAGCATCCATGTCTGCCTCGCCCTTGTCACCGTGGTTTGCGTGTTCGATTTGACTCGACGAGTGATCTCGCGTCTCACCGGCGATCGATCCCGTCGGTGCCGCTGGATCGCCGCGTTTGTCGCGGGATTGGTCACCATCGACCCGTTGTTGTTGAACCAATCCAGTGAAGTGATGACCGAGACGCTCGCGACAGCGATCTCAACGGTGGTCATTTATTGTTGGTACCGGTGGTATGACTCCGTTCGGTCGGTTTCGCAGTCGACTCGCATTGGTTTCGGAGTGGGACTCTGCCTCGCAGTTGCTTATCTTTGTCGGCCAACGTTTTTGGTATGGGCAGCCCTGCTCGCTTTGACAACGCTGTGGCTTCATCGTAGCCGTTCCCCGTTTCTGATTTCTCTTGCCATTGGGTTCCCTGTTTTGGTTGCGGTAGTCTGCTGGACGATCCGAAATCAAGCGGTCATCGGGCATCCGGTTTGGGCAACCACACATGGCGGATACACGTTGCTGCTAGGCAATAACGAGTCTTTTTATGACTACTTAGAACAAGGCGCGATCGGGGACGCGTGGGATGCGAGCGAATTCTTTGCCTCTTATGCACACCGCTTCGAAGGGGACCCTACGAACGCATCGTTTTGGAATCGCGATTGGAACGACAAGACGGCGCAAACGGCGTCTGTGACCGAGTACGAAGATGACCGCCTCGCCTATCTATCGGCGGTCGCAACGATCAAACGTCGCCCCACAACATTTGTCTGGTCCGCGTTCGTTCGCGTGGGGCGATTGTGGAGCCCGATGCCTCACCAGATTGATGATCGATCCGCCGCGGCGGTCGTGTTGGTGATGTTATTTTACCTTGGGATCTGGGGCGCGATCTTAATCGCGTTTTACAGGCACCGCAGAAACTTATTCGCAGCACCGTTCGCGGCGATCTGGCTTTTGGCGCTGACACTGACCGCAGTTCATGCGGTGTATTGGAGTAACATGCGAATGCGTTCTCCGATCATGCCGGCGGTGATCATGATCGCATCGCTTGCGCTAGTACCATCGCGAAAGACTCCAGCAACTCCGGGCGACTAGCGAATTGTTCGACTTGAAAATTCGCGTGCGAGTCTTCAGTCGCCGGATGTTTGCATTGGTTATCGATCGAAAACCTTAGCCTAACTTCCTTCGGTCAATGCTGAAATTGAAAGAAACAATGCCTATCGCGTCTCGACCAAAACCGAAGCGATGTCGATGGAGACGAAACCGGCTCGATCTAACTCTGCTTTGAGTTTCGGTGTCATTGTTTCGTGAGTGAATTGCACACGGAAGTCGCGCTGACCGGATTGTTTTAAACCGCACGCAAAGCTGGTCGTACTGCGTTCGCTAGGATTAAGCTGATCGAAAACGAGCGTCAAAATTGGAAGCGCATCACAGTCACCAACGATCATGACCTTGTGACGGTCGCGAAGGAGGCTGACCGTTTCGCGGGCAATCCAGTTGACGGCGTGATTGGGTAAAACGGCCGGAGTGCTGTCGCAGAAGTCGCTTTCCGGTAGTGGCAACGAAATTGGCTTGTCGGTCATCTCGGACTGCGGTAGTTGGTGCTGATCATCCGCCGGAAGAATCAAGTGTCCGAGCGCAAGTGCGGTGCGCGCGAAATCGATCGCGTGATACCCGTACTGAACCAACTGACGGCCAGTCGCGACGAGTGCGCTGGTGACAACCGAAAACCCTCCACGACCGCTGTACTCGGGCGCCCCATGAACGCTCCGTGCGACCACATAATGTGTTTCCGATAGCGTAAAAAAACTCAGTCCCCAGGCGTCTTGAAGGTCACACCGGGGCAATGTCTCGATCGAGTTATGCGACGGTGCTAGCTTGCAAAACGCCGCCGACATCGACGCATCGATTCCAGGCGATTGCCCAATCACCTGGTAGCCTTTCATTCGGCTACGATTTGCCGACCCGTATGTGATCTGTTCGACAAGCATGGTTCAACTGTTTTGAATGGCCCAGTGCAAGGGTTCGATCACACCACGCGGTTGGATGTGAAGCGGCAATCGTGACATCGCACCCGAACTATTGCTCATCAAAACCGAAGATCCGACCACACTGGCGCTAAAGACCTCGTGCCTGGGAAAATTCTGTTCGCAGTAGTCCGTAAAACGGGGCATGTTGTTTTCCATGAACCGCTTTGGATTCGCTTCTGCTTCCGGACAGGTGTCACTTTTTGTAAAAACAACCGCAACGGCAGGGGTCAGATCTTGTGACTTGTCGAGGTGCGATAGCCCTTGCTGTTGCGAAATATAGGACCCGAGTTTCATCGCAAACAAATCTTCACGGGCTCCATTGTCACGAACTTCAATTGAATCACAAAGTAGCAAAAAAGCCGCCGTTCGTTCGACGATATGAGACACCGCTGGGTAAGTCCCCGGATGTTCGAGTTCCATCGCGATCGCTTCGCCGGCGAAGTCAGGGGCGACAAAGTCCACTTGTTTGACTTTGCGTTTAGAAGAGTCCGTCACGACACAGTGAAGCCACTTCCACAAGTCAGACTCGTTGGGGGTTTTCTCGGGGAAGCGTCGATCTTCCAGAGCCGCGACCACTTGTTCTTGCAATCGCAACGAAAACGCGCCGTTGGGGACACCTTTTAGAAAACGTGCGCCGCCGCAAAGTACATCGAGCAGTAGCCCAAGATACACGGTTTTGCCGGCATTACTGGGGCCGACAACCGAAATGAAGTGCGGGCAGACATTCCGCTTAGCAATCGATCGCGTGATCTCGGCCGGGGTATGACAGACTTCACAAAAGTCATCGCTCGCATCCATCTGAGCGTTGCAACAAACACACAAGATGATTTCATCGGTGGATTGCGGATCGTAGGTTTCGGTCGTCATAGTTCGACCCCTTTGAAGTTCACAGAGAAGGATGCCACCGTCCGGCGATGTACCGAACGAGACTGATAGAAAAGTAGTTTTGAGTCTAAATTGGATTGATTACTAGTTCGACGTATCCGGAGGCTCAAGTCCGGTGGCGGAGAAGCAACAACGAAACCCGATATTGGGCTTGCGTGCCGTCAACGTGTCGGCGCTGCGACTTTGACAGGTGGTGTGCGAGTGAAAGTAGCTGTCGTAGGCACCACCGCGAATCTCTGCCATGGGATCGGTCGCGTGCATCGAGACTTCTTCTGTTGCCGCGAGCATGTACTGGGTGTTGATCCATTCCCAGACATTGCCAACGAGTTGGCGGACCCCGTCAGGCGTGTTGCCTTTCGGAAAGTCATGAATCGAGGCAACTTGATGTCGACCGCTCGCCCAGGTGTTGGCGAAACCGGGATCAAAGGAATTGCCCCAGGGATAGCGGCATTCCTGTAAGCTGTCACTGCTGCTCAAGCTCCAAGTCGCAGCGCGTTGCCATTCCGCACTTGTCGGCAATCGTTTTCCCGTCCATTGGGCGTAAGCATTCGCTTCGTACCAGGAAACTCCGGTGACCGGCTGGGCTTCGGTACCGACGATCGGGCTGCCCTTGGCCCATCCGGCTGGTCCCGGCTGCTGGGTCTGATCGACGAACTGCAAGACAGTCGTCAATATCTGCTCTGGCCACAAATTGACATCGTCATAGCCGCCCTCGTCGACGAATCGTTTGTAGTCTGCGTTGGTCACGCACCATCGATCGATAAACAGCGACTCGACATCGCTCGTGCCAAGCGTTTGTGGAATCAGTGACAAGCCGTCGGCTGTTGTCGTCGCGTACTCACCTTGCAGGATTACGGCGCCGCCGGGGACGTAGGCCATGTCATGGTCGATTGCTTTCCAGGCATATTTCAGTGATTCGTCGTCAAACTGCAAGCCGTCTTGGGGCCGCACAATGTGTGCGTACTGTCGCTGCCGCACAAGGATTCGAATGTCGGGCGGTGCGTTCGGAAAATCAAGGACGGGCGCGGCTACCGATTCCGCCTTCGCACGCGACCGACTTGAGGAGCGAAAAAAGCTCAGCGGACGAGTAAATATCGTGGTGATCGACACGGGGGTTCTCCGACGGACGCTTATCGTTGACGGTTGAAACGGAGGGCGCGTTGCATACGCTTGAACTCTTCAATTCTCTGACGGGACTGGGCATCGGCCTCGCAACGTTCTTGCTCGCTCAATCCTTCATCGTCAATCGACGAGTTTGATGTCGGAAGAATCGGACGATTGGCAACCGGTGGGACGCCACTTCTGCTGGCCGCGTTCCCGGCCCCAGTTGGAGACGAAATCGGAGGTGGCTGATGCGACTGATGCGCAGTGTGACCGACCGTCGTCGGCGAACGATCAGAAGGGGCGATTGTTTGTTCGGCATCCCGATCGGCCAAATGAACCGAAGGCGTCGCCTCGGCGGTCGTCCCCGGTGAGGTGGCGTTCGTGATTGTGGTGGGGCCCGTGATTGTGGTAGGGCTCGGGGGAGACACCGAAACCGGTGGGCTTGCCGTGCGTACCACCGGGCCGGCTGTGCCCATCGGCATCGCGCCCATGGGAGCCGCCATGCGACCTCCCTGTAGTGATTTCCTTCGTTCTGCTTCGACTTCCATCCAAGCAGCGGTCAATTGTTTAGCTTGATCGCGTAACGCGAGTTCGCGCTCTGCCGTTCGGCGACTCCATTCGGATTTCTGTTGATCTAATTTGGCGATCGCACCGGCAAGCAGCGACTCTCGCTCAAGCAATTGAGCCGACCGGTTGATGACACGACGGATACGAGTGAACCATTGCCGAGTAAATTGTTCGACCTCATAGGAAATCGAACGCAATGACTCGACATCATGTGCCACCGGCTGGTTTTGTGGCGCCGTCTGCTGCGGGGGTACGGCAGGTTCATCGTGTGACGGACCGGTCGATGGAAAAGCCGTCTGGACGGGATCAACTTCGTAGGAAGGAGATCCCGCAAATACAGACGCAAAGGGATCATTGGACGTCGACATGACAGTTCCGAATTCAGAGATCAATATTGGTCGTCAACACGTTTCCAAAGATTCGAAATTCGTCCGAATAGCGAATCCCCTTTCTGATCACGATCGGCCTTCTCCTCTTCATGAATCTCCCGGAGGTGCTCCCGCAGAGTCTTCAATTTGAAGGCGAACTCGCGATCAGGCTGGTCTTTGGCAACGGGAACGTTGCCAATTTCTTCGAGTTGTTTGGACAACTGAAAACGCATCCGCGAAACGTCGGCTTTCTCTTTGGCCAGTTCCGCTCGAAGCGACTGCACGGACTCGGGATCTTCGCTCTTTAGACGCTCGACTTGTCGCTTTAAACCCGCGACCTGCTTGTTCGCTTCGTCTAGCTGTGAGTGGAGATCCGCGTTGCGACGCTGTAATTCTTTGAGCGTTTCATCATCCAGTGTTTCTTCGACACTTTTGCCGCCGATTCGTTGCTTGGCCGCATGGAGCATCTGCTGTAATTTGTTGCGTTCTTCGCAGGTGTCGTCCAAGCGTTGCCGCAAAGCATCCTGTTCGGCTTGGAATTCCGACTCACGTTGACCGATCCGTTGCTCGATTTCGCTGACCCAAGTTTCAAGACAAGCGCGTTCTTCGTGCTCAGCTTGGTTTTGAACCTCTGCCGTTTGGAGCAATTCTTGCAAGGTGGCAACACGGTCGTCGTGTTCTTCGAGTTCGGCCAAAAGCTCGTCCACTCGATCGGCAAGGTTGGGGGATCCGAAATCAACGTCGTCGGAATCAATCCGTGGCGGTTGGTCGGCGAAACCCTCGGTTCCAGAATACGCGGCCAGTTGCTCGTCTCGTTCGGCGAGTTGGATTCGCAGGTCTTCGATCTCGGATCGTAGGAGTGCAACAACTTCAGGATCCACTTCTTCATCATCGAGCTCCGACGGATCCCAGTCCAGGTCCTGGTCCAAGGCCTGTGTTGGATCGCTAAATGCAGAACCAAACGATGTCGAAGACGCTGGCTCGGAAGGTTCCGGTGCCGAAAGATCCTCTAGAATTGGCATCGCGGCAATCACGTCGTCTTCTTGGCCAATCGACTCATCCAAATCGGATGCATCGTGTTCTTGATCGAAGGCTGGTTCGATCGATCCCAAGGTAACGTCTGTGCCGAAGCTCGCGTCGATAGAATCGGTCGCCACCGCGTTTTTGGCCGGAGCTTCTACAGGTGTCGTTTCTTCGATCAAATCCGGTTCACGCGGCGCCGGTTTTGCTTTTCCACCACCCAATTCAACGCGGACGCTTCCGAGAACGATCGAATCACCTACCTTCATTTCGGTCTTGTCTTCGATTTTGTTACCGTCGATGACTGTCCCCGCGTCGGACGCCCAGTCTTGGACAGAAACAACATCGTCTTCGACATCGATCAAACAATGGATTTCAGCGACTCCGTCACCATCGACGTGAATGCCACACGACGGCCCCCGCCCCAGGAAGACGCTGCGTCCTTCTTCGAGCTGGTGTTGGAGCGAGGATTTTCCTGGGCGATGAATGGTCAGGAAAAATGACGAGACGGTAGGAGAAGTAGATCGGCTCATGAAAGGGCCTCGATTTCTGGATTAGCGTGGTTGGGTCCGACGGCAGTGGCAGCCGCGATCCCGGGGGCAGGACTGTCGGAGGCGTTTTCCGAGCGAGCGATCGGAATCGCATCCAATTGACGCATCGTCTCGATCAGTGTTTCGTACTTATAAGGTGTTTTAATCAAACGATCTGGTACAAAGCCCAACAATCGTTCCCAAGGTACGTTGGGGTCATCAATGACTTGTGCCGGCGCGAGTACGATTTTTCGGGCGTTCGTGAAGGTTTCGGCAGCCGATGTGTAACCGTCGCGGATCGCGTCACAACTTTGTGGCGTGTCGACTGCGAAAAACACCGCGTCAGGCTGGGTCCGTTTGACAAGCAGTTGCAACGTCAGTGTGTCGCGGACAACCTTGCCGACAAACGGTCCGTCCGTTTGCTTGAGAGCACCACGCAATTGGGCGGCGACAATCGAATTCGTTTCGTACGCGACAAACTTACCTTCACTCTCATCCCGTTTGCATTCCAGAACGTCCGCGGCAACGAAGCCACAAAGCACGCGACGTAATTCCTCACGATCCCAGTTCAGACGTTGCTGCAGGTCATCGATCGATCTCGCTTCACTCAATAGATTGAGGACTTTCATATGCTTGGCCGACAAACCCGCTCGATCCAGGTTTTGTCCACGAATCGCTCGACGTACATAACGCAGGGAGGATTCGTCCTGAGGCAACTTGTCGGCGTCGCAGTTCAACGCGTATTCGACTAGAATGCCCATCAGTCCGATTTCGAGTGGAAGGTCTCGCTGCAATGACGGGAATTCGCTGAGGGCGCGGAATTGAAACCCTTTCAACGGGCGATCTTTGACCATTCCGATTAGCATCGCGGCTTGGAATCGCAATAGTTTTGCGGTCAGTCTCGGATCGAGTACTCGCTTATCCATCAACTGAACGAATCCGTCGAATTCTGCCGAGCCACGCCCGGCGATCGTTAGGCGTAAGACTTCCGAGAGATTCTGCAGTGATTCGGGCAGGCGATCGACGATCATCTGCGTTTCTTCAGGCTGAAGTCCCGTCGCGTTGATTCCTTGAACACGTCCGCGGTCGAGGTACACCCACAAACGCAAACGTTCCGCTTCGATTTCCAAAACACCTTTCTTGTTGCCGTTGTTTAGAAAGTCGATGACTTCGCGGACACCAAAGATGTTAAATCGCCCGGCAAAATCAGGTTCAGCCGTTTCGCCGATGATTTCAGGTACCGCAGATCCCTTGCTTTGTGATTCGACAATCATCGCCGCGGTTTCGATCGCGTTCTCGACTGTCGTCTTAAGCAAATTCTCTGTATAGGGTTTGGGCAACATATCGACGACGTTGTCCAGGTCAGCGTATTCCACATACGCTTTCTTTCGCAGGGTCGAGCTGACGACCACGGGGATCATCTGCAGTGTCGATGACGCGGCTAACTGTTGGCAGACTTCGAATCCTGTCGTGCCCGGAAGCTGGTGATCGAGGAGAATCAGGTCTGGGCGTATCTCCTCTGCCAGCTGCAATCCTTCTTCGGCCGTTGGTGCGAGCGTGACAGCGTAACCGGCAGGGCTGAGGTGCGAATCGACCAGCTTTCGAATGGTCGCACTATCGTCGATGACCAAGACTTTTTTTTCGGCCATGAAACTGATTCCTCAAAGACTGTGAAAAGACGGTGATTTGGTAACAAAGGACACGAAGTCCGTCGGTCATTGCCTTGCCGATTCGTCGATCGACGAATCGGCGGGGCACTCGTTGGTTCAAGGTTTCGCCCATGGGAGCGATGCGACGATCGCGTCGAGTCGTTCGGGGACTAACGGTTTTTGCAGGTACTCCAAAGCTCCGTATTCACGTGCTTGTTTTCCCGCTGTATCGATACTTCGGCTACTGATCACGATGACCGGTATGGCCTCAAGACGCGGTTCTGCTTTGATCGTTTGCAATAACTCCAGTCCACTCATTCGAGGCATATCGATGTCGCTGAAGACGGTGACAAAATCGTCCTTAGCTAGGAGCTCCATCGCAGCTTGACCGTCGGCCGCCTGGATGATTTCGACCGAATACTTCTGCAACGCACGCGTGGTTTTCAAGCGAGCACTCTTTGAGTCGTCGACCACCAAAACTTTCGGTTGCTTCGTCGCGGGCGAGATCGATGACTGTGAAATTTGATGTACCAATCGTTTCGACCCGATCGCCGCTTCGGCAACACCGCGGGGATCTAGAAGCAAAACCGTTTCCCCCATCCCGCTGAGAGTCGCTCCGATACAGAGCGGGTGCGACTTAAGCATCGGAGGCATCGGCCGAACGACGACCTCTTCCGGACCGAGGACACGGTCGACCAACAAAGCCAAGTCGGCCGAGAGGCTTCCGTCGAGTGAAGAGCCATTGGTAACAAGTTCAATGACCGAGCGCCGTTCATCTTCTTCAACGATCGTCGCGGGGCTTCCTTGAAGTGAAAGAACGTCGTTTAAATCGACCGGTGATGTTTGACGATCGTGTTCTCCGGTTCTGCGAACGGCTTGAGCGGGTAACGCAAACAGCTGTCCCGCCGAACGAAATACCATCGCGTGCTGAATCATCGACGGCAACGGAAGTGAAAGTCGAATGGTCGATCCACGACCGGTTTCCGATTCGACTTCGACCCAACCACGCATCCTTTCGAGTGTCGCGGCAACGACGTCCATGCCGACACCACGGCCAGATACTTGGCTGGCGGTTTCTTTGGTTGAAAATCCAGGATTGAAGATCAGTCGGGCAAGCTCGGCTCGACTGATCGATTTGTCGCTTTCGATCAATCCACGTTCGATTCCGCGTCGACGGATTGCGTCGTAGTCCAGCCCTCGGCCGTCGTCGCTGACTTCGATCACCAACAAATCTGGACCCGCATGGGCATGAAGTTTCACCACACCATGAGCTTCTTTGCCGGCGGCGATGCGATCGGTCGGTGTCTCGACGCCATGGCTGACCGAATTGCGAACGATGTGAAGCAGGGGCTCGAAGATCCGTTCTTGCAGCGACCGCTCGATGCCAGTGTTTTCGCCAACCAGTTCGACGCGAACTTGTTTCTGTTCGCTTCGTGCGGCATCACTAATCGCACGATGGAGCCGACGAAACAGTCCCGAGACTGGCGTGCGACGAAGCTGGACGAGTTCTAAACGGAAGTTGCGAATGAACTGGGAGACAGCTTGATTGCCATCATCGACCGGTTGGTAGCAATCACGCAGGCGTTGCGCCGATTCCAAGACGTCATTGGCAACCTCATTGAGGTGTGAAAAGGAGACGCCTTCTTCGGCTAGAATCGGATCGGCAAGGTTGTCCGATGCCAACAATGCTTCGCCCTCGTGACTGAGCATTCGAATCCGAGTCACACTGTGAATCAATTCATCATGAATGCCTTTCAGTTCCGAGATTTCGGTGTCGCGTTGGTTCCGCAACATCACCAATTCGCTCAACATATCCATCAAGCGATTCAGTTGTGACGCTTTCACGCGGACGGTTTCGTCGTCGCCATGTGAATCGGATCCGGAAGCCGACTTTCGAGTCGTTTTGGATGCCCCCGGCGCGTTCGCCGCGGGCGTGCTTGCTACCGGCCCTACGTTTGGCGAAGCCGGTATGGCGTTCGACGAAACCGGCACGGCGAGGACGGTCTGTTGAGCCGGAGAGGGTTGAACGACCGCGGATGCCAGTTGGGGAATATCCTCACCGTCCACCCGTGCGCGTACCAAGTCGACGTGCGGCAGTAAGAGTTCCGGCGTGACAGGTTTTCCGGAGTCTTGTGTATAGCGGATCAACTCTTCGACTTCATGGATGTACGAAGCCAAATTGGAAAGGCCAATACTCGCCGAAGCGCCTTTGATGGTGTGAAGTTCTCGACCGATCGCTTTGACGATCGCCGGATCCGAAGGGCTCGATTCTAAATCTAAGAGGGCTTGTTCCATCGATTCCAAGCCTCGTGTCGCGTCATCCATGAACGCTTCCATCAACTCTTCATCGACTTGGACGTTGTCAATTTCGGGTGGGGAAATTCGAGTCGGATCCCCACCGGAACCGGCCGGACGATCGACGAACATTTCCTTCGGCTCGGGAGCCGGCGTCGGCGATACAGGTACTGGGACCGATCCGATAGGCTCGTTCGTTGTCGTTGGTTGCGGTGAAGCTTGTTCCGCCGATGACAGGTCTGATTGGGTTTGGGCGCTCAGCTGTCCAAGGAGCGCCGCGATTTCTTCGCGTGAAGGCGTGACAACATCGGGCGATCCATCGGCTGATTCAAGCGGAGATGAATCATCCCCCCAAGCGTCGACATCTTCGATCTCGGTCGAAAGTTGGCTAATCGTATCACTGCTTTCCAAGCGGACGTCGACCGCTTCGAGTAATAGTTCGAGTTGCTGACGGTCCGGTTCTTGCCCATCATTGAATGCGACTTGACGGATCATGTTGCAGCTTTCGATGACGAAATCCAAGAGATCCATCACGTCGGGATGATCGTCATTAAATTCTGACAACGAAGATTCCACCGAATCAGCCAATTGTCCCAAGCGGTCAACGGCTTCACCCAGCAGGTCATCAACATCTTCCAGCCCGGCTTGTCCAAGTTCGCCAAGGAGCTCGACGGCGGCGGAAAAACTTGTGAGCCGATCGTCGGACTCCGTGGACGCCGGGAAATCGCTCATCGGAAAGGCATTTGAATGATGCTCGCTCATGAAACGTCCTCCCGAATTTCTCCGGCATTCGAATCGACAGAAATCTTCGCGGGCGCCTGATTCGCCAAATCGATCAACTGTCGACGCTGAGCCGGACTCATTTCAAGGTTCGGATTCGTGCATCCTCTCAGACGGTGAATATTGCTGTCCAAATCAATCGCCGTCTTGGCAAGGGACTTGATCGCCCAGGACGCATGGTCGGCCCGTTTTCGATCGGCTTCGTGTGCGTTGGCGATCGAGTCGATGCCGCCCGCAAGACCTTGAACCAGACTTTGTTGTTGGTCGCCTTGCTGCGAAAGATCCGTCGCGACGTGAAGCCCCGTTGAAGTGACTTCGGAAAGCTCGTTGAGCGTCATGCGAATCGATTCGAGAACCGCCATATCGGCCTCGACTTCCGATTGCTCTCGTCCGAGCACGGTGAGTGAATCATTGGTTTGAAGCTCAAGTGACTCCGCAAGGACACCGATTTCACGAGCCGATTGAGTGGTTTGTTCGGCCAGCTTACGGACTTCGTCGGCAACCACGGCAAACCCTCGACCATGTTCGCCCGCACGGATCGATTCAATCGAAGCATTCAGTGCCAACATCTCAGTACGAGCAGCGATGTCAGTGATCGTTCCGACGATGTTCCCGATCTGTCGTGTGGGATCGCCTAGCGAACGGAGCTTCTTTTTACTCGTCTCGCTGCAATTACGGATTCGACCGATTCCTTCGACAAGTTGGTTGGTCTTGGAGATCGCTGCGGAGACCGACTTTTCGGCGTTGCCGATCTGTTGTCGAAGTTGGTTGCATCGATCACTGACCTTACCGACTTCACTCGTCAGGTTTTGTAGCAATGCGGTCGTACGATAGGTCGCTTCGGACTGTTTAGGATTATGAATTTCAGAGTTGCAACGCCCGATCTCGACCAGGTCCTTTTCGAGTTGTCCCATCAATTCGTTCAGCGATCGCCCCATGCCATTGAGGACGGTTTTAAACTCAGACATGTCAACCGAATCGACGCCTTGACGATTGGCCAAACGACCAAGCATTGACTGTAGCTCACGTTGATTTTGGCGACTGGTGACCTCGACTTCGTCATATCGCTGCGCGGTTTGCTGGATCGTCGCACCCAATTCGTCCAGTTCACGAATTCCACTCGATGCCGGTGATTGTTGACGTTCGACGAGCATCGTTTGCAGACGCCGAACCCCTTGCCCAAACTTGTGCGACAGGAGTGCCGTAGCGACCACAGCGGCGATCCCTGCCGAAACCAGCACAACCACCCAACGTATATCGCTGGCCAGTTGGCTGCTTCCGAACGCCGCACCAGTCGCGACGATGGCCACTAAGGTATGACTTGTCAGAAAGGCGAAATTCGTTTTCATTGGTTTATTAAGTTGCGATGGGGTGGTTCGTTGGTTCGGCCGAACGGCGATTCGTGTTGATCGTTACCGCGATCACATTCCTGAAACGGCCGGGGACGAAACCGACCATGGTGAATCAGAACTTGCCCACTGTGACTCAAGCGTCTGTTGGGCGATACGCTGCAAACCATGGACGTCAAGGACGCTGATTACCTTGCCTTGGTATGTAGCCGTTCCGAGCATGAAGTTGGTGGTTTCGTCACTACGCTGAGTGGCGTCGATGTGGGTTTCGATTCCGTCGATCGCAATCACCTTATCTATCGCGATTGACCAATCGCCGAGTTGGTTTTCGATCACGATCAATTGACCGATGGTCGTTTTGCGTCGGGCTTGATTACCGACGATCGGTTCAAGATCGATCACCGGAAGAAACTCGCTGCGAAGATTTCCGATCCCTGATAAAGACGGGTGACTCAGAGGCACACGCGCGATCGTTGGCATGATCGTGACTTCGCGGACCGTGGTCGCAGGAATTGCAAAGATGGCATCCCCACAGCAAAACACGCAGTGCTTGTCGCTGAGGTTTTCGATCCGGGATCGTTGAGGGATTACGCTATCCATCGTCTTATTGGGGTGTTGTGTAATGGTGCTCTGACCACCGCGAAAGTTTCGTCCGTATTGCACTCAGGCGATTCAACGCCTGCTCACGATCACACCGTCACCGTTGTCCGGAGTGATTGTGCAACGCTTGTAACGCTTCAAACGCATCGGTTGCCTCCGTCGTCGTTTGCGGACCACATTGTTCGGCGAGGTCGTTCAGCCGACGAGTGATCTGTGTCGCAAACTGATCGAGTTCAAGCTCCCAAGCGTCGAGGGTTTCGACGGTCAGTTCGAAGTCATCAGGGGCGTTGGCGGCGGTAGGGTGATTCATGAAGAGGCCGTTAACGAGCGACGAGCGTGGTGATCGATTTATCCCAGTTGCTGCGATCGCTCGCAGTTACGTACTGTTGGATGATCTATTGAGCGGTGACCTTACGATCGATCAGCATCGCGACGGTCTCGAGCAACAACTCGGGTTCGGTCGGCTTGGACAGAAAAGCTCCCAGTTCTTCGCCGAGCACGGTCAGGTGCGGAGCGTCAGAACAGGTCAAAAAGATCACCGGGGTATTACTGTCCCAGTTGGAATTGGAGAACAATTCGTGACAAACTCCATACCCATCGAGTTCGGGCATGTTGATGTCGAGAACGACCAAATCTGGCTGTTCAGCGAGTGCGCACGTGACAGCTTGGCGGCCGTCTTCTGCCAATAGGACGCGGTACCCGGCTTCACGCAAGGTGCGATCGATCAGGCGGAGCACCGTGAGACTGTCATCAGCAACGAGGACCGAGCGTTCTCGCGCGGGTGCATGGCGTAGCCGGCCGAGAGTATCGGCGGACGATTGCGTTACGGTCATTCGATAGACTCCGGTATCGACAGGCATCGCAAAGATGCGTCAATACAGTGCGTGGGGTGTTCGTTCGGTAGTGCGGCCATCTCTCTTTGCGGAGAGATCCGTCACTTTGCGTGCACGACCTCGCGGTCGGCTTGCCTTTGTCGCGAGCACCCGGACACCGCCGGATGACTCACTCAAGGCCACCGCATCCACGCTTACACTGCGCAGGAGGTGGCACTCTGCGTGAAGGGTTGGTCACGGTGACAGAGAGTCAAGCGAAACTAGAGAAAGTCAGAAACAATTGGCCGCCCTTGCGGCCGTCACTTTTGACGAAGAGATTCCCGACTTTTGCCTAGGAAATGGATTGCGTTTGTCCGATCTAATTCGCGGCCCCCCCCAGACCTGCTATTAAACGTTCAAACATCGAATCTTCGAGAGCAGCGGAGAGTGAAATCCGTAATCGAGACGTCCCCGGAGGTACCGTCGGTGGGCGGATCGCGGGGACGAACAACCCCAGCTGTCTTAACTGAGCCGCCTTTGCCAAGGCATCACCGTCACCGCCGATGACCCAAGGCACGATCGGTATTCCAGCCTCGATGGTTTCGGTTTGCAGGCCAAGCGTTTGCCTTAGTCGCGCAGCAAATTTTGCAACTCGGTCACGGCGCTCGACCAATCGCTTCGGGTTTTGGAAAAACCGAGAAGCCGATTCGACTGCTAACGGCGACAACGCGGTACTAAAAATCAATGGCCGGCAATGATTAATGAGATAATCAACGATCACTTGCGGCCCGACAACAAAGCCGCCCTGACTGCCGATCGCCTTGCTAAGCGTTCCGATCCGAATCGGCACGCGTCCCTTCAAACCGAATGCTTCGCAAGCCCCCGATAAATGCTGGCCCAGAACTCCCGTACCATGGGCTTCGTCAACGATCAACGTTGCGTCGTAGCGATCGGCAATGTTGACAAGATCCGGCAATGGCGCAACATGCCCATCCATGCTGAATACCGATTCGGTGACGATCCATACCCGGCGATAATGCGATCGTTTCTGCCGCAGCAGTTCGGCAACGAAGGTGACGTCTCGATGGGGATAGACAACACATTCGCTTCGGCTTAGTCGGCATCCATCGATTAGCGATGCGTGATTTAACCGATCACTGAGAATAAGATCATCTGACTTGCAAAGCGTCGCGACGGTTCCACTACAGGCGGCAAATCCGCTCGGAAACAATGCCGCACTTTCGGTTTGCTCGAACTCAGCCAATCGTTCAGCGAGCGCCCCGTGCTGTGCCGACCATCCACAAACGAGGGCACTCGCGCCGGCGCCGCCAACGCTTGTCTTGGCGTTGAAGGGTTCGGCCGCAAGTCCAAGGTAGTCATTGGTGCCGAAGTTTACCAATACTGTTCCGTCGGCATCAATTAGTTCGGTCCCTTTCGATTGTCGCGGAACGAGTCGTCGAATACGCGACTGTTCCTTCAATGAAACAAGTGACGATTCGAAATCTTGCCAATCTTGGTCACGGGACATAGAAGGATCAGTCGAGCGAGTGCAATGTTTCAATCAAAAATGCGGTGTGAACGTCGGCCGACAGAAGTGAGTCCTTGAGATTGCACCCAACCCGAGCGATCGCGATCCGGCGAACCCTAAGATCATATGTGAATCATTGCGTTAGAACAGTCGACCAAGGACTGCAAATACTTGATCAACCGTCACTTCATCGGCGAGTCGCCTCGGAAGATTCCCCGTGGCCGCTTCGGTCCTCATGACGGACTCAGGTTCCGCGTTCGCTTGACGTGCGCCGATTGCATTGAGTACTCGAAGCGCATCTCGTGGTGTGAGTTGCCCATCACCGTTGGTGTCCACGTAATAAGGCGATTGATCCGGCAAATCGATCGTTGATTGTCGGGCGATTTGATTGATCACAATCAACGCATCTAGCGGTGTGGCCGTCCCCGACTGGTCTACATCGGCGAAGTCTAAGACGTTGGTTAGAATCGGGCGGACGTTCCCCTCGATCGAAATTGAAAATGAAAGTGCCTCGAAATCAGTCGAAGCGATGATCGCATAGGTTTCACCAGCGGTCAGTGACGCGGTGATCTGGTTTCCCGCATGGACACCAAGGTCAATACGATCATCGTTAGTGATCCATAATTCACTTCCGATGTGATTTGCCGTGTTAATCTGCAACGTCGAATCGGTCATCGCTTCGACCATCAATGTTTGATACCCAGACCAGGCGGGCAGTGTGAAGTCGCCGTCGACTTTCGTCGTAACGATTGCCTGGTAGCCAACGTCAACGATCGAACGCTGTCGCAGCAGCGAACTCACATCGACATTCTGATTTTGAGTTTGGTATTGAAATTCGACAAGTTGCCGAGTGACTCCGCCGTCCACCCAGTACTCACCGGCGGGCAAGAAAGTCGATAGTCGCCCGACCTGGTCGGCGTCGGTACAAAAGTGTTCTGAAAAAGTGGCATCGATGGATGTCACCAAGACACACCCCTTACCACGATCGCCCAATTGGCCCGGCCCATCCATTCCGATCTGCTCGCCGAGGTCAAACCAACCGTTACGGTTCTGATCGTCAAACATGACGCCTGTCAGATAGCCACCGATCGAAGCGTTTCGTGAGAGTGTATGAGTCGTTAAGAAGTTGGTGTCCGAAGAGACTTGGCTGAAGCCATCGATCGTTTCGTATGCGATGCCAATTGCGTCACGCCGTGGGTGCAGCAGTGCTTCGAGATGACCGAGAGAACCGGAGTTGAATTCCAGGACAAAATTGACGACGTCATAGTAAGCTTGGCGTTGTCGATGACCGTCGCTGCCGACGGCATACGCCTGCCGCGTCGCTGGCATTGTCGGTCCGGATTGGTAGCCGATATTTTCATTAAAAGCTCCACTGCTCCACTCGC
Organism: Roseiconus lacunae; assembly: GCF_008312935.1. Lineage (NCBI taxonomy): Bacteria > Pseudomonadati > Planctomycetota > Planctomycetia > Pirellulales > Pirellulaceae > Roseiconus > Roseiconus lacunae. The sequence goes on along the minus strand of NZ_VSZO01000001.1, from coordinate 226,730 downwards.
CGAGCGTATTTTCTCCGATGCGATCGGGATTACTGGCGGCCCGTTGTGGGTTGTAGGGCAATCCGGGAAGCTGAACGAGGCACGGCGACGCGGCGGCTGATTCGGGAGTGCTATGGGCAAAACAAGTCGACTGCATCCATTGATTATGGTTGTTCGACTCGGCGAACAACGAATCTTCCCAGGCGAGCGGTGGCAGTGGGTCGGTCGAACGCAGCAAGCTAATCGCGGCGGGAACATTCGAGGGCATCAAGCTGACTGAAATGGCTTGACGTAGATCCACCCAAACGGGATCCGTGTTAGCATAACCGTGTCCGCTGGAGGCACGATTGAGCCGCATGTCGTCGAGCACTTCGGCGAACGCCGGCGGATCAGAACGCATCGTGTTGACCAGACGCATGGCGTAGATTTCCATGGGCGTTGCCGCTAACAGACGCCTCGGCTCCAGCCGTTCGAAGCCCTTGCGTCGCGGATGCCGAACGTTCTTGGTCGCCATGAATCACCTGATCAATTGACTTGCTGGATCGCTCGCACATCGGGCGATGGTTATCAGGAGCAAGCGACTTTGGTGTCGATCAGCCAGCTTTGCCCTTAGCCACCATTTTGCCCCAGCTATCACGGAGGGGAACGATGCGATTGAACACCAATTTCTCTGCGTCCGAATCCGGGTCAACCACATAATACCCCAGACGTTCGAATTGGAAACGATCCCCAGCCGACGCCGACTCGATTTCCGGCTCGGCATAGGCGGTCGTGACTTCCAGTGAATTCGGATTCATGTTGTCGAGAAACGTTTTTCCGTCCTCGGTTTGGTCCGGATTTTCGGTGGCGAATAATCGATCGTAGTTGCGGACTTCGACGGGAACAGCCGGATCAGCACTGACCCAGTGGATTGTTCCTTTGACTTTGCGACCGGAGTTGTCTTGCCCCGACTTCGTTTCCGGATCATAGGTGCATAAGATTTCGACGATGTTTCCGTCATCGTCTTTGACAACGTCCTGACAATCGATGATGTAGCCACCACGCAATCGAACCGATCCGCCTTTCTTCAAGCGGAAAAATTTGCGGGGTGCCTCTTCACGGAAATCATCCGATCCGATTAACAGTGAACCGCTGAATGGAACCTCGCGTGTGCCGGCTGATTCGTCCTCGGGATTATTGACGACATTCATCATTTCCACTTTGCCTTCCGGCCAGTTGGTGATCGTCAACTTAATCGGATCGAAAACCACCATGCGGCGAGGTGCGACGCGATTGAGGTGTTCGCGCACCGCGTTCTCCAGACGAATCACGTCGATGGTGCTATTGAACTTCGCCACCCCGACGTCGGTCGCAAAGTTCCGGATCGATTCGGGCGTATAACCACGGCGACGCAATCCACTGATCGTTGGCATCCGCGGGTCGTCCCAACCGCTGACATGATTCTCTTTGACCAACTGCAGTAGCTTGCGTTTGCTCATGACGGTATAGGTCATATTCAAACGGGCGAATTCGATTTGCCTTGGGTGATGAATCCCCAATGATTCGCAATACCAGTTGTAAAGCGGACGGTGATTTTCGAATTCCAGCGTGCAGATCGAAAACGTGATCCCTTCGATCGAGTCACTTTGCCCGTGGGCCCAGTCATACATGGGGTAGATACACCACTGGTCACCGGTGCGATGATGATGGGCATGCATGATCCGATACATCACCGGGTCGCGCAGATTTAAGTTGGGCGATGCCATGTCAATTTTGGCACGCAACGTTTTCGTTCCGTCGGGGAACTCGCCCGCTTTCATCCGATGAAAGAGGTCAAGGTTTTCTTCGGGGGATCGGTTTCGAAAAGGACTATTCTTTCCCGGTTCAGTCAATGAACCTCGGTACTGACGCGTCTCCTCGGCAGTTAAATCGCAGACGTATGCCTTGCCCGCTTTGATCAACTTTTCGGCCCACTCAAACAATTGCCCGAAGTAGTCACTGGCGTAATGCAAAGAGTCCCATTGAAATCCAAGCCAGCGTACGTCCTCTTGAATCGATTCGACGTACTCGGTTTCTTCCTTCGACGGGTTCGTGTCGTCGAAACGAAGATTGCAGGTTCCGTTGTAGTTCTTCGCCAACCCAAAGTTCAGGCAAATACTCTTTGCATGCCCGATGTGCAGATAGCCGTTCGGCTCCGGTGGGAATCGAGTAAAAACGCCCTGCGCCTTATTCGCCGCCAAATCCGCATCGATCGCTTGCTCGATAAAGTGCTTGCTGGGGCGACTAGAAGCGGATTCGCTATCGTTGGCTTTGTCATTCATGGCGTTAATGAAATCGGTGTTGAATCGGTTGAACGGCAGGTGATCGCGGGCGAAAGAGAGCAAACGATCGGCCAGCCTCGTCGCCGTTCTAGCAATATTCTCCGTGAAGCGTTAGCCGAGGTTGGAGGTCAGGTGGCCGAAGGGCAACTACGTCGGTTTCGCCCCTGTTAGCCGGACGGCACCTGCCTGAATGTTTACCTTCGGACGCCCAACGTCGATTGTCAGCAATACGTCGCGACTTCACCGCCCAGACATGCAATCGATCGAGAGCGATTCAGGCTTCTGCAACCTCAGACACATCCGCTTGGGGCGTGTTCGCCGCTTGCTCAGCACCGGCATCGGGCGAGTCGGTTGCGGACGGTTCGCTTACGGTCGGTTCGTTCGGAGCTTCTTGGAGCGACCGGATAAAGTTGATCAGGTTCCAGATATCCTCCTTTTCGTACTCGCCAGGAACAAACGTGCTCGCCGCCGGCATCGGTGAACCATCGATGCCCTGGGTGATTCGCCGGTACAGATCGTCACGGCCGCTGCCTCCCCGGAAGACGCCTTCGGTGAAGTTACGCGGCAATGCGTTTTTGGGCGGCATTGCCCCGCGAGCCATCAGCGGAATCAACGCCTCGAGATCTTCTGGTTTCAGGCCGGCTCGCGAGGTCCAGTCTTTGGTCCAGTCGTCGTAGTCCTTGTTCTGGCCGTCGCCTTTTCCGGAGTTGCCGTGGCACTTGTTGCAACCGGCGATCTTTCCGGTAAATACGTCACGTCCACGCTGGACCGACGCGGCCAATGCGTCGGCTTGGTCACCGTTTTGCATCTCTAGGAACTCGGTGAACGAATCGGGCACAGGAATCTCTTCCGGTGGTGCCGGAACATCGACAATGTCATCTTCGGCCTCCAGCCATGAAAATGCGATGTCCTCGGCCAACTCATCGGCGAATTCCATCGACTCGTCGTACAATTCCAGTTGCTCGGCCAGCTCTTCGGTTGGGTCGGTTTTCTCTTCATCGCCGGACGACACGTCGTCGCCCGCCTCCTCTTTCGCCGCTTCCCAATCGGCAATTTTCTTTTCGATCGCTTCGCGTTCTACTTTCAGTCGTTCTCCGAGTTGACGATTGACGATGCGGTCCCCGGCTTCGAAATCAAGTTCGAAGACAGATTCATCGATCAACGTCCGTTCCAATTCTCCACGCATCGACAAATAGATCACATAATCGATGAGTGCTTCGGTGTCCTCTTCGGTCAGCTCGGGAATTTTCTTCATTGCCGTTCCGTCAATGCCATCGTAGATCACGCGGAACAGATCATCGCGAGTCGGCTTGGCACCGCGTTTGGTCGACTTCCATTTGAACAGCCCCATTCGATAGTCGCGTGGATACGGATCCAGGATCGCGGAGTTTTCGCCGCGGCCGTTTCCGGTGATCCCGTGACAACTGACGCAATGTTTGCGATAGAGTCCTCGACCTTCGCCGTCAGGTCCGGCGGCCTTTTTCAAACGCTCCATCTCGACGAGGCCTTCGAAGTCCTCGTGCTCAAGAACGGCCGGCAAGGTCGGTTCGTCGGGCGTACCGAACATGCCATCGATGATCCAAGTGGTGTCTTCAAGTGCTTCGTCCATTGGGACGTCGTTCTTGATTTGATACTTCATCGCATGAACCAAGTTCGGTTCAAATTCAGCCTTGTACTCTTGGGTACCGCGCCCGCACCCGGTCACCATCGAGAGGAATGGCACGGCGGCGACGGCAATGACGGAAACGATTTTTCGCATGGGACCTGTCAGCGAGATTGTGAACGCGAATGGGTGTGCGTGGAGGATCATCGACCGATGCGTTTGCACGGGCAAACCACGTCCTCGTCCGTAGCATTCGCAATTCGGGGTGGGAATACTCTAAGGCTGCGCCATTTTGGCCAGCGAATCAAGAATCTGCGGCATTTTTGACCGCCTTTTCGATCCGTTCGGCAACTCGTTCGGGGCCGAGAATCGCTAACGTATCGAACATCCCGAATCCGACCGCTGTCCCGGTGACGGCAACCCGGACCGCATGGATGATCTGGCCGATTTTGATGCCCTTTTGCTCGCAGTAGCCTTTCAACAGCGATTCACAGGCATCGGCATCGAACGCCTCCGCATCAAGAACAACCTGACGGAATCCGGACAAGAGGTCGCAGGCGTCCTCCGGTTTTGCGATCCGTTTTTGAAACGCTTTCGGTTCGAATTGAATGTCGTCGCCGAAGAAATAATCAAAATCGATGATGTCACCGGCCACCTTCAGGCGATCTCCCGCCGCGGCAACCACCTTCGAGAGGTTTTCGTCACTTTCGGAAGACACCAGTCCGGCGGCTACCGCGAACGGAGTGACTGCCGCCAAGCGGTCTTCGTGCGGTAGCCCGGCAAAGTGATCGGCTTGGAACGCCATCAATTTCTGCGGGTCGAACGATGCCGGTGATTTGGTCACACGTCCAAGTGAAAAATGCTCGACCATCTCAGCGACAGAAAACTTTTCACGCTCGCCGTCGAGCGACCACCCGAGTAGGACGAGGTAGTTGAGCAATGCTTCGGCCGAAAAACCGATGTCACGATAGAAGTCGACGATCACCGGGTTGAACGTCTCGTCGCTGGTTTCCAAGTTGCAACGTTCGGCGATCCGTTGTCCGTGGGCGAGTAAGTCCGCGAAGTCTTTATTTTTGAGGTACTTGTTCAGCTTGCGTTTACTGAGTTTGGCGGTGCCGCCCGGTTCGGCGACATAAGGCAGGTGTGCGAATTGGGGGCGTTCGTAGCCGAGCGATTCGAGGATAAAAATTTGTCTTGGCGTATTCGGCAGGTGTTCCTCGGCGCGGACGACATGGGTGATGCCGAACTCATGGTCGTCGATCACGCTGGCAAGGTGATACAGCGGGCTACCGTCGGCGCGGGCGATGACATGATCTTGCTCCGTTTCCCAAGCCACTGTGACGGTACCACGGACTAAGTCTTCGATCACGCAGTTGCCGTCGCGAGGCATCTTCAAACGCACCACCGCTTGTCGACCTTCGGCTTCGTATTTCGCCGCCGCGTCGTCGTCTTCGGCCATCCAACGCCGATCATAAAAGTATCGCTCGCCACGTTTCGATGCCGCTTCACGCTCGGCTTGAAGTTCCTCCGGCAACGCGTAGTCGCGATACGCGTGTCCGCTATCGAGTAGTTGCTTGACCGCGGCTTTGTGCAGATCGACACGTTCAGATTGATAGTACGGGCCGTGCGGTCCGCCGATTTCGGGGCCTTCGTCCCAGTCGATCCCGAGCCAGCGAAATCCATCCAGAATGGGCTGAAGCGCTTCGCTGACGTTTCGGCCGGCATCGGTATCGTCGATCCGAAGGATGAACTGGCCGCCCGACTTGCGAGCCAAGAGCCAATTGAAGAGCGCCGTGCGAACGCCGCCGATGTGTAGGTAACCGGTCGGACTAGGGGCAAAACGTGTTCGTATCATGTCAATCAACAGAAGCGATGGAACGGCGCGACAACCGGCAGGTTGCCGGCGAAGTATTCGAGGCCACAAAATATCAACCTGCCGCGAATTCTCGAAGGGCCCGCATCGATATCCATGACGCTCCGTCTGCTAGATCACGTCACACGATCGATGTTTTCGCCCGATCATGGTGCCCCATCGCTTGACAACGGCGGCTACGCGGCGCGTCCGCTGCGACGGAGTTGCTTTCGCAGGCGACGGCGTTCACTTTTGCTGAGCGAATCCCAATCGATGTCGTCGGGATCCATCTGGTCGCTGTCCGTGTCGTTATCCGACGAAGCAGAGCGAGTCGATGCGGCCGGCGTTCGCCGAACCGGTTCCTCTTCGGGAACGGAATCTTGGGAAGCCTCCGCACGTCGCCGGGCTCGCTTGGACGCTCGTGATTCAGACTGGCGAGGCGAGTCCTCTGGATTTGTGTCGTCGGATTCGCCTTCCTCTTCGGAGTCTGCTTTCGGAGTCCGCTTTGGTAGCTTCGCTTTCAGCCGTGCGAACAAACCAGGCTTCGTCGTCGAAGGCTGCTCGTCTTCTTTGCCGGCCGTCGGAGATTCCTCGACCGGCGAATCGGACTGCTCGCTCGCTTGGGGATCCTTCGGCGGCTTCAGACGCATCGAGAACCAGCCTTTGCGTTTCTGTTTGGGCGCTACCTCTTCGGCCTCGCCATCATGCTCCTGATCGTCAGTGTTGTCGACGGGCGCGGGCTTCCGCTTCAGGCGGAACCAGTTTCGCTTTGGCTTATCGCTTTGATCGCTGGGTTGAGTTTCGTCTATCGCATCGGAATCGACGTCCTCGGACACTTCGTGCTCCGGTTCCACCTCGGTTGCCGGGCCCGAAGCTTCCTTTTGGCTGGCTTTCTTTCGTCGCTTCAATCGATCGAGCAACCCACGACGCTGCTTTGGTGATGCGGCGACTTCGGTATCGTTTTCGGACGATTCGTGCAGCGTCTCTGCTTCGTTTTCTGGTTCGTCTGCTTTCTTGTTGGGGGCTGTCGTTGAAGCGGTAGGTCGGCGCCGGACCTGGACATCCGCTGCCGCCGGCCTAAGGTCCGAGGCACCGGCGAAGAAATCGGATTCGATCGGTGCTTGTAGGTTTTTGCGATCGGTCTTCCATTGTTCAAAACGCTCTCTCAGAGACGGACCATCTTCGATCCTTCGTACCTGGCGAAACAAGAGCCTTAAATAGCCGACAAAGCCGAGCATCAACATCGAACAGCCGACGATCGGTGCGGCCAATGCGAGGGTTGATCGGCCAATGGAATCGATCACAATCACATTCCATGCGGCGGCTTCTAAAACGGCAAATGAGGTCGCAGCCAGCAAGATCGCAACGAGCGCCGGCCGACAACGATAGACCTCGTGGACGAGCCGCAGAAACAGGATCGTTCCGCCGACGTCGATCAGGATTCGCAGCCAGCGTCCGCCGGAGAGGACCGCGCGATCACCGAGCCCGAGATCGAGGAACGCCCCTACCCAGTCGACCAAGCCGACCACCGAATGGACGCAAGCGACCAACATCACCACGGTCGTTAACCGCCAGAGTTGATAATGTCCGCGATAGTCGTCGCGGCGATGAAGCCGGAGTCCGTATATCAAGTATGACGCGCCGGCGGTGATCAACAGGTTCATCGTCAACCACCATGCCGCAAAACTATCTGCCCGATCCAATCGCAACGGTCGTGAAATCGAATCGCGAACAGTCAGGGGTGGCCAAGTGACGGCTAAGTGATGCGCGATAACCAACATCGCGGTCAGGCCGAGGGCAGCCGAGGTGACACAGATCATCGCCCTCCTGGTGACCGGAACGAGCGAAAACCAACGCGCCCGTAGATGACGATTCACGCGTGACCCGAACTGGCTCGCCGGTTCGCGAGCCTCACGAGATAACGATGATTCCGGAGGCCGCCCAGAGGCATCGGTCGAAGCGACGTGAGCTTGATAGAGCACACGGCGGCGTCGTTCGCTGGTACGGCGGACGGTTGGCATGGTCGGCTTCGGTTGGCCTGATTGAATCTTTGAAACACGCCGGGGGTATCGGCGACACCAGCCCAAATGAAACGCAACGGCACGGATGAACGGGCGCGGTTGGAACGTTAGGAAAAGTCGCCCTCAAAGGTCAACGGGAATCCCGTTTCTTCTGATCGACTGTGTTCGATGGCGAACCCAAACGCCCATCGGGGGTGTCTGGGCAGGCACTAGGAACCGCAAAAAAAACATGAAAGTCGAATGAGGAACGCGTTCGCGGCCCTGATTGATCCCCCATCGCGTTGGCGTGTTTGGCTAAAATGGCAACGACCTCGGGAGGTCAGCAGGTCCACATCTGTGCGGTTTGCCTGTTCCTTTTCACCAATTCGTTGGCCCGACTGGCAAGTGCGTGCTGGTCAAGTTTCTGCAAGGATTTTGCTGAGATGAGTCAGAGTTTGCTGGACAGTCACGTTCTAATCCTGAATCGCTTCTATATGGCTATCCGTGTGGTCGATGTTCGCCGCACGTTGACATTGCTGTATCGCGAATGTGCCGAAGTAATCAGCCACGAAGCCGGCCAGTTCATCAGCTATGACTTCGAAAGCTGGTGCGAGATGAGCCAGTTAAACTCGATCGAGAAACAACCCGGCGATGAGTTCATCCAGGCGGTCGGATTCGAGTTGCAGATCCCTCGGATCGCTCGATTGACACGGTTCGACCGAATGCCCATGCAAACGGTGCGTTTCAATCGCAAGAATCTGTTCGCTCGCGATGAGCACACCTGTCAGTACTGTGGTAAAGATCTGCCGACGCACAAGCTGAGTTTGGATCATGTCATCCCGCGAAGCCAGGGCGGCCCAACGACCTGGGAGAACATCGTGGCGTGTTGCTTGCGGTGCAATTCACGCAAAGGCGGACGGACTCCGAAAGAGGCTGGCATGAAGTTGATGAACAAGCCGGTCAAGCCGCGATTCAATCCGCTTGTCACCCATTCGGTCGACGACCCTCGATACGACTGCTGGAAAACCTTCCTGCCGGCCGCGGGGTAACGATCGCTCAAGTCGTCGCGGTCGTCGTTGAAGGAGTTCGTGCGGATAAACGAGCTCGTTCCGGACGGCGCGAGGGTGGCAGGTCTTGGTGCGTCGAAGCTCGCACCGGCACACACACCAATCGTTCCGCAAACCAGACACGACGTCCAGCGGAAAGATCTAGGTGAGCCATCCCCACCGAGGTGATGGCTGTCGAGAGCGAGCAAAGTCAGTTTCGGCCGAAAAAGAAAAGCCTTGCCGGAATTTGTCCGGCAAGGCTTTTTTGTTCAGTTGCTCAGAGGTGTTCGGCCAACAGTTTCATTGGCCCGTTGGGATCAGTCGTCCGCCAGCGGCTCTTTCTTTTCCGTGATCACTTCGCACTCTTCCGATTTCTCGGCGTTTAGCTCGATGTAGCTCTTCCATTCATCGGGCACATTGTCTTCGTGGAAGATCGCTTCGACCGGACACTCGGGCACGCATGCTTCGCAATCGATGCATTCTTCGGGGTGGATATAAACCATCTGGTCACCCTCGTAGAAACACTCAACGGGGCAGACGACGACACAATCGGTGTATTTGCAGCCTGAGCAGGGTTCGGCGACAACGTGAGTCATGTTCAAAAACCTTTCATTATGGGAACCTATTTATAGTCACCTCTTTGCCCAATATATCGACCCGGCAAACGATTGACTGCACCCCAATGAGCGGTGCGTAATAGGAATGTTAAACGAATCTACCTTCTCTCCACTAGACGCCCCTTTGATAGAACCGTCGATGCCCCCAGCACCCAACGATCGAATCGAGAACGACGCCACCGAACCTTCCGACACCTCGCCGAGCGACGAGGTTCATGACCGCGACAGGACACCGCAATGGCGTGTCAAACCGGGACGACAGTTCCCGTTTCTTGCCAGGCATCCGTGGGTGCACGCACACGCCTTGATCGGAGGCGGCAAGGCGATCGGTGGCAAAGCTCCAGAAAATGAGACTCAATCTCAATGCGGCGATGTCGTTGATCTCGTTGATATCGATGGAAATTTTTTAGCCCAAGGATTGATCAATCCGGCCAGTCGACTGCGGATCCGACTTTACAGCTTCGATCGCCGGCACCCGATTTGCGATCAGTTCTGGCGTGACCGAATTGACCTTGCGATCGCCCGGCGACGGTTGGCGGCGACCGAGACCGGTGAGGAGGCCGAGCGATTGATCTTTAGTGAATCGGATCTGCTGAGCGGACTGATCGTCGATCGCTATGCCGATACGCTCGGGGTTCAGTTCACGGCCGGGGCGCTGCTGCGCTATCGCGATCTGATTCTTGATCATTTGCGTCAGGCGACCGGGTGCGAAAAAATCGTTGTCCGGATCGATGAACGGACCGCAAAGTTTGAAGGCGTGTCAGCGGAATCTGGAACAATTGTCTCGCCGGAACCGATTTCTCCCGACGGAGTTGCCTATCGTCAGAACGGTCTGGACCTCGTCGTTGACTTGGTCAGTGGGCAAAAAACGGGCGGATATCTCGACCAAAGAAAAAATCATGCGGCCGCTGCGCGTTACTTGCACGGAAAACGCGTGTTAGATGTGTGTTGCTACACCGGCGGATTCGGTTTAGTTGCTGCGAAGGCGGGGGCGGCAGAGGTAATCGGGGTCGACTCGAGCGAGCACGCACTCGAAGCCGCGAAAGCTGCCGCCGAACGGAACGAGCTTTCCGGTCGGATGTCGTTCGTCCGTGACGATTGTTTTGATGCGTTGCGAGCGTTCGCAGATCGAGGAGAGAAATTTGACGCTGTGATTTTAGATCCACCACGTTTTGCCGGTTCACGCAAACAGGTCGACCAAGCTTTGCGAGCGTATCGACGTCTTAACACGATGGCACTCGACTTGATTCCCAGTGGCGGAATGCTTGTCACGTGCAGTTGCAGCGGGCGTGTTTCCAGAGCTGAGTTTGTGGCGATGCTGACCGATGCCGGACGAAAGAAACGCCGAGATATTGTTCTGTTAGAAAACCGCGGTGCCCCGGCCGATCATCCGACGTCGGCGACCTGCCCGGAGAGCGAGTACCTAAAATGTGTCATCGCCCAGGTGATGTAAACTGACCGGCAGACGCCTTCGGGGCCGGTGAACCAGATCCGGCGAACCGACAGGACCACCCGACGCCCCCCGTTTAGACCCTCAGAAACTGCGAGACAATGCGTTCATCAGCGGATATATTGTGCGACTGCTGCACCTTTGTGTTTCAAGTGTCGATCTGCACTCCAATAGACCGGAGCTAGCGCCGCGTTCCAATTCGGATTTCGGCTGACCGATCACATCCAGATTTCCAATTGGAGCAGCGCACTCGCGTCACATACACGCTAGCGCTGCCGGAACGCCACGTATCACTCATCAACTCATCAGCGGAGTCTGCCCATGTCGGGTGTGACATTAAAAGTTTTACACGGCGCAGACCGGGGAAAGGTGTTTCATAACTTGAACCCACCTTTCACCGTTGGACGCGAAGAGATCAACGATATCCAGCTCAATGATGAGCGGGTCAGTCGCTGCCATTTCAAGATCCAGCGTGACAACGACCGCTTGGTGCTGACCGATCTAGACAGCACCAATGGGACCAAGGTAAATGGTGTCGAGTACCCACTGAAAATTCTCCGCAGTGGAGACTTGATCTCGGTCGGCCGCAGCCTGATGCTTGTCGGCTCAGAAGAAGAGATCGCGGCAAGGTTGGCTGCGCTCGGCAGCGACAATCCCACGATGGCGCGTGAGATGTCGTCTTCGGAAAGCTCGGTCGCGCTCGACCTCAGCCAAGAACGCTCTCCATTTCAAATCGATGTCGCGTCACTTCGAGATGCCCCTTCGATCCCCGATAATCTCAGCCCGGGACAACGTGCCCAGCTTTGCGAGATTCTTGACTTTTTGCAGCATCGGATTTGCCGTTTGGTCGACACCGCAAAAATTGACGAGAATAGTCAAAGCGTTTCACTCAAGCTGAGTGCCTGGCAGCGACTGCTCAGCGTCCAAGCGCGACTGAGTGAAATGCATCGCAAGATCTCCGATCCGGAATGGAACGGTGAAAATTGAATCCAAAGATTGGCGAACGGCACAACTCGAGCGCTCAGGCGAAACAGAGTCGCTTTAATTCATCGGCAGATTCGACGCGTCAAATGCGTCGGGAAGCAATTGCGAAAGTGAGCGAATCTGCCGAGCCCCGGTGAGGACGTCCGCCATGATGACTTGTAAGTCCCTACCAAATTCAGACAAGAACTGACGGCACGCCCCGCAAGGGCTGACCCCTCCGACACTGGCAATCGCGATCGCCTTGAATTCGCGATAGCCCTTCATGACCGCCGTCGATGTCGCGACCCGCTCGGCACAGATCGAAAGCGAGTAGCTGGCGTTTTCTACGTTGCACCCCAAGACGATTTCACCGTCGGGAATCCACAACGCAGCTCCAACATAAAAATGACTGTGGGGGGCATACGCTTGGTCCCGGGCATCGATCGCGCTGCGGACCAATCGATCGATTTCCTTGGACTTCAGTTCATTCATACCTGGGATTCCGAAGCGGTCGATCGCAACCTACCATCACCTCCGCCGGGCGATGGGGGCGATGGGGGCGATAGGATCAACCATTGAGTTATTTTCAGTGACGAGCGCGGTGTTTTAACAGATCATTCAGTTCTTCAATTCGGCGATCAAGCCCCGGCCGCGATTAAGAACCTGTCTGAAAACCGAAGCATTCTAATTCGTAAGCCGACAATGCCAGCGGCGTCATTGAGGTTCCGCGACAAAACTAACGCTCGGTTGGGAAAGGATGAAATAGAGCGGTCGTCAATCCGAAGTACCATCCGCCCGACCTGCGAATTGGATCATTCGGCTTCCGGCGTTTGCTCACGCTCGGAGTGCAGGTAATGACTGATCGGAACCGCTGCGACGGAACCGATCACCGGCGCGACCAAGTATACCCATAGGTGCTGCATTTGACCGCCAACGAGTGCGGGGGCGAGGGACCGTGCCGGATTCATCGAGGCGCCACTGATCGGACCACCGCAAAGGACTTCGAATGAAATCACCCCGCCGATCGCTAACCCTGCCGTGATACCTTTCTCTTTGGCGCCGACGGTCACGTTCAAGACAACGAACATCAACATCAGCGTCAGCATGATTTCCAATACGAACGACTGCATCACCGTCCCGTCGGGCAGTGTGGCTCCCAAGCTTTCTTGATCAGGATAGAGGAATCGTAACAACAGGCTTGCCGCGATTGCCCCCGCGCACTGCGCCACGATATACGGCACAACCTTACGGCCTTCGAATCGTTTACCCACCCAAAAGGCGATTGTCACGGCAGGGTTGATGTGTGCCCCCGAAAGATCACCGATCGCATAGATCATCGCCGAAACGACTAACCCCCATGCCATCGCGATGCCGACCAGTGAGACGTCACCGTCGGTGACCGAATTGACGATCACCGAACCGGTACCGACAAAAATCAAAATGAATGTACCGACGAATTCGGCAATGTATTTCTTCATACTCGCGGGCTCTTAGCGGGAGGGGCATCGGTGTGTCGCCGAAGCGAGCGACACTTCGATCGGCAGGGCCATTGTTTTAGCTATCGAGACGGTCGCTTGCAGGTCGTCGACGAAGAATCAATCGCCTTTTCTAGAAAACCGGTGCTCCACGAAAGTCATTGCCGAAAACCATCTTAAAATCTGCTGAATCAGACGGGGCCGATTGATATCCTGTCTTGATCAACATGAGTTTCTTCCACGGTGTTTTCTTGCGATGTTGCGACCCCCAATGAGTCTTCGCCAAATCCTCTTGTCAGTTTTTTGCCTGACTGTCATTGCCGGGATCGATCCATCCAAGGCCGACGCCGACGTCACCAATTTTTTAACCTGGCAACCGATTGCCGATCCGGTCGATCCTGGATTCAGCGTCGCGGCCAGTCCTACGACGGCGAACCTGTTTGCGCTCGATCAGCCCATCGCCGCCGGAATCGACATCGGCTTCGCTTCGGTCAATGGTTCGACCGTCGCCAGTTCGATGACGGGACACTACTTTCGGCCCACGGACAGTTTTGCGTTGGCCATTGACTATGATTGGTCCTTTGCCGGGAACCCAAGTGGGCTGCTGGGACTGGGGTTTGGCATCGGCGAAGATGCAGCGGGAGAGAATTCTGCGGGGATCGGCTTGGTCGCAAACTCTGGGATACCGCTGTTAACTTATGCGGGGGCGGCGCGGGTGAACGATGTCAATCAAAACGCCATGCTTCTTGGCACACCTTCCGAGCTATCGGGCACGCTGTTCGTTTCTTTTCATGCCCCTAACGGAGACATCACCGTCGGTGCGGCCACGACGAAAGGTGCCACGATGGCCGACGACTCAACCACGTTTTCCAGCCTTCAACAACAATGGAACGGCGACAATCTGATGGTTTCGTTCTTTATGCGAAGCGATCAACAGTCGATTCTTCAGAGCTGGCAAGGTGGTCAGTCGGAAGCCGCGTTTAGCAACTTTCGCGTCCTCTCAGGGGCAGCCGTCGCGATCCCCGAACCGTCAGCGGTGATCCTGCTATCATCGTTGACCGGCGGTTTCCTATTACGGCGACGCCGAATGACTTGAAAGAAACTAATTTGAGCTGAAGCAACGTAAAACGAGGCCGCGTGATTGACATGGACCGACAGATCAAGCTTATCGGCTTTGTTTCCTTTTTATTATTCATCAGCTGTTCGTTTTATTTCCCCGGACGCGAGGTTGTTGCCGACGAAGTGTCTCCCGAAAGTCTCGTCGGCGACGGAAAAGTCGACGACACCGCCGCGATCGAAAAACTGATCAAAGAAAACGGAGGTGCGATTCGCTTTCGCCGTGGCGTGTATCGACTGACACGAACGATTGAAATTGACATGGCGAAAGTCGGTTGGACCAGTTTGTCCGGTGATGGCGTCGCCCAATTTCGTATGGAAGGACCAGGCCCGGCCTTCCGATTCGTTGGGACCCACCGAGGAACGGCGAACCCTGGCACGGTTCAACCCAACGTTTGGGAAAATGAACGTACGCCGATGGTCGATGCGATCGAAATCATCGGCGCCCATCCGGACGCTTCGGGTATCGAGGCGGACGGCACCATGCAGTTGACGCTTACACGTGTTGTCGTACGCAAAGCGAAGGACGCGATCCGATTGGTCAACCGAAATCGCAATACAACGCTGTCGGAATGTCATCTATATGAAAATCACGGTGTTGGCGTCTTTCTTGATCACGTCAACTTGCATCAGATCAACATCTGCAATTGCCACATCAGCTACAACGCCGGTGGTGGCGTGGTCGCCAAAGGCAGCGAAATTCGCAACCTGCAGATTACCGGGTGCGATATCGAAGGCAACATGGGAGATTCTGATGCGTCACCGACCGCGAACGTCTGGCTGGACTCGACCGATTCATCGGTCGGCGAAGTTGCGATTGTCGGCTGCACGATCCAGCACACCCATGACGCCCCTGGGTCGGCTAACGTTCGAATCAACGGACTGTCAAATCCCCGTGACTTTACCGACGAACGCCGGACCGGAAATATCACGATCGCGGACAACATCCTTTCAGATGTCCAGACCAACCTCGACTTGTCGCATGTCCGGGGAATCACCATCACAGGCAATACGTTATGGAAAGGCTACACGGCAAACGTAGTTGCAAAGCATTGTGGCCAAGTTGTCTTCAACGGAAACCTCTACGATCGAAACCCACGTTATCACTACGGTGACGGCGCATCGGCAAAGCTGGGCGTTATCCTTGAATATTGTGACGACGTCACGATTGCTTCGGAACACTTCGGCGGAGCGACGAAACAAGAAGCAGATTTGACGCTTCGCAACTGTGATGGTGCAAATATCACCGGTTGCACCTTTGCCGCGATCGACCGAGTCGGTATTGGATTGGAATCGACCACGTTTGCACAAGTGACAAGCTGCTTATTTACCGCCCAAAATCAACAAGCAACGCAAGTACGATTTAGCGGAAAAAAAGACTGCGAGTACCGTAACAATCGATTTCGAGTCGTGGAACCAAAGCAGACTAACGAGCGTTAGTCGATTTCCATCACGAACGGTCTCTGAATTGCTCTCCCCTGACCCGTTTTGACTCGGTCGAAGTGGTACCCTTACGGTGAACACGTCGACGCCATTCTTTTCCAGGGATCGATGCTACCGATGAACGCAGCGACAACGTTTACGTCACCGTATCAAGAACGCACCAAATCACAGTTCGACCTAATCGTGATCGGTAGTGGTCCGGCCGCAAAAACGATCGCGCGGGAGGCCGTGCAATCAAAGCGTTCAGTAGCTTTGGTAGAAAACCGTGAATTCGGCGGGACATGTGCACTGCGAGGGTGTAATCCAAAGAAGGTATTCACCAACGCTGCACTGTTATTCGACCAGATCAGCTTCGATGAAGGCAAGCGATTCGAACATCAAAAGCTTGAGCTAAACTGGCAGGAACTACTCAGTTACAAACGCCAATTCACCGAACCGGTCGCCAAGCACACCGAAGAGAAACTTAACGATCAAGGCGTCGCCACATTTCATGGCCAAGCATCGTTTGTCGACCGACAGACGGTGGAAGTCCACCCATCCAAAAACGACCCCGCGTCCGTAGATCCGGCACGACGGATTCACGCGAAGCGGTTTGCGATCTGCGTCGGTGCGGCCCCTCGACCGCTTTCATTTCCGGGAAGTGGATGGATCATCAACAGCGATGAGTTTCTCGAACAGACACACCTGCCGCGACGAGTCCTGTTCGTTGGCGGTGGCTACATTTCGATGGAGTTCGGGCATGTCGCCCGCAGTTATGGATCGGATGTGACCATCGTTGAGCAGGGCGATCGATTGTTGTCAGGATTCGACCACGACATGGTCGATCAGTTGGTCGCGTGGTCAAAACAGAAAGGAATTCGTTTTCGGACCGAATGCAAGATTCAAGCGATCAAGAAGCAAAGCGGAAACAGCTTTTTAGTCCACTTCAAAAACAACCAGCCCATCGAAGTCGACCTAGTCGTCCATGGCGCCGGACGAATTCCCAACCTTGATCGATTGAATTTATCTGCGGCTGAGATCAAGTTCACGAAACGCGGAATCGCGGTCGATTCATCTTTGCGTTCGACCAGCCATGACGGAGTGTTCGCCGGTGGGGACTGCGCGAACAATGGGGCGCCGATGTTGACGCCAATCGCCAACGAAGATGCCTACGTGATCGGTAAAAATGTATTCGCGGACCAGCCCACTCATCGAGCGAACTATCGAGGGATCGCCGCAGTCGCCTTCACTTGCCCGCCGATCGCAACGGTCGGCATGACCGAAGAGGAAGCAAGCGAGCGGGGAATTGAGTTCGACATCCACACCAAAGATACGTCGACTTGGGGAAGTGTTCGAAAAGCTGGGTTGACCTGTGCGGGCTACAAAATATTGGTCGAAAAATCATCTGGGTTGATCGTCGGAGCACACTTGCTGGGCGTCGGGAGCGAAGATCAGGTCAATTTGTTTGCCTTGGCTATCCGTCATCAGATCCCAGCGAAGGAACTCAAGGCGATGCCATTTGCCTACCCCACCTTCACCGCCGACATCAAAAGAATGGTATAGCAAGTTCTCCTAAATGAACGATCTATCACCGACCTACGTAACCTTTGTTGCGATTCATGATTGTTCGACTTTCAACGCGGGGAATGTTCGATGGTGGATGGATCGAATTCGAATCGGCTAATTAAGCTGGCCGTTGGTCTGTTGTCATTGAAAGTCTTCTTGCTGATCCTCTATCAGTATCGCTGGTACTTTCCCGCCGACTTTGATTCCTCACCGTTTCTCGCCGGTCGTCGCTATACCTTTCATGGGGTTTATGTACTGGCATTCTATCTGCATTTACTGGTCGCCCCGCTAGCCTTAATCGTCGGCACACTACTGATCACACGGCGAGTGGCCGGAACGCTCCATCGACGCCTCGGTCGACTTCAACTCGTTGTTGTTTTGTTTGGCGTCGTGCCATCAGGATTGTTAATGAGTCGTCAAGCGTATGGCGGTTTGATCTCAGAGATTGGATTCATGACTCAATCAGTATTGACCGGTTGGACAATTTTGCTTGCGTCGAAAGAAGCCATCGCCGGAAAGTTTGATCGACATCAAACGTGGGCGATGCGTTGCTATCTGCTCCTTTGGTCGCCGTTATTGCTAAGGATAATCGCGGGGATCACGATCGTTAGTGGGACCGAATCGGAGTGGACCTACCGCATCAACGCATGGGCGAGCTGGATGATCCCGATTGGGATTTACGAGTGTTGGCGAGTCAGTCGATGTCGCCCGGGGAATCGGTCTTCGGCAGCTGGGGGCGATCGAGTGGCGGTGCGTCCTCAGGCGGCGCGTGGATTAACGATCGTACAACTGTTGGTCGTTCTCGCCGCGATCGGTCTGGTCATCGGATTGTTGCTCCCCGGGGTTCGAACCTCGCGCGAAGCTGCTCGGCGGATGAGTTGCTCAAACAACCTGCGTCAGATCGGATTGGCCCTGCATAATTATCATTCCGAGTTCAAACAGCTACCGATTCAAATGGGCGGAACTTCTGCAGTAGGGAGAAACAATCCTGGGGATCGCGACCACAACGGACGAAGGCTAAGTCTGTTCGTTGGCCTGCTACCGTTCTTGGAACAGCAAGCGTTGTACGAATCTATCTCTAAGGGGGATGCCTTCGTTCCGATGGGACCGCCACCGTGGACGCAATCTTATGTTCCGTGGACAACCGAAGTTCCTGCATTGCGTTGTCCGTCGGATGTTGGATCCGGAAATCCGGCAATGGGACGCGTCAACTATGCTGCTTGTCTAGGTGATGCGATCGAAAACCTAGACACGGGATCAGCGTATTGGGACGAGTCGACTGCGGGATGGATCGAACGCCCGGCCGAGGACGTTGACGCAACCGGTCGCGGTGTCTTCGTTCCTCGTCGAGCGATTCGATTTCGTGAAATTTTGGACGGATTGAGCAATACGATCATGCTGGGAGAGATCATCACAGATCTTGGTGATGGCGATGTACGCGGAGCCGCGTCACTTCATAATGCGATGCACGCTGTCATCGATCAGCCAATACATTGTGAAGACCAACGCGACCCCGAACGCCCGAAGTTTTGGATCGATGTCGGGAAAGATTCGCATCAACGGTTCGGACCGCCGAATCGCCGCCGTGGCTATCGATGGGCGGACGGGGCGGCGTTGTATACGGGATTCAACACCATCCTGCCGCCGAACCGTGAACTCTGTCTCGGTGGCGACGATGAATCGATTGGAATTCTTCCGTCGGCCAGTCGACACCAGGGTGGAATACATGTGCTGATGGCCGACGGTGGTTGTATCTTCATGACCGATTCCGTCGATTGTGGTGACCTAAGCAAGGGAACGGTGACGCTAAACGGGACGGAAGATCGTGCCCCCGGAGCTGGCAGCCCCTACGGTCTTTTCGGTGCGTTGGGCACTCGCCAAAGTCGTGAGGTAATCGATGAGCAGCTGAATCAGTGATCGAGCCAGTTCGGTCACATCGGCCATCGTCAGCACGAGCGAAATCTGTGCCGGATCGTATTGGGGCATCTGCTGCGCGGCGAGCGCATGTGGTTGTGGGATGACCGCGAGCGGCAACACGGGCCTGCACATTCACATGTGGATGCAGATCGGTGAATGCCGATAGGTAGCGGCACCACGCGAGACCCCTTTGGGAAAACCGTCATTCAGAAAAAATGACGGTTTGTCCTTAATTGGATGCATTTGTCGCCATCCGATGTCGTGTCGATTTGATTGCGTTAGGGGGCGAGCTAGGTTCGGACGTCTTGCCATTTTCTCTCAGATTTATGCAGCCAGCTCAGCAACGGAAGAGGCGTTCGATCGATGATTCGCAAATCGCTACAGCAAAAGCCCCTGGAAACTCTGGACACCCACCAGAAAGCTCTCGAGGTCAATCTCGATCCTCGTCGATACGGCACGTTTGCCGAAATCGGTGCCGGACAAGAAGTGGTTCGCTGGTTCTTCCGTGTCGGTGGTGCCGCGGGAACGATCGCCAAAAGCATGTCCGCCTATGACATGAAAGTGAGCGACGCAATTTATGGACGAGCGTCACGCTACGTTTGCCGTGAACGCCTGGAAGCAATGCTGGACTACGAACACAAGCTGAACATCGATCGCTTGAAGGAGCAACGTGGCGATACGACAACGTTCTTCACTTTCGCCAACACCGTTTCGGCTCGAAATTTCCATGGCACTAATGCCTGCCATGGTTGGATCGGCATCAAGTTCCAGGCACACCCACAAGACGAAGACAGCCAGATCATTTTGCACGTCAAAATGCTCGACGACGAAGCCGCACTGCAGCAAGAAGCACTAGGCATCGTCGGTGTGAACTTAATTCATGGTGCCTTCGCGCTGCACCACGAACCGGAACTTTTGGTTGCGTCGTTGCTCGATGAATTGTCAACATCGCGAATCGAAATCGACATGATCGAGTTTTCCGGAATTGCATTCCGTCACGTCGACAACCGCCTGATGAGTTTGCGACTGGTCGAGTTGGGGCTCAGTGGCGCGGCGATGTTCGCCGCCGATGGCACCGTGTTGCAACCATCAGAGTATTTTTACCGCAAAGCGATTCTGGTCGAACGAGGAAGCTTTCGCCCAGTCTGTAACGTCAACTTAGACATGCTCCGTTGTGCGAACGAGAAATTTTCTAAATTGCCGAGCGTCGCCGGGAAAGAAGTCGCCCAGGTCATGGAACTGACGATGAATAACTTGAAAGCTGGAGGCGAGATCGATCTAAACGATTTCCTGGCCCGCGCCGATGTGATGTCAGCTTGCGGGATGCCCGTTCTGATTTCTGATTATTTCCGCTACTTCCGCCTTGCCGCGTATCTCTCATCACTAACCAAAGAACCGATCGCGATCACGATGGGATCAGGCAGCGTTCAAGAACTGTTCGACGAGCAATACTACGCCAGCCTTGACGGCGGAATCCTGGAAGCGTTCGGAAAACTGTTTAAGAACGATTTGAAGATTTATTGTTATCCGATGCTGTCCTCTGATTCGGGGGAACTGATCACTTGCAATAATCTTCAAGTCGATCCACAGTTAAAACAACTGTTTGGTTACCTCCGAGACCGAGGATGTATTCAAGACGTCGAGGATCACAACCCCGATTGCCTGCGAATCCGATCGCGAGAAGTGCTCAAGAAAATAAAGCAAGGCGATATGAGTTGGGAGAAGATGGTTCCAGAGAAAGTCGCTGACGTGATTAAACGCAAACGCTACTTTGATCACAATCCTGAATTCGAAGCGATCGAATACTGATCGAACACCCCCTCCGCGATCGATTGACCATGTAGTATCAGGAGACGCTGCTCGTCATCAAATGACCTTTGCCAAGACCGCGCTGACTTTGCTAAGATTGAGCGGTCATGCATGGGGCAGGTGAGTGGATCCCATGCATCTCCGTCCGCCCAATTGGAATCGGGATCGACGGAATGCTGTCTTGTCATACCGGGGGACCCGATCGTGCGACGCACTGCTTGCATTAATACCACTCGTGGGACCGATTGGTTGCTTTTGGCGATTGCCGCTTTCGTCTTGCTGTCGGTGCTTTCCGTCAAGACGCTTCGTCGGCGACTTCACGCCCGCGCGATTCAGTGTCAAAACAATTTGAAGCAGCTTGCACTGGCGACACTGAACTATCATGCCAGTTACAAGCAATTTCCGATGGGAGCCGGTGGTACTGGCGCCGGGGGTGAAAAACCAAGCCGTGGCAACCATCTATCGCTCAGTGCTTGGGTCGCTTTGTTGCCGTTTTATGACGAGCAAAAAGCTTGGGAACAAATCTCGAATCCCTTTGACAAGGGTGGCCTTTCATTTCCACCGATGGGACCTCATCCGCGTTTCGATCCACAGCGATACACGCCTTGGGCGAAACGCCCCACTGCGTTGGCCTGCCCCGATGATCTTGACCACCAGACGCGATCACAAGCCTGCAGCTATGTGCTTAATTATGGTGATGCGATTTACTTGGCAGGCGACCTGTGTGGCTACTTTGAATCGGATTTCCGCAAGATTACAACGACATTGGCAACGCATCGCGGAGTCTTTGCGCGGGAGAGAAAAATCCGCATCCGTGACATTATCGACGGAACATCCAACACACTGCTTTTCGCCGAGGCAAGAATCGCGGGGCTTACGGTAGCGAAGGATATCGCTGGATTGGCGGAGAACCCATCGCTCGCACTCGGCGACTTCTCCGACGATCAACGATGGTCCAACGGTCGCGACTCGGTTTGGTGCGACGGACGACTACGTTCGGCGGGCTTTCAGACGATTTTGTCGCCCGGATCCCCTTCTGCCACGTCATCGCTGGGGGAACACACCAGTGTCATGTCGGCGTCGAGCCACCACGGCGACGGTGTTCATGTCGCTTTCTCTGATGCCCAAGTTCGTTTCGTCGCCTCGACAATCGACCACGGTGATCCCAGTAGTCCTAGCGTTGGCCCACCGCCCCAACAAACCGGTGGGGCCAAGTTATTGCCACCAGGAAGCCAGAGTCCTTACGGCGTATGGGGTGCAATGGGGACACGTAGCATGCGAGAAAAGATCTCGCGTGACCAGGTCGAAGCCGTCATCGATCCCAACCAACCGAATCCGATCACACCGACGGAAGCGACTCGTAATCCATTGATCACGCCAACCAAACCGAAGCCGACTCCAAGCCCGAATCCTGCTCCGCCGGCAATCCTGAAACCAGGCCAGGCAAAGGAGATGACGCCCTCGAACAATGTGGCGACTCCAGCGATAGAAGCGACGCCGTCGCAAACTGCCCCGCCGAAGGCTATCGATTCACCCACCAATCCTTCGACCACCCCTCAAACACCGCCGCCACGGGATTGGAATCTTGCTACGAAGACCAAAGATGGATCGCCAGCAAAGGTGACCGGCTGGATCGTCTCCTGTAGCGACGAAGGCGACGTCGTCTTGAAGACGCCCAAAGGCCAAACGATGAATCTGACGTTGGCCGACTTTAGCTCTCAAGACGCTTATCGAATCGTGGCAGACAAGCGTGGTGATTGGAAACGGGCGGTCGATGAACTTCCCGATCAAATTCAGGCAGCGGTCAGTTTGCTCGAAGACCGAAAGTTCAACGCGTTCGTTCAACGGTACTACCACCCAAATTTGACCACGGCCGAACAACGTGAACAGATTCTCGCGCGGGTCTCCGCCCGACGCGGTGATTTGATTCAAATTTTCGAAGACGCGATCCGATCAATCGACAACGGTGACTACCGCATCGAAGTGACCGATCAAGATCGCACGGCGCAAGGGTTTTCCGCCGAAATCAAATCTGCGACTCAAGATAGCCAAACGCCATTATCCATGATGTACCTCAAAGGAGCTTGGTATATCTCAGTCGCGGATGGAGAGTCGTGAACTTGATTTGGCGGTAGCAGAACTCACGGAGAATTTCGGTGGCTTTCGCTACGGGCCGAACCGCCGTGACTGCTTGCTCGCAGACCATTGATGAAATGAGACGCGACTTCTACATTCGATTCGATCCTCATCGGCCAATTCAATCATGAATCAAGAACCAAGTCGTCTTGTCAATGTGCTGATGGTTCTTATTGGTGGACTCATATTTCTGACAATCCTCCCGGGGCAATTGCTCGAACAACGTGGAAGTGCGCGAGCGGCGCGTTGCGCGACAAACCTCAGACAAATCGCCCTGGCGTGTCAAAACTATGGAGACGCCTTCAAACAACTTCCTCCCGGGACCGGTGGGACATGGTCTGGTAAGGACCCCGCGCGGAGTAACCAAGGCCGACTGGGATCGCTGGTCGGTTTGTTACCGTTTCTGGACGAACAATCGACTTGGGAACAGATCGCGAAACCCTACCAATCACCGCAAGGCCGTGTGTTTCCAGCGATGGGACCAACCCCTACCTACAACCCGGAACTGTATCCCCCTTGGGCGATGGCGCCATCCATGTTGCTCTGTCCGGCGTCGGCCAAGATCTCGGTGAACGATGCACCGATCATTTCTTCGCTACGAGTCCCCACCGCCAAACTAACCTTGACGAGCTACGTTGCCAGCTTTGGCGATGGCACCACAATGCAAGGAGAAGTGCTCGATCCATCTAATTCGCTGCTTCGTGAGCTGAACGATCGTCGTCTGGCGGCCAATCGTGGGATGTTTATGACCGGCAAAGGCGTGCGACAACGAGACTGCACCGATGGGCTTTCGAACACAATTCTGTATTCGGAAACCATCGCTAGCTTGCGTCGTGTCGAAGGGCAAAGCGAAATCATTCGTAATGTCGAGGGACTGAGCAAGCAACCCTCGCGATGCCTGGAAACCATCACAAAGGAAGATCGACAGTTCTGGAAATTCGGTCGTGGGGCTCGCTGGTGCGATGGATGGCCACTGCTGACAGGATTTCAAACGGTTCTTCCACCAAATTCGCCTTCATGCACGTCGACGTTTGGGCCAACCGATCCTGTCGTTAGCGCAAACAGTTTGCATGCCGGGGGCATCCACGTGGTCTTCTGTGATGGGGCAACACTTTTCGTCACCGATGACATCGATTGCGGTGACCTTCATCAACCAGGTGTCGCCCATGGTGAAGATTACACGACACCAGGTTCAGAAAGTCCTTATGGTTTGTGGGGGGCGCTGGGGAGCCGGGCGGCACAAGAAGCCTTGCTCGACGACTTGAGCGAAGACCGGTCAATTCAATCGGCCATCGAATCCGATTTGGCAAACCAACCGAGACCCACACTTCCCATATGGACCGACAATCAAACTGGGGACCAGTTGGTGGCGGAGTTTATTGAGGTCAAGGATCAGACCACCCTTCGGTTAAGGCATACCTTGGGAAGCGTCCACGAAGTTCCACTCAACTCTTTAATCCCTGCGGACATCCACCGAGCGGTCGAACTTGATCTGCTGCGTCAAGCAAGAATCGAGTTGCAGTCGCATTGAGCAGATGATCGATCAACGGCGCCCCCACCACTTGTTTTTCTCGCGAGGTGGTCGGTCTAACATCGCCTGCAGGCGTTCACCGATCACGGCGGAAGTTTCCGCGTCGGACCATTCAAGATCAACGCAAAGCGGTTCGACCCATGCCGACCGACCACTCGCGACTAATCCGCCGGTGATCCAGCGAGCCAGTGCCTGAGTATCGGAACTGATACGGAAGGCAAGCGATCGTGATAAGTCATTGTGCCAATGCTGGAAATAGCGATCCCAACCACGAAGACTACTGCCAACGTCGATCAGCCGGACTTCATGATCATGTCCGAGCACCATATTAGATTGCCGAACCGAACCGTGTGTGGCTCCGGATCGATGGGCCGCGGCGATCGCAAACGCCGCTCGTACCGCAAGGGCGAGTCTTTCATCGGCAGTTCGATTCCGCTCGGAATTGTGATCCGATAGCGGAGTACCGAACACCCATGGCCGAATGACTGCCAAGTGAGAACGGTTCATCGCGGCGATTCGAGGAGGCACCCAACAAGGGTGCGAAACATTGCTCGCTTGTTCACAGAGATCCAAAATGCGCGTCTTCTGTGTTTGATCGGCAGTTTGAGGAAAGGGGATGACTTTCATCACGACCACATCACCGCGGTCGGCATCGCGCCCTTTAACAAGCCAGCTTCGCCCCAACGGCCCAAGGGTGGTCGCGATACATTTCGCACCGATCATCCAATCGGGCGGCTTGATCGGTAGTGGGACATCGATCGAATCCTCTCGCGGTGCCGGGGACTCGTTATCTTCCTGCGGCCCGACGAGTTGCAGCCCGACGAGGGGATCGACACCAGCGATCGTCAATTCACGCTGCAGCTCGAATTCGCTCGAACCTATGTTAGGTGGCTTCGCGGACGAGCTCCCATCGTTGCAGGCGCCTGCCGGCTCGATCACCGGCTTAGCCGTTCCCGCCGAACCGAGGACATCACTACTTGCGGCAATGCTACTTTCGATACCGCTGCCTTTCATGGGGGCTCCATCTAAATAGGCGAGCTGCAGGATCGGGGTTGCTAGGTCAGGAAATCGTTTGGTCAATTGATCGATATCGACGGACACCTTCAGCTCTCGGCAAATGCACATTTCGGCATCGATCAGATCCAGCACGCTGCTTTCTGATTGGGCGAGCTCGGGAAATTGCTTCAAATAGTCTTCGGTAGGAGTCCGATGCCCACGCCGCCAACTGAGCATCAAGTCGAGGGCGGCCAAGTCGACCAGCAAATCTCGATGAACTTCACAGCCGTCGAGCAGTTGGATGAGCGGCGCGGTAGGGTTTTCGGCACGAATCCGTTTCAGCCAAGTGCCCAACTCATCAATCGACACACGGCTATCATCGAAAGGGTCGATCGATGAATCATGGTCACGAGTTGGACTGCCGGACATCACTCAGACTCCCGCAAGCCGATTTCATCGCGGACACGTTGCAGTGCCCTGCGGACACGCATACGGGCGGTGTCCGCTTTGACACCTAGGCGTTCTCCGATTTCGCTCCAGTCGCGATTTTCGAGCATCATGTCGACTGCGACGGCATCTTGTTCCCCCAGAATTGAACGGACACGATCGGCAACTTCGCGGCGCAAGGCAACTTGACTAGGCGACGTTTGTTCGGTTCGCAACTTGATGTCTTCGACCGGTGTCGATTCGTTACGGCGAAAGTCTCGGCAATGGCGGGCGAGTGTTCGGAAGGTATCGACGACCTCGTTATCGATCGCCCGCAGGATATAACTCAGAATGTCTTCGGCGGTCAGTTGGTCGGCGTCGCTTCGTCTGGCCAGGTCCACCATCACTTCGTTACAGATGTCCATCGACTCGGTTTGGCCGGTCAATCCGTACTGCCGTAAGCGAGTCCTAGCACGCCGTCTCAGTTGGCTTCCGAATGCATTCCAAACCTCATCAAGTGAGGCCGACCCTGAAGCTGACGTCGTCTCACGAGGCAGGCCGGATGAATCGGAAGGAGATTGATGGTCAGCCATGAAGCGTGATTGTACCTACGAGTCGGTCTTGGTTTCGACGTTGGTCGCCGACTGATCTTGTTCCATTTGCTTGGCACCGACGATCGCCAACACACCGAGGATCAACAGCAACGTACCGATCAGCCGAAGCAGTGATACCGGCGACCGTGGATTCCCCAGCCAACCGTAGTGGTCTAAGAATAGTGCCGCAATCGTTTGCCCCGTCATCACCGCAGCAAACCATGGTAACGAACCGACGCGTGGAACCAAAAACAAAGACGTCGAAACCATCACCACACCGATCGCCCCGCCGGTCCAGGCCCACCACGGTAATTGCGATGGCGACACCACAAATCGCGGAGGAAAGCCGCCGCCGACTGTCAACGTCAACACCAGCAGCACCGCTGTCCCGCAGCTGAACGAAATCAACGATGCTTGCAGCGGATGAGCAACGCTCTTTCCCAACAGGCCGTTGACGCTCGGTTGTGCCCCGAGCAGACCCCCTGCCAATAGCCCGATCACGACGGCGACAATCAAAACGGTCGATGGCTGGTTCAAGAAAAACTCGATCAGAGTAGAAATCTATCGACCGCCGGGCGATCGCGTACAACTTGGCGATCCATTTCGTTCACGCGCCATCAGCTCACCGGGGCACTTTGAAATGGCCACGCGCACGCGGTGAACACACGTGGAGAACTAACAGGCAGTTCCGCCACCGACTTGGACACCTTGGGGAGACTCCCCCTCGGTGGGACGGCGTTTGGGGCCAGGAACTTCGGGCCCCAAATGGGCGATACGATTCTGGTCGTCAACGAACACTAACCTTGGACGGTGCGTCTTGACCTGTTCTTCGGGAACGAACGCGTAGCTGGCGATGATCACTTTGTCACCGGGGTGAATCAGGTGGGCCGCGGCACCATTGGCGCAGATATCTCGAGTTCCCGGTTCACCGGTGATCGCATAGGTTTCCAACCGAGTCCCTCGGGTGACGTTCCAGACGTATACCGATTCATACGGAACGATTCCCGAAGCATCAAGCAGATCGGGTGGGATCGTGATGCTGCCTTCGTAATCCAAATCGGCGCCGGTGATGGTCGCGCGATGGATTTTGGCGGACAGCATTTTTCGAAACGGGCTATTCATGATCCCAGATAAGGCTGGAGCAATTCAACGGTTTCGGGATCCCGCATCGCGAGTTTGCCGAAACCGAGAACACCACCGGCAGCCACGGCCGCCTGCTGGTGTTCTTCATAGTTGGTGACCAACATGACAGGTGTATGACCGACTTCGTCGTCGGCCTTAATGATTTTCACCACATGGATGCCATCGGTATAGTCCCGATCCAATTTTCGGTTCACGGTCACCAAGTCAACTTGACGACTTCGCAGGACCTTCAGGGTGTCATCCGCATTGTGAGTTTGGATGACCACCGCATCAAAATTGGACGTCAAGAACTGACGAATGGAGTGAAAGTCAGGACCACAGTTTCCGCAGTCGACAACCGTCTTCGTCATTACTCTTCCGACGCTTCGATGGCGAACAACTTGTCTTTGGTGCTGATATAGATGCGACCATTGGCAGCGATCGGCGTGCTGTAAACACTGCTGCCCATGTTGATCTCGTCCATCGGTTCGTTGTATTGCGAACCGAATTGAAAGATCGCCACATCACCGTCTTCGTCACCGACATAAACGTGACCGTCGGCGATCAGTGGACTTCCCCAGCTTTGAGCCAACATGTCGTACGTGAAGTAGACCTTCGCTTGGCCGTTTTCGCCGCGAGCATCCAAGCAGTGCAACAGCCCGGAGAAGTCGGCCACGTAGATCAAGTCGTCTTTGATCGCAGCGGTACCGATCGTGCGGTGCATTTCTTCTTCGAAGTCGATCTCGCCGTCATCGTTGATGTCCGAGAGCGAATAGTGCCAAACGACGGCCGAATTGGGATTGTCGACCGCGATTTCGCCTTCTTCAGGTTCGACCGCTTGGATTCGCTTGTGAGGAATCTCAACGCGTCCGTCGCCTTCGACTTTCATCGCCAGTTGTGGTGAGACGTTTCCGCGTTTGGTCGGATCGATGCACCAGAAGTGCCCTTCGCCCTCGCCGTGTTCGGGGTCTTGCCCGACAGCGACGTAGACGAGGTCGTTGTAAACAACCGGAGTCGCGATGATGTTGTTCCGCGTACCTTCACCACCGAGAATCCACTTCGACTCCTTGGGGTTACAGTCAAATTTCCACAGCAGTTCGCCCTTGCCATCTTTGCCGGGGCCGGCTTTGAAGCTGTACATCCATCCGTCGCCACCGGCGAACAGAACTTGGGGAACGCCACCGAGGACTGCCACCGCGGGGCTAGACCATTGACCGTGTAGGATGTTCGTGCCCGGTGAGGAATCTTGCCACAACAGTTCGCCGGTGTTCTTGTTCAAGCAGATGAACGTAGGTGCGTCGGGCGACGGCAAATTGATGTGCGATTCGTCCAAACCGTTACTGGTGTTAACGAACAAGTAGTCGCCATAGCTGGTCACGCTACACGAACACATGTTGTGCTGGCTGGTGTTCAACTGGTCCATCATGTTGTAGATCCAGATCGTGTCGGCATCACGCTTGTCGTGAACCCCAAGCTTCTTGAAAAAGCTGACGTTCGGACCGGCTTTCTTGACCGACAGTGTTCGATCGACGCCATTGAAGTTGCCGGTCACGGTCCAGGCCGACCCGTCGGTGACGACTTCGACCTTGGCATCACCTTCGACCGGCTCGCCCGCATTTTCCAACGCTTCGAGGACGGCATCGGCCAACTTTCCTTCGCCCAGCCCGGCCATCGCGGCCTTTCCGGCGTCAGATGACAATGCGATGTCGGTCACGCGGGCGGTTTCTGCGGTGACAGGACCGTCGTCTTCGTCGTCGTAGTAACCTTCGGTGTCCAGGCAACGAACTTCGCCGCGGTTGGTCACGAACCACAGTCGCTTGCCCTCGACTAGCGGTGCACAGCAGATGCCCTGAAGCGGCCAGTCATGAACGCGTCCGGTGATCAGTTTTTCGCTGCTGTGCTGCCATAGAAACGAGCCGTCTTTTTCTGAAAACGCCAGGAGGCATCCGAGGTCGACCTGCGGCGGATAACGTTTCAGGTGACCGGCACCATTGTTGGTCCCGACATAAACTCGGCCGTCAGCAACGACGGGGTTCCCATACGTTTGGCTGCCCAGGTTTGCATACCAAGCGATGTTGGTCGCTTTAGAGCTGTCCCATTCACCGCTGCGGCGATCGAATTTGCCGATGTTCCATTCCTGAGGCAGGCCGGTAACGCCGGGGACATTGTTCTTGAATCGCGATCCACCCCACTGAGGCCAATCGCCACCGGCGGCAAGGACTTCTTCGGGAGAAGTTTCTTCTTTGACCAGCGTCGTGGCATCCGCTTGCGCGGTCGAGGATTCCTCGGCCGCGACGGCTTCGCTAGGCTTCGCGGCAACCGTGGCGTCGGGAGCTTCGGCGGCCTCCTTCGCGGGCTTCATTTCTTCGCTCGCCGTTTCGCTGTTTGCTTCATCGGTGGTTTCCGCAGGCTTTGCGGCGACCGGTTCGGTCATTTCTTTCGCAGCCGGTGCGGCAGGTTCTGCGGCCGACTCGGGTTTGGCTTCGACAGGTTCTTCGATCACAGCGATCGGTGTTTCCGAAACCACTGCGACAGCCGCGGTCACGTTGTCCCCGGTCGTGTTGCTCGAATCGCTATCAGAGACGGCGGCGTCGGCAAAGGTTGCATTGTTCGCCGTCGCATTATCCGAAGCGGCACGTGGGACGGCGGTGGGAGGTTTGCATCCGCTTGTTGCCGCGGCAGTGATACTGCCGAGGACAAACGCCGCGACGATCATCGAGAACGCTGAAAGTTCGTTTTTTCGCATTGCGATAATGGGGGTCGATGGACCGATTTTTTAAGGGAGGTGGGAGCGTTTGGGACCGAGCAGCTCGGTCGGCAGGAAACGCCACAAACGCGGCACCGACTCCGGTGCCGCGGATTGATCACACTTGACTCGATCGTGGATCGATGATCATTCGAAAATGATCAGGCTATTATTCGCTGTCGTCGTTGGGGACGACTTCGATGTTGTCGAGATACAGTTCGGCGACTTTCGCGTTGCCGTACAAACCGGGGCTAGAAGCCAGGTTTGGCGACTCGTCACGGGCGGTCACCGTCCATTCTTTGGGTTCATCCTCGTCACGTGGCCAAACCTTCCCGCGTAGCACAGCAACGGTCGCCGGGCCTTCGCTTTCCAGGTCAACACGGAACTTCATTCGATACCACTGATCTTCCTTCCATGGAAATTTAACCGACTCGGCCATCCGCAATTGGGCCGACCATGTGCGGATCTGCAATTGCTGACTTTGCCCCATCAGGTCCAAAACGTAACCGTGGGCGGTCAAACCGATGTCGGGAAGCTGCGCGTTCATGCGTGACCCGCGAACGTCGGCCGAAATGGTGTACTCGGACAGATCACTCGGCCCCATCCATGCGCGGCTGCGTGCGCCTTTGGGGATCGTATTGACCTTGGTCAAGGCGGCCGATCCATCGATGTCACGAATCACGTGACGGTACCGGGCACCGACCCAGGAAAGCGGTGGGTCGGTCATCCCATCGAATGTGAATTTCCAAGGCAACGGCGGGACGATCCGTGTGCGGGCATGTCCCGTTTGACCGTTGACTTCGGCGGTAATTTGGACGCCGGTGTGGGCGGCATCTTTGCTCGCGGTGAGCTTATTGCCTTCGATCGAGGCCCCGTCACCGACCACCGAAAATTTCACATCGGCGGGGGTTTCGAGTTGTTGACCGTTGGTATTGTACACGTTGACAGTGTATTCGATCGACTCGCCGGGTTGAATCAAGCCTTCACAGGGAACGATTTGAACCTGAGCGATCTCGGTGTCTTCTTCGACCGGAGTCTCTGGCTTCAGGCCACCGGCAAGGGTCTGTGGGGTCTGCTTGCCTTCGCCCGACGCGACGCAGTACAGCGCCGTCGTGCTTTGGAAATACAGCCGTCCGTCGGCAACGATCGGCGAGGCACCGAAGCCGGTGTCCCGGATGCGTCCTTTGCTGAGCACATCGAACCCGTCTTCGGTCGGTTCGACGATAGCCCAACGGCCGTTCTCGGTGGTCACATAAATTTTGCCGTCGGCATAAAGCAACGCTGATCGTTGGCGGCTGCCGGCGAATGCTTTCCGCTCGACAATTGCTTCGCCAGTTTCGGCATCGAAGACCCACATTTTGCAGCGGTCATCAACCCAGTAAACCCTGCCGTCGACATAGACCGGTTCGCTGTAACCGCTGACGACTTCCAATTGCTTCCACATTTCGGAAACCTTCGTGTCGGCGCCGCGACCGGAGATTTTTAATCCGGCGACGGCCCCCATCACGCTCGCATCGTCAGCGTTTTCTTCGCTGTGCCCACAGAACACCATGTCGCCGACGACCAGCGGTGTTGCGAACAGACCACGACGCGACAACTGGTAGTTCCAGAGAGGTTTTCCCGTGCGAGGCTGAAATCCCCAAACTGCCCCGTCGCCGCAACCCATGATCAGCTGGCGTTGGCCATCGACGGTGACCAAGCTGGGGGCCGAGTATGTAGTGTCATAAGGCAGGTCCCGTGTCCCGCTAAACCAAACAAACTCGCCAGTATTCTTGTTCATCGCCAGCAACCGGTGGTTGGGCTTTGCGAAGTCCCCCCAGTTGATGATGATGCCGCTAATGATCACCAAGTCTTCGTAGACGATCGGGAAATTTGTCCGACCACCGTAGGTGCTCAGCATCCCGAATTGCTCATGCAATGGAACCTTCCAAAGCGTCTCGCCGGATTCCCCGTCGATACAAAGGAAGATATCGCAGGCACCGAGAACATAGATGTTGCCGGATTCTTGATCGCCGACGACGCTCGACCAGCCCACACGTTCGGCCGGAACATCGCTCAGCCAGACGTTGTAATTGTTTTCCCAGATCGTTTCGCCACTGGCGGCATCGATGCAGACGACTCGTTCGCCTTCACGCGCGGTGCCGGCGAGGTATCGCTGGATGCTATACAGCCGACCGTTCATCGCGATCGGTGTGCATGGCCCCCCCAAATCGTCGCGTTTCCACACGACGTTGCTGCCTTCGCCCCCATCGGGATCCCAATCATCGGGCAACCCAGTGACTTCCGCGGTGCCGTCCATGTTCGGACCACGCCAATAGGGCCAATCGGCGGTCTGACCGAGCAGCATTGATGGCATCAGCAGTAGGCTCGCCAACGACCAGAGCCAGCGATCTCGAAGTGTCAAGTTCATTGATTTTATCAGACAGATAGACTGGGGAGAGGGTTAAGGCAGGACGGATGCTCGCGAACATACGAGACAAACCGCTTGGGTAGTTTAGCTGCCCGGCGAGCGGATTGTCATCGTGTTCTCGCCGGCCAGGACCGTGTTTCAGTCAAAGTGCTCATCTTCGGGATCAAACTTGGGCAAACAGACGATCATCACGTTCATCTCGCCGACCGCCCGATGGCGGGTTCCCGGTGGAATCAAAACCGACGTCATCGGTCGAACGGGGTGCAGCCGCCCGTTCAACTCGATCGCCGCGTCTTCGCCGCATTCCAGCACCACATAAACTTCCGTATGTTCGCGATGGTAGTGCGTCTTTGCGTCGCACTGAATTTGTGTCCAGTGAACGGTTCCCGGGAAGTCCTCTCGTTCGGCAAACGCCCGTCGCGCGACGCCACAGGGGCATTCCACGCCAGGGAGTTCGGTTAAATCAACAACTTCGGGGCCGAGCATGAAGGCGATGAATGAGGGCAGTGCTAAGTGAGTGCGATAAAAAACGGTTGATAGAGCAGGAGCGGGGACGCCGGAACTGCTTGAAATCAGAGCGAATGGGCTGCTAGGGCAGAATTGACGGTGAACCCTGGGGGGTACGGCGGAGAAAGTTGACCGGCCGGTTTCGGGCACCCGATTGCGTCGGAGGCCGTCAAATCGAGCCGTCGCAGTAGTCTATACGGTTCGCGACGATTCTTCCACGCGAGCAACCGGAGTATCGCAAACAAGGCGAAAACCTACGAGAGTTTCTCTATCCGGCAAAGTCTTCCAAGCAATCGAAAATGCCACCTAACAGTGATTATCCGCCCGGGGCTTTCCGATAGGTGTAGTGATCCCGGCTGGCGACCGGTTGTGACCTGCAATCACGCCGGCTGACGATCGACCCAGAAACTTCGACGCACAGGACGCGTCGGAGAGTTGAAAAGCAGAGATTGTGTGCAACCTTCGATTTGCCATTTTTTGGCAAACGTTGTTCCACCGCAACCGATGCCATCGAGCTGAACGAAGTCGGCGGGCTGTGATTCCCACCGCAGGCCGTCCGTGCTCGAAGGGTGTTTTTCGGATGCGATCGCCGGCAACTTCGTCCAGCGACCGCATCTGATCGGCAAGTCGGCGGCCATCACGCTCGGCTTTTCACGAATCGACCCGCGTAAATGAAGGGAGACGTGGCTCCGATGATCCGGACACTGTTGACTTTGACTCTTGTGATTGGCACGACGGCATGTAGCCAAACGCAAGGTATGGACCTACTTGAAAAATTGATGGGCCGCTGTGGCACATCAAGCTGCTGCGATACCGCTGCTTGCGACACTGGTTGCTGCGACCTCGAGCCCGCTTGTGGTTGCGAAGCACCCGCTTGCGGCTGTGCCGCAGACCCAGCATGCGGCTGTGCTGCTGAGCCAGCTTGCGGATGCGAAGCACCCGTTTGTGGCTGTGCCGCTGAACCCGCTTGTGGCTGCGAAGCACCGGCATGCGGTTGCGCCGCTGAGCCTGCTTGCGGTGCCGAAATCGCTTGCGGATGTGGCAAGAAGAAAGGTTTGCTCGCCGGCCTGTTCAACTGCAAGAAAAGCTCTTGCTGCGAACCAGCTTGCGGATGCGAAATCGCTTCACCTTGCGGATGTGCAGAGCCCACCTGTGCCGCTCCCGCTCCTTGCGGATGCGACCTGGGCGGATGCGACAGCGGTTGCGACTCTTGCTGCAGCACCAAAAAGTGCGGTGGCTTGTTGCACAAGCTGTTCGGCAACCTGAAGAAGAAATCGTGCTGCGACAGCGGTTGCGACGCACTCGGCTGCGACAGCGGCTGCGGATGCGGAGCACCTGCTTACGTCAGCCCAGCAGCACCTGCACCGGCACCCGCCGCTGCTCCTGCTGATGCAGCTCCAATGCCTCCCGCTCCGATCGTTGATCCGAGTGCGAGCGTGACACAAAAGCGACGCGTCATTCAAGCGAGTGCCCGCTACGTTCGCTGAAACATGCGAAAGTAGCTCTCAGGTTTCGGCCTGAACACTAGCTCTCAAGACGTGATACGCGAAAGCGGCCTGGCAACTCGATTGTCAGGCCGCTTTTTTTATGCGCCGAACACTCACCGGAACCTTCCCGGCACGGCTGGCCCAATCGCTCCGGATTGCCGGACTGTTCGATTCTTCTGGTTGCCCCTACCCTGTAGCGTGGCCTTTTCGGACGCCATTTACCTCCGCTGCATTCTGTCCCCACGCGTTTTTATGCCTACCGACGAAGCTTCGATCCGACAACTGCTCGATTCTCACCCCGATCCTGAAACCGGTCGCCCGATGGGTTCGATGGGCCAGATCGGGGCGATTGAAATTCAGCCCGATAACATCGCCATAGAGATTGGCCTATCGTCGCACTCGATGCCGATTCAAGCGGACGTTTGTGACGCCATTGAATCCAAGGTCGTGGCATCCAACCCTGGTCAAGCCGTCAAGGTTTCGGTCAACGAGCACCCACGACCGGCGGCCCGTGTCGGGCAAACCGCGTTGCGGGCCAAGAGTGTGATCGCGGTTGGCAGTGGTAAAGGTGGCGTCGGCAAAAGCTCTGTCGCCGCTTCGATCGCCCTCGCGCTGCGTCATCTAGGATCCAAAGTCGGGTTGATGGACGCCGATGTCTACGGCCCTAGCCTACCGCACTTGCTGGGGCTCGGCGGACGACCCGCAATGAGCGAAGACAAACGCATCGAACCGATCACGTTGCGTGATGATGCCGCAGGCCGGCCGATGCCCGTGATGTCGATGGGCTTTCTGGTCGAACCCGATCAAGCGGTCATCTGGCGAGGTCCGATGCTGCACGGATCGATCAACCAGTTCCTCGGTATGACCGATTGGGGCGAACTGGATTATTTGATCATCGACATGCCCCCCGGCACCGGTGACGTCGCCCTCACGCTGTCGCAAGCCGTTCCGCTTTCGGGAAGCGTGGTCGTTTGCACGCCACAGGAAGTCGCACTTTTGGACGCCGTCAAAGCGATCGCGATGTATAAGAAGGTCAATATCCCCATCCTTGGCATCGTCGAAAACATGAGCGGGTTCTTGTGCCCGGACAACGGCAAGACCTACGACATTTTTGGTTCCGGTGGCGCCCGCGAAAAAGCAGAGGAACTGAAGGTGCCGTTCCTTGGCGGGTTACCGATCGATATCGAACTGCGAAAGGCATGTGACGACGGCCTCTTACCGGCCCTGATTCGTGACAACGAAACGGCACGTCGGCCCTTCGAGCGAATCGCACAGTCGCTCGTCCGCACGATTGCTTCGCGCAACATCACCGCCCCCCCCAAGCCCAGCCTGCCGACGCTGTAGCGGTTCGTCGTATCCGAGTCCTCCGGTTCGGCTCATCAGCCGACGGGGGTGAGCCTAGCTTGCCTTTGCATGGCCCAACACCAGCTCACAAGGCTAGTGTTTTAGGCCCGCACAAGCTCTGCATCAGCCGGATGGCGTTGGCCACGGTTGCCGTGGAGCGACGACGCGGCAAACGCCATGGGGCTGGACCTAAAGCGAGGCTCGAAACGCACCTGCGTTCTCGACAGCGTGGAACACACACATCCGGGCGTTAGACGCTCACCGCGCATGAAAAAACCACTCGGAAGTGAACCTCCGAGTGGCCAAGATGAATCAGCTCGACGGGAAGAGCCGCCGAAGGAAGAAGGACTAGCGACGCTTCTTAGCAGCCTTTTTCTTGGTTGCTTTTTTCTTGGTGGCTTTCTTTTTAGTTGCCTTCTTTTTGGTCGCTTTTTTCTTCGACGCTTTCTTTTTGGTCGACTTCTTCTTGGTCGCTTTCTTCTTAGCTACCTTTTTGGTCGACTTTTTAGTTGCCTTCTTCTTGGTTGCCTTTTTCTTGACAGCCTTCTTCTTCGTTGCTTTCTTCTTGGCCACGTTATTCCTCCGCGGAATTGGAACACGATGGTGAGTCATTGTGACTTGAAAGGAACAATGCCAATCAAGTCACCGGCCACGGCTCACCATACGCTAGTAAGTGTCAAACAAAGTTGAGATCGGTCATCCAACCGGCCAGCAACTTTGTTTGACGTAAACCTGCGGTATTTGTACGCGCTGCTACAAATTCCGCAACATCTTTTTGCACATTTTATGCTTGCAAGAAAGAGCAGTTCTGCTATGCGGATGCAAACATGCAAGCGTTCGCTTTCGATAGATCGACGACAGACGTCAGTCGCATCGCAGGCGTTGCCGAACAAGCAACGCAACATCACGCGATCATGTTGCGATCGATTGGTCATCGAAGGTGTTATCGTAACTATCGGTATATCAATGTGTTGTGCGCATCGGCAGGCGATGCTGATGTCGCCGTCTTCGCTTGATCGCTTGATCGATCATGACTTGTTGTCGATCGTTGTTCGTACCGAATTGAATCATTGTTGCAACGCATGGACGCGTTCAAAATTCACTCGTTGAACGCCACAAAACTTTTTCGTTTTTTTTTGCCATGCAAGCGACTTTGCCTTCGATTGATGACCACAACGATGCGCGCTAACGCCATCCGTTGTTCATTGGTGTCATCATTTGGTAGTTGCTGAAGGCAAACATTCCAAAGAAGATCGCCATCATCGTTTGTCCATTCTGCAACGCGTAAATCGCTAGCCCGGCACTTGCGATCACACTAACCCACAGCGATTGAAGGACCGTACCGCCATTGAGCACGATCAAGCTTCGTGCAATTCGACCACCATCGAGTGGATACACTGGGACCAAGTTCAACAGCGCCCACAACACACTCGGCAGGATGTAGAACGTAATCAACGACAGCAGTCCTCGATTATCCAACATGTCGCCTTCGGTCACCCATGGCAAACCAGCCAAGAACGATGGCATCAGGTGAAACGCGAACACTTGGTAACCGGCGAGCTTCACCAACAAGATGACGACGAACGCGGAAAGCAACTGCAACGCAGGCCCCGCTGAGGCGATGATTAAGTCGCGTTTTTCATCCATCCGAGGTGCCGCATAACTTGAAAACGATGCCCCAGACGGAATGGCCAAGCCGCCAAAGTGATACAACACGATCGAGGACTCGATGCCGTAGTATCGGAACGCCAGCGCGTGCCCAAGTTCGTGGATCAAAATCGACAGCAACAAGCATCCCGCCCAGCCGATCAGCAAGGGCGCCACGCCGATTTCACCACGAAAGATCACTTCAGACGCGAACCGCGCCAATTCGTATCCAAAAACGACCGCACCGAGCCAAAATGTGACCGCGATCCGCACCGGAAACCCTAGCACCGTGAATCGCAAGTCGTAATCGGTGTTGGGTGGTTCTGCGAGCAACATGGCAATAAGGGGCTAGGAACAAACGTGAAATCAAGCGACCGATTATAGGTCTGCATTCGCTTTTAGATCGCGAAGCGCGGGGAACTTTTCCCGCCATCGACGCAATTCACCAAAGTCCAATTCGGTTTTCAATGCCTGAACTTGGTCGCTAGCTTCGAATAAGCAGTTTCCCAAGTGATCGAACGCGCTCGATCGACCATCGAACTTCAAGCTGGGTTCCTCGCCGCAGCGATTGACCCCCACCACGTAAGCCAGGTTTTCAATCGCCCTCGCTTGCATCAACCGAACCCAATGTTCAGATCGCTTCGCCGGCCAACAAGCGATCAATGTGATCAATTCGGCGCCATCCTTGACCGCGGCACGAAACAATTCGGGAAAGCGAAGGTCATAGCAGACGAACGGTGCGATCTTGACCCCTTGCCATTCAAAGAGGCGGTACTGCGTGCCAGCACCGTAGTGGTCGGCTTCGCCAGACAGCGAGAACGGTCGCATTTTGCGATAGCGAACCAATTCCCTTCCGTCCGGGGCAAACGCGACACACTCATTGGCGACATCACCGGCGGAGTACTCGTTGACGACCCCACCCATCATCGCGACGTCGTACTTTGCCGCCAATCGTCGCAGCAATGCCTCGCCTTCGCGATCTTCGGATTGCTTGGTGCGTTCAGGGTTCATGCTGAACCCCGTCTCAAACATCTCTGGCAACATCACCAGCGAACCAGGTGCGATCGCCGTCGCGTCGATCAGTTGTTCGACACGTTGATGGTTCGCCGCGCGGTCTTCCCAGACCATGTCGAGTTGAATTGCGACCACTTGCATATAACTGTTTCCTCTAAAACGTTCGCTTCAATGCCTATCGGCTTGTCGGGAGGTGATCTGCAGTGTGAATCACACGCCGCTCAATCGGTCAGGATTTCCGTCAGCCCTCGTTGCAATCGCCCCATGCCTTCGGCCACCGTCGCCTGCTCGAGTGCGCCGTAGGAAACGCGTAGCGTACACCCTTGCGCACCAAAGGCACTGCCGGGGAGCACTGCGACACGGTAGCGAGTGATCAATTGACGGACGATGTCCATATCGGATCGATCACTTTGCAGGCGAAGAAACAAATAAAACGCACCGCCCGGTGTCGCAATTTGGCAACGATCCCGAAGACTCGACAGGCTATCAAGTGCGATGTCTCGGACGGCGGGCAAACCGTCGATACGTTTGATGCACCAAGCTTTTCCGGCATCGAGCGCCGCCGACGCAGCCACCTGACAAATCTGTGGCGGACAGATGAGGTCGGTGTCCTGGATTTTGCGTAACGCATCGAGAAGCTGATTGGGAACCACCATGTACCCCAATCGCCAACCGGCAAGTGCATATGATTTTGACAGCGAGTACAGCGAGATCGTATGTGAATCCGCCCCGTCAACCGAGCCAACCGAAAAGTGCGGTTGATCGTGCACGAAGTATTCGTAGGCTTCGTCAGCGATATGGAACAAATCGCGGTCGGCACACACGGCATTGATCGCCCGTAGCATCGACTCGGAATAGACGACTCCGGTCGGATTGTTTGGGGACACCGTGACGATGGCTCGCGTCTTGGGCGTAATCGCTTGCCGGATCAATTCGAGATCGGGTTGGCAATCCTGATCGGTTTGCACAACCACCGTTCGGCAACCCGCCAATTCAATCGCCATTCGGTGATTGAAGTAATACGGTGCCAGCAGAATGATCTCGTCACCCGGGTTGGCAATTGCCAGAACGGCATTAAAGAAAGCCATGTTCCCGCCAGCGGTACAGACGACCGATGCGTCGGCACGTCCAAGGTCGATGCCGTTTTCGTGGAAAAGTTTGCCACGTAATTTTTCCAACAGCGATACTTCGCCAAGCACCGGACCGTAGCGATCGAGCGATGGTTCGGCCGCACAACGACTAACCGCGTCAAAGACAGCTTGAGGCGGTCGGTAGTGCACCACGCCTTGCCCCAAAGAGATTGTTCCTGCGTTTTCCCGAGCCAGATTGGCCACGATCGGGATCACTGGATCCTGGACTTCGAGTGCACGGGTCGATTGCACCGTCATCGATGACTCCTGAGCAGAATAGATGAATGCGATAGGGCGACCAAAAAGATACGGATCGAGCCCATTGTCGTCGAGCATCACTCGGCGATCATAGAAGCAGGGCAACGTTGACCTGCGACACTAAAGAGACACCTCGCCCGGTTTCAGTTGAACCATTGCAACTCAACTGTGCCAGGCGTCTTACCGCTGATGCTGCCGTCAAATCATGGCACTGCGTCGGCGGGGGCCCACCGTCAATTGTGTTTCGCATCAAGGAAATCGAGGAAGTACCCCCAGTCTTGATGCTTTAAATTGTGTTCGCCGCGACGAATGTGATATCCGGTCGCCTCGGTGTGTCGCGGTGAATCAAGCTCTGGCATTGAGCGTCGTTCGATCGTTTCTTTGCCAAAGAGCTGATAGACCGGCGCCGCCGAAACGACGGACAAGTATTCGCCGCGTGGATCCGCCCAAAGGTCTTGGTCCGCACTCGCCACGTAGACTCGACGCGGGGCGATCAAGGCAATCAGATCGTGTTGATCGATCGGCAACTCATTGACGCGATCGTTGTACGTTTTAAATCGATCGCAGAACCAATACGGAAACGAGCGATTGATTCTTGCCACCGTTTCGCCAAAAGCCCGACGCGACAGGGCCGCGCCACCGCACCCCGAATCGTTGCTGTATGCAACGGCGAATCGCTCATCTTCGGCTGCCGCCCAAAGGGCCGTCTTGCCTCCACGCGAATGTCCCACGATCGCATGTCCCGAATCGGCGATGCCGTCTTGCCGAAGGACGTAATCAAGTACGCGGCTTCCCGCCCAGCCCCATGCCGACAACGACTTCCAACGGGACATTGGATCAGAATCGCCGTCGTCCAGAAGTGCACGCACGCCTTCGTCATAACCGTCACGGCGATCGGGATCGACGTGTTTGGTATGAAACGAGGCCGTCGCATAGCCGCGACTAACGATCGTCTTGACCGGCCAAAAAGGATCTTCGTCGGCAAGGATCTGGTCGAGCGAAAGGAAATAGCGGTTATTGATGTGAACGATTGCCGGGACGGGCCGCTCGGATTTAGGGATGCACATCACAAAATCAAACGACAGCGACTTACCGTTTCGATCAATGGTGGCGCGAACCTGCTTGGCAATGGCTGTCCCGTCGAACGCGTTGGATTCTTCTTGGACGATTTCGTAACTGATTTCAAATTCGGTATCGGGGCGATTGCCGTAGACATGATCGCGAAACGTTTGCAGCAACACCGGTCGACGCTCTTGGCTCCATTGTTGAGCCGACTGAACCCTCCCGTTCCCGTCAGAACGACGAAGCGGATCGGGCAACTCAAAATCCGGGACGTTTTGTTCGCGATAGTTGAAATCAGTACGTTTCTTCGAGAGCGACTCGATCAATTCAGGATCCGCCTGCCATCCGCCCCCGCCACTCGAAGATGATTGAGCAAACAATGTGGGCGAACCAACAATCCAGGCAAGGGCAACGTAAACAGTCAGGCGAACACAGGTTGCCGCTGGCAATCGTATCATGGTGGGCAATCAAAGCTGTCGGGGAGGTGTGTGGGGATGACGCGTATTATATCAGCGTTCGATTCATCCGATCAGATTGCCCAAAAACGCTCCGACCAGATAAGCGAGCAAGGCCGCCGCCCCTCCCACAATTAGGGTTTCACCGCCGGCGAAGTACCAACGCTCGTCGACAAATTTGGATTTGATGGCTCCGACGGAAAAAAAAGCGACTGCGGTCAAAAACGTACTCGTCATATACGGATGCGTCATCATCTGCGGTGCGAACCAAGCGATGACGAACGCAAGCAACGGAATAAAACCGATGACGTTGAAAGCGATCATCGTCGCCACAGCGGCGCGCACCGGCGATCGACGAATCAGGCTCAGTCCGTATTCGTCGGTCAACATCGTGTCGATCCAGCGATTGCGATCTTGCGTGATGATTTCGACGGCGCGTTCTAAGTCGTCACCTTCGAATCCCTTTGCCGCAAAAATTTGGCGGACTTCTTCGCGTTCGCCTTCGGGGTATACGTCAATATGATGTTTCTCCGTTTCGCGAACGTCGTCATGCAATTGCTGCTCGACCCGAGTGCCAAGATAATTGCTTGCCGCCATCGAAAAACCGTCTCCGATCAGATTGGCAAACCCCAAGATGATCACGATATCTGACGACAACCCCGCCCCGGCGACACCGGACACAACGGCGAACGTTGTTACGGTCCCATCGATTCCGCCATAAACCGCGTCGGATAAATAGCCGGCTCGGTTTTCGGTCTCTAATCGAGTTCGAATTTCAGCGGTGCTATGCTGACGAATTAGCTCTTGCCGACTGGGCCGTGCTCTTGCCATCAATCATCCTGACTTTGGGAGTAACAAAGTTGCACGCTATGATAGCGAGATCGGCCTGACAATCGACGCCCCGATGGGCCCGAAAGAAACACGGGACGCATTGTCCTTGGAAGCCAAACGTGAACGCAGCGACTTCATGAAGTCAGGCGCGTTCGGCAACGTCGCTTTCTACAAGCCCCACTCCCATGGCACATATTCGCAGGGCCATGATTGCAAGATCATGTTTGCAAGAATGTAGCCTTACGAGGAATACCCGCCAATCAAATGAGCGAAAGCACTACCGATCAGCAGTCACGACCGCGTCACGCTACCCCGGGCGATGTTGTCTTTCGTGTCCACGGCTTGACGAAGGTTTACCCAATGGGAGAAATCGAAGT
Source organism: Roseiconus lacunae (assembly GCF_008312935.1). Classification (NCBI taxonomy): domain Bacteria; kingdom Pseudomonadati; phylum Planctomycetota; class Planctomycetia; order Pirellulales; family Pirellulaceae; genus Roseiconus; species Roseiconus lacunae. Next base: position 183,543 of record NZ_VSZO01000001.1, on the reverse strand, counting down.
CCATGCGCTTCGCGGCGTCGACCTGGAGCTGTATGCGGGTGAGTTCATCGTTATTTTGGGGGCCTCGGGAAGCGGCAAGTCGACACTGCTGAATATTCTGGGCGGATTGGATGTTCCCTCGTCGGGGCAGGTGATGTTTCGAAATGCAGAACTGACCGATAGTGACGAGGACGAATTAACGTGGTACCGACGTCGGCACGTTGGGTTTATCTTTCAGTTCTATAATTTGATCTCAAGCCTGACGGCACGTGAAAATGTTGCCTTAGTCGCCGACATCGCGGCTGATCCGATGCTTCCGCACGACGCATTAGAATTGGTCGGATTGGCTGACCGAATGGATCACTATCCGTCACAGCTTTCTGGCGGACAACAACAGCGTGTCGCGATCGCACGCGCTATCGGAAAACGCCCCGATGTTCTGTTCTGTGATGAACCGACCGGAGCGTTGGATGTTAAAACCGGCGCCGTGGTGCTCGAAGCGATCTCACGAATCAATGCACAACTTGGCACGTTAACCGCGGTGATCACGCACAACGCGGCGATCGCCGAAATGGCCCATCGCGTCATCGTACTGTCCGACGGACGTGTCTCGGAGATCCGTGTCAACGAAGCACGCAAGACGGCAAGCGAAGTAGTCTGGTGATCCGATGAGTACGCTCGACCGCATCTTGATCGCCGACGTCCGGCACATGTGGCGTCAGTTTTTAGCCATCGGGGTTTTGCTCGCCTGCGGGATCGCGATTTTCTTGATGAGTGGCAACACGATTGTCTCACTCGAAACCAGCCAACGTCTCTACTACAACGACGGGCGATTTGCCGAGGTCTTTGTCAGCCTGGTTCGAGCTCCCAACCGACTTGCATCGCGAGTCAAACAGATCCCCGGCGTCCGCCGAGTTCAAACGAGATTGGTTCGCGATGTTTTGTTGGACATTCCCAGTATGGTCGAACCGGCGTCGTGCAAATTGGTATCGATCGACCCCGATCCGAGCCAAAGTCTGAACCGTTTGTTTCTTCGTCGTGGACGGATGCCCCGGCCGACAGGGCGTGTGGAAGTCGTCGTCAGCGAGTTGTTCGCCGAGAAACAAGGCTTCCAACCAGGAGACCAAGTGCAAGCGATTCTAAGTGGCCGCAAGGAAACGCTGACGATCGTCGGTATCGGACTATCCCCGGAGTTCATCTACGTCGTGCAGCCAGGACTGATGGTGACCGACGACCGCCGTTACGGTGTGATGTGGATTCCACGCCGACAAATGGAAGCGGCATTTAGCATGGAAGGCGCCTTCAACAATTTGTCGGTCTCACTGCGTCCGAAAGCCAACGTCGCCGAAGTGCGTTTTCAGCTCGATCGCCTCACGCGGCCTTATGGTGGCACCGACAGTTACGACCGCGACGATCAACCGTCTCATCGCAGGCTTACCGACGAAATTGATCAAATGAAAACGATGGCCTTCGTCACGCCGTCGATTTTCATGGCGGTGTCTGCGTTTCTGTTCAACATTGTCTTCTCGCGTTTGATCGGCCAACAAAAAGAACAGATCGCGACGCTGCGAGCGTTCGGATACTTGCCTCGCGAAATCGTCTTCCACTATATCAAGATGGTCGCGGTATTGGTCGGCGGCGGCGTGGTGCTTGGCTTGGGGCTCGGGGTTTGGATGTCGGGATGGATTCTCGTCCAATATGCGAGATTCTTTCGCTTTCCGACAATGCTTCACGAGTTCTCGTACAACAGCGCCCTGATCGCCGCGGTTCTGGCACTGACAATCTCATTGCTAGGGACTTATTCGGCGATTCGACGTGCCAGTCGACTGGTCCCTGCCGAAGCGATGCGTCCGGAGGCTCCCAGGAACTACCGTGGCCTATGGGCCGAACGACTCGGACTCGCGCGGTTCCTTTCACCGATCGGTGCGATGATCGTGCGACGTTTGGAAACCAATCGTCGCGCAACGCTACTTTCTGTCCTCGGTATGTCATTGGGACTGGCGGTCTTGGTGCTCGGTTCATTCATGGAAGATACCGTCGACTTCGTGATCGATTCGGAGTTTCAACGTTCACAACGACAAGACGTCATGCTGAACTTTGTTGAAACACGTTCGGCCGACGCGGTGCATGATGTCGCCCATTTGCCGGGAGTAACCCGTGTCGAAGCCTTTCGTACCGTTCCCGCTCGGGTCAACCACGGACGACGGTCCTACCGGGTCGCGATCATGGGACTCGTCGAACACCCGACGTTGTATCGTATTCTTGACGAACACCAACAAGCGATCCGGCTACCCGAGCGCGGTGGCCTAACCATCACACGGAAACTGGCCGAGATCCTGAATGCTCGCGAAGGCACCCCGCTTCGTGTCGCCGTGCTCGAAGGTGATCGTTTGACGCTCGAACTTCCGGTCGCAAAAGTTTTTGAAAACTACACCGAGCCCGGCGCCTACATCAATCGACTCGAACTGAATCGATTACTTCGCGAAAGCAACGAGGTTTCCGGAGTCGCCCTGTCAGTGGCCCCAGGATCGATTCAAGACCTTTATCAAGAAGTAAAACAGACCCCGAGCATTGCCGGGGCGATGGATAAACAAGCGGCGATGGAAAACTTTCGCGATCTGGTTGCCGAAAGCACTTCGGTGATGCGGTCCGTCAATGCGATCTTCGCGACACTGATCGCGTTCGGCGTGATTTACAATTGCGCGATGATCATTCTTTCGGAACGATCACGCGACTTGGCAACACTTCGTGTGATGGGATTCACGAGGCTCGAAGCCGCCTGGGTTTTGCTTGGTGAAATCGCCATCATTACGGCGTTGTCGATCCCAGTCGGATTGCTCTTCGGATATGCCTTCGCCTACCTGATGGCTTTCGCGATGGATACCGAATCGTTTCGATTCCCGTTGGTAATCGAAACATCGACTTACGCTTACTCGGTCGTCGTTATTTTGATCGCCGCCCTGGTCAGTAGCCTTTATGTGCGGCGTCAGGTCAACGACCTCGACATGATCGGTGTACTCAAAGTCAAAGAGTGATGCGTCAGGAAATCCATGACCCTTGTGTCACCGTGATCAAGCGAAACGACTTAGAAAGAGTGCGTCCCAGTACGATCGTCCTGCCGCATCTCACCCGATTGAACCCCCTCGACAAATCTCATGAAACGACCCAAACGATTCCTGCTTTGGGGATCAATGATCATCGCCGGCGCGTTCGCGTTGTACTTCGGTTTTCGTCCCCCGCCGATTGCGGTGGACTACGTTTCGCCGGTTCGCGATCAACTTGAAATCACCGTCGATGATGACGGAGAGACACGCATTCGCGAAAAGTACACGGTGTCCGCACCGGTGACCGGAAAATTGTTGCGAGTCGTCCTGGATCCCGGTGACGAAGTGACCCAGGGAGAAACAGAATTGGCGCAGATTAAACCGGTCGATCCTGCGCTTTTGGATGTTCGCTCACGCGCCGAAGCAGAGGCCCGGGTTCGGGCCGCCCAAGCCGCGATGCAGCAGGCGGATGCGGCCGTCGTCCGAGCGAATGAGACGTTGCAGTTGGCCGAGCAAGATTTGAAACGCGCCGATCGTCTGCGTGCAAAAAACGCCCTCTCCGACGCGGACTATGACCAAGTCCAATCACGACACCGTATCGCAGTTGCGGAACGACGTTCAGCCGAATTTGCGGCCCGCGTTGCAACCTACGAAGTTGATCAAGCCGAGGCGGCGTTACAGTACACCGCGTCCGACGACGGCGATCTGCCTGACGAAACCGCGTTCCGTGTCCTGTCGCCGATCAACGGGCGCGTCCTCAACGTGTTTCTAGAGAACTCCACCGTTGTTAGTGCGGGAGAGTCATTGATGGAAGTCGGCGACCCCAAAGACATGGAACTTAAAATCGATGTGCTGTCGATCGATGCCGTTCGTGTGCGGCCCGGCAACTCGGTTTACATCGAACATTGGGGCGGCGACCAAACGTTACGCGGAACCGTGCGATTGGTCGAACCTGCCGCATTCCTGAAAGTCTCCGCGCTTGGTGTCGAAGAGAAACGAGTCAACGTGCTCATCGACTTTGATGATCCATGGGAAGTACGCCAGACGCTGGGCGACGGCTTCCGAGTCGAAGCTCGCATTGTGATCGATCAGTCGGCCCCACAAGGGCTGATCCTTTCGTCGGCAGCCCTGTTTACCGAACAAGACCAATGGATGGTGTTCAAAGTGCTCAATGGCATTGCGACCAAGCAACTGGTCGAAGTCGGCAAGACAAACGGCATGTTCACTGAAATATCGAGCGGCCTTGAAGAGCAAGACGTCGTCATCGAGCATCCGCCCGACACGTTGACCGACGGGACCAAGGTGCGTCCGATCCGCTAACGACGCTAAGCATGCGAGTTCCACCTATGAGCGGCGATTGGGAACCTCCCTCAACCCCGCAAGACGACTTCTCATGGGCGTGGATTACGACTTAAAATTCACCTGCCAGGATCCTTATCGCGCGTTCTGTGCGTTCCGACATCGTTGCCGAAACAACGCCGACACCATGACTCCGCCCGAGTCGTGGTGATTGAAATCCATGGGCAGACCACGCGCAGAGCAAAAGACGAGGCCCCGATGTCCATCGAACAAGAACTTGAACAATTCATGTCGGGGCTCAAAAAACGCAACCCCCATGAAGAAGAGTTTCATCAAGCGGTCGAAGAAGTCGCGACGTCTGTGTTGCCGTGGTACATGGATCACGAGGCTTATCGCAAAGCTCAGATTCTCGAACGTGTCACCGAGCCCGACCGCATCGTGACGTTCCGTGTTTGCTGGGAGACCGATGAAGGGGACGTTCGAGCCAACCGCGCCTGGCGGGTTCAATTCAATCACTCTCTCGGTCCGTACAAAGGCGGCTTGCGTTTTCATCCCTCGGTCACGCAAAGCATTCTCAAATTTCTCGGTTTTGAGCAGATCTTTAAGAACAGCTTGACGGGGCTACCGATGGGTGGCGCCAAAGGCGGATCCAACTTTAATCCCAAAGGCAAGAGCGAACGCGAGGTCATGCGATTTTGCCAATCGATGATGACCGAGTTGCATCGCCACATCGGTGAAGACGTCGACGTTCCGGCTGGCGACATCGGCGTCGGCGGGCGTGAAATCAGCTACTTGTTTGGCCAATACATGCGTCTTGAGAATCGTTGGAGTGGTGTGTTGACCGGCAAAGGCCTTTCGTTTGGTGGTAGCGCCGTACGGACCGAAGCGACAGGTTATGGCTGCGTTTATTTCTGCGAACACATGCTGGCTCAGCACGGAGAAGAAATCGCCGGGAAAAAAGTCGTCATCAGCGGCAGCGGAAACGTTGCCCTGTACGCGGCCGAGAAAGCGATCGAAAAAGGTACCAAAGTCGTCACGCTCAGCGACTCCAGTGGCTTTGTTCACGTCACCGATGGATTGACCGAGCAGCAACTGCATTTCGTCAAAGAACTCAAAGAGAATCGCCGCGGGAGGATCTCGGAACTCGCCGATGAATTTGGGTCAGTTAAATTCTATCCTAAAGCGCGCCCTTGGGGTGTCGACTGTGACGTGGCGTTGCCGTGCGCCACGCAAAACGAAATGGATGCCAGTGACGCGATCGAACTCGCCAGGTCGGGGTGCCTGGCGGTCTGCGAAGGAGCCAATATGCCACTGACCGCCGATGCCGCCAAAGTCCTCGCCGATCACAAGGTCTTGCATGCCCCGGGCAAAGCGTCCAACGCCGGTGGCGTGGCCGTCAGTGGACTCGAGCAGAGTCAAAACGCGATGCGGATTAGCTGGTCGCGTGAAGAAGTCGATGAGCGTTTGCGTTCGATCATCGCCAACATTCACGCTCGATGCGTCGAGTACGGCCATCAACAAGGACGCGTCAATTATGTCGACGGAGCCAACATCGCTGGCTTCAAAAAGGTCGCCGACGCTATGCTCGCTTACGGTGTCGTCTAACAGGTGCACGCCCCCCGTTGTCGTCGCGCGGCGATTCCAAGCTCGCTCGCTACTCACCGGCGATTGAACGCTTTTCTCGTCGGACTATGCGTCCGCCGCCTGCGGTCTGTCGTCCTATCGCCTGCCGTCTTTTCTGATTTCCCAGACGCGGCGCTCCTTCGGCGGGGACGCGACATCAACTTGATCGTCCTTTAAAGTAACCGGATGGTCCCTCGAACTGCCGATTCGGCACAAAAACGTCGGCACGGCGTTTGCCGTAGCGGTTCTCAGGCAAAAATACACGGTTCCGATGTGTAAGATGGACGCCATCACTGCGGTATCCCGAACAAATGGCTTCCCGACGCCGTGTATTTTGGCCTGTACCAGCAAGTTTGTGTTTCCGAATCATCGTTTTCGCTGACGGCAACGCGTTTGCTGAAGTCTTCCGGTTCAAAGCAATTGAGTGATAAATAACCAAATGAAACGATCAGACAACAACGAAAACTGGCTGGCCGCCCTGCCTGTGTTCAACGAAGTTGACTACGTGGACGAGATACTGGACCGGGTCGTCAAATTCGCCGATCATGTTTTGGTTGTCGATGACGGTTCAACAGACGGAACGGCTGAAAAACTCAGTGGTCGCAACGACGTGGTCGTGATCCGGCATCAAACAAACCAAGGCTACGGCGCGGCTCTGAAAACGGCCTTTGATTACACGCTGGGGCAATCGTTCGACGGTGTCGTCACGCTCGATTGTGACGGCCAACACCAGCCCAAACGGATTCCCGCCTTTATCGACATGGCCCGTTCGGCCGACATCGTTTCGGGAAGTCGCTACCTGCACCACTTTGAAGGTGATGATGCCCCACCGGAAGAGCGACTGCTGATCAATCGCCGCATCACGGCCGATTTGAATCGGCGTCTGGGGCTGCAATTAACAGATTCTTTCTGTGGTTTTAAAGCGTATCGTGCCGAAGCACTTCGCCAATTCGAAATCACAGATACCGGTTACGCGATGCCGCTACAACTGTGGGTCCAAGCCGCCGCCGCCGGTTTGCGAGTCGTGGAGATGGCGGTCCCATTGATCTATCTCGACTTGGCTCGTTCGTTTGGTGGTTCACTCGATCACGCACAGACCCGACTGGATTACTACAACCGGGTGATCGAAAGCGAGATCCACCGACTGCACGCCAACGGACAACAGGTCTTCCATGCGATCAGTGGCGAACCCGTTTGCCCAGATCAGCCGAGATAATTGTTGATGGCCGATTTGAAGGTGACCACTTCGCTGCGGCGAAACGATGACGTGTCCAAGTCGCGGTTTAAACCCTATCGCGCCCCGAGGCAACATGGTGAAAGTCTGATCGAGCCGTCGTTGGCAAACGCTGAATCGATGCTGCGCGACAACCAACAGGCATTGGGTAGCCTGCCTTCGTCGCTGCAACAGTTGCGTCGACCGGCGCGAGAAACGTTGCTGCGTGATTCGTTGAAATACACCCGTGCCTATCGCGATGTCGATACGACGGATTTGTCAAGTGATTCGATCGTCATGGCAGGTCACCAGCCGACGCTGTTTCATCCGGGGGTTTGGTTCAAAAACTTTGCGCTCGATCGAGTCGCCAAGTTATCGGCCGCGACGGCGGTCAATCTTGTCGTCGATAGCGATGTTGCCCACTCTAGTGCGATCCGTGTTCCGCAACTGAACCGATCAACGGGCCAAGTCCAAAGCACCAGCGTCGCCTTCGACCAGCACAGCGGCGGAGTTCCTTATGAACAGTCCCTGATCGAACATCGCGAGTTGTTTGACAGCTTTGACGCTCGTGTTCGGGACTCGGTCCAATCAATCGTCGCCGACCCGCTCGTCGATCAACTCTGGCACCACGCCCGCGAAGCAATTCGTCGGTGCGGCTTTGCCGGTTGTGCGCTCGCACAGGCTCGGCATGCACTCGAACATGACCTCGGACTCTCGACACTTGAGGTCCCACAAAGCGTTGTCTGTCGCACCGAATCGTTCGCCAACTTTGCGATGCAGGTTTTGTGTGACTTGCCGCGGTTCCATGCGTGCTACAACGATTCCGCTGATCTTTATCGGCAGATCCATGGCATCCGCAGCAACGCGCATCCGGTTCCCAACCTGGCTCGCGATGGCGATTGGTTCGAGGCGCCCTTTTGGCTCTACGGCAACCGATCGGCAAAGCGTCAAGCCGTTTGGGTTCGTTACTGCGATGGTGGCAGTGCGATCGAAATTGGTGACCGACAGAACCGGACTCGCAAGATCGCAAACGCGAATTCGGAGTCGGCTTACGAGGCTTTGCATGCGTTACAGAGTCCAGAATTCAAGCTGCGTAGCCGCGCGTTAGTGACGACGATGTATGCCCGTTTGGTCCTTAGTGATCTCTTTCTACACGGCATCGGTGGCGGAAAGTATGACCAGCTCGGCGATCTGATCAGTCAACGGTATTGGGATTGTCCGACGCCACAGATGATGGTGCTATCGGCCACCGTGATGTTGCCCGGACACGAATCGTTTGCCCCGCAACTGATTCAGCAACGACAAATCGAAGTTGACCGTCAGCTGCGCGACCTCGATTTCCATGGCGAGTCCTTTCGTGACCAAGCCGATTCGCCGGAGCCAGAGCTCGAGCAGTGGATCACACGCAAACGGCAATTGCTCGATGACATTCCACCTCACGGTCAACGGCTTCAGTGGCATCGTGAAATCACTGCGATCAATCGGCAGCTCGGTGAATCGCTTCACGTGCTTCGGCAACAACTTACGCAGGAACGTTCGCGCCTGAGTCGACGTGAAAAAGATGCGGCGCTGTTTTGCAGTCGCGAACATTCTTTCTGCTTCTACCCTCTGCCATACCTGCAAGCAACCTATGAAGGGATGCTCCGCTAGCACGTTCGAGTGAGTGTCGTCGCTTGTCCAAGCGTTGACGGTCGACCGATAGGCGTTCCCAGAGGAATCGCCGCGGGGCGGGAGCGGGCCATTCAACATGACTGAAGGTCCAAGACTTGCGCCGACGTTGCTCATCGCGGCACGTTTTCATCATCCGACCACAAGGCTCTGGAAATTCGATTATGCTTTTTGCTGATCGAGTTTTTCCTTTTACGGATCGAGCCATGAGTCACTCGCTAAATCGTCGTCAAGTGTTGAAAACCGGATCGGCCGCTGCCGGTCTCGCTTGCTTCTCAACTTCCGCTGCCAATGGGCAAGCCACTCCTTCGCAAAAATTCCGGACGGCTCACATCGGCGTCGGCGGAATGGGGGGATCCGACCTACGTTCGATCGCATCGCACGGTTCGGTCGAAGTCGCTGCGTTGTGTGACGTCGACGCAAAGCGATTGGCCGAGGCGGCGGCGAAACATCCCAACGCAAAGACCTTCACCGACTATCGCGAGATGATCGCAACGCTCGGAGATTCGATCGATGGGGTTGTCGTTTCAACTCCCGATCACACCCATGCCCCCGCCGCGATGGCCGCCATGAATGCCGGCAAGCCTGTGTATTGCCAAAAGCCGCTAACCCACGAAGTGGTTGAAGCGCGGCGGCTACGCGAAGTTGCCGAGGAAAAAAACTTGGTGACCCAAATGGGGATCCAGATTCATTCCAGCCGTGCTTATCGGCAAGCAGTCCTGATGATTCAAGACGGTGTGATCGGTAAGGTAAAAGAAGTCCACGCGTGGTCGAATAAGAATTGGGGCTACGACAAGCCGTCGCTGCCCGAACCCGCAGCCGCTCCTGATCACCTGAACTTTGACCTTTGGCTGGGCACGGCGGCGGATCGAGAGTACGTCCCCGGCGTTTACCACCCTGGCCAATGGCGGAAACTGATTGACTTTGGCACCGGAACGCTCGGTGACATGGGAGTCCATATCTTCGACACACCTTACGCGGCTCTCGAACTGACCGCACCAAACTGGGTGAAAACCGATTGTCGTCAGCCGACCGGTGTCGGGCATCCTGAACGCAATGTTGTCGAATACGAATTTCCACAAACGCGTTTCACGACCGAAACGATGAAGTGGAAATGGTACGACGGTTCGTTCGCACCACCATCGCCTAGCGAAGTCGGATTGCCCGAAGGCACCCAATTGCCCGGACAGGGTTCATTGTTTGTCGGTGAAGACGGCCACCTGCTTCTTCAGCACATCGCCGACGCGGTCCTGTTCCCGACAGAGAAGTTCAAAGACTACAAGCGTCCAGAAGTCGAAGGTGAAAGCCACTATCATCAATGGGTCGATGCCTGCATGGGCAAGGGAAAGGCGAGTGCACCGTTCTCCTTCGGTGGGCCGTTGACCGAGGCGTTATTGCTGGGCGTGGTAGCCAACCGCTTTCCCAATCAAAAACTGCTTTGGAATGCCGAACAAATGGCGATCACCAACCATGAAGCTGCGAATAAGCTGCTCCGAAGTGACTATCGTCAAGGCTTCGAAGTCGAAGGGCTGTCGTAATCGATCGACGGTTGGTGACACTGATCCGTTCTTCCCACCCTGGTTAATTCGTCCCTAATTTTTGCCATGAACATGAAACGTCGAACCTTTATCGCCGCGACCGCATCGGCCGGCGCGATCGGATGCCTATCGAACTCTCATCTGCCGGCGGCCGAGAAGATGTCTCTCAGTAAGGGTGATGTCATTTTGTTTCAAGGCGATTCGATTACCGACGCGGGACGCAATAAGAAGTCGCCCGTCGCAAACGAAGGGCTCGGAAACGGATACCCGAAGTTTATCGCCCAGTCACTTCAGAAAGACTATGCTGATCTGGACCTGCAAATTCATAACCGCGGGATCTCGGGCAACAAAGTCCCCGATCTCGACAAGCGTTGGCAAGACGATTGTATCGCGATCGAACCGAAGATTCTCAGTATCTTGATCGGTGTTAACGATATTTGGCATCGCCTGAACGGTCGTTATGACGGCACCGCAGAAACCTATCGAGATGGTTTCGCGGCACTTTTAAAGCGAACGCGAAAGGCGCTCCCCAAGACGACGTTTGTCATTTGCGAACCGTTCGTCTTGATGAGCGGAACGGTCAAGGATAACGAGGATCGTTGGTTTCCCGAATTTGCCACTCGCCGCGACTATGCCAAGCAGGTTGCGACCGAAGCCGGTGCGATCTGGGTGCCTTTTCAAACGATGTTCGACAAGGCCGTCGCCGACGGCACCGCACCTCAAGACCTCGCACGCGACGGAGTCCATCCGACCCAACAAGGTCATCAATTGATGGCCCAGACCTGGCGCGACGTCGTTGGCATCTAGTATCAAAACCAATCACCGCCCCGCAGCGTCAACGTTGCGGTCGCTTTTAGCATTGAAAGCGGAAACGCAACTGTCGAATTCGCAAGATGAGGTAGGGTAAGTGGAAATACCTTCCGCATCCTAAGATGCTGAGCCTTGGTTAGATCGCTTGGAAATCATGCAACGTCGCAAGCTAAGCAGGTGGTCGGAAGTTTTTGGGTTTGGTAATTTGACGCGAAAGCGAGGAACGAACCGGCGAAAAAAGAGGCCCCTCGCTTACGCATCGGGTTGCCATTTGTCGTAAGATTTCTATCCGCCTACTTACAACAAGTCGCAGTAACAGATTTCAAAAAACAGCAGGCTGCAAATCACTCTTTAATCTGGCCATAGATCACGAAGGGGGCCCACGTCTGAACCGGAAGGCGTTCGGACGGGTATAGCTTTCGATCGGTGTTCCGTCCGCCTTGAAGCATTGCTATTTTTGCAAGTCGCAGTGCCTCCGCCGCATTGTATTTTTCGGTGAGCGCGTAGTGATAGAAATGGTCAATGAGATCAATCGTGGATCGATCGAAGACGGAACTTAGCGTTGTAATGGATGCACCTGCACCCGAAATCGCAAGAGCCCTTTGGATCCCCAGTTGCCCTTCGTTCAAAACGCGAACCCCTGGTGTTGTTTCACACGCAGCTACAAATACGATCTCGGCACTTGTTAAGTCACACATGGCAAGTTCGTCGACCCACATGATCCCTGGGGTGGGATTGGTTCGTGCAAAGACCAAGTTGGCACCGGAAAGGGCAATTCCACTCATCCCGAGCGAAGCGTTCGCCCCAGGGCGATTAGGGGTAGCTCGTGTAGCTAGAGAAAAACCATGAGTATCAAAATGGATATGAGACTTCCCTGAAAGCGAGTTCCCAACGGTCGTCTCGTCTGCATCACCCCCGACGAGCCGCAAGATACTAGCCGATGGATGTCGTTCGCGAAATTTCTGAGCAACTGAGTTGATCGATTGCGGGACGGACGCAAGTGGTGAAAATAAAGGCTCGTGGTCCGCGTTGCCTTTCGATTCCCCGTAATCGATGTCGCTAACGATCAACATCGATTTCGCTTCACTCTTCGCATCCTGCTTAATCGCCGGCGAACCAAGTAGTCGCGGAGCGATCGTATACGAGATCGAAGTTGATTCAAGAAGATATGAGCCTGCCTTTGTACCCGGCAACGCCGAAAAAGGGCAAGCAGCCAGAGGGCCGTCGGGTGAGACAATTAATCGTCGCGGAAGCTCTGATACTGAGACAATCGGATCTAGAACCAACTTCCGAAGGTTGCGTCCAAGTCGCTTTACTTCATGCCGTGTAAGCGCAGCGGATGAACCCCCGTAATCGCTAACCTCTTGATCCAAGGCGTCTAACCATCGTTCTAGTGCCTGCTTGATCCGTTTCGATCCACCTAAGTCGGCGAAACGTACAGAGCCATCGTGCGACAACGCAAACGCACATAGCATGCGATCATTCGATAGAGCAAGAGTGTCGTTTGGATTGGAGTACTCGATGAAATCGACGAGCACTTGGTCCGATTTAAGGCCTCCAACGATCGACGCGAATCGAGCATCCGGCGATTCAGAAATCGGCGGAACTTTGATAGAGATTTGTTTTTGCAGCGTTTTTCGCAATTGCAAAAGGTCGTCTACGGATTGCTCACCTACAGGGACACCTTCCATCAAAATGGAGGTGAGTTGCTGGTTCACACTTCGCAACTCAGCGGCAACCTCGGAAAGTTCCGGGGTCCGTCGTATCAACGCATGCCTTCGTTGATATTCCGTGAGTATTCCCTTAGCCATAATCAGGTTTTTGTAGGCATCTTTGCATTCGATCAAATCATGGCTTAACAATAGAAGGATACGGTTGATCTCATCTCGTTGACTCGCCGAATGGGCAAACTGTTCGGACTGCGAATAGATACCGAAGATCGATTGGTTCCGGAGGTGATCAGATTGACTCAAATCGTTGAGTAACTTTCCTGCTTCGACTCTATTGCCTAAGTATGTTTGGGTCAGGAACTTCGAGTGCTTTACTGCATAGTACGGTCGGCTGAACTCACCATAGATTTCGATAGCAGCTTTTTCTGCTTCATCTAGGGATCTCAAGGCTTGCTCGAATTTCTTATCACGCAACAACTGAATACCCTTTGAAAAGGCGATGTTATACGCCGCACCGCCACCTAGGTTTGATTCTCCAACGCTGGATTCGCTTTGCGCGATCATTCGCCTTGCCTGGGCATCATCGCCGACGGCTTGGTACGCATCGATCAAAGCAGATCGAGTCGCGTTAATTAGACCTGGGTCGCCGAAAGTGCTGGATTCCAGAATTTCCAACGCGTGTTCAAGTTGTTGCCTCGCGCGATCATTTTCTCCATCCTGCTTAAGGTGTCGACCGAAGAGCTGTAGCCCATAGGCATAAGCTTTCGATTTTGTAATCCCAAGGTCGTCGGATGACTTGAGCGCCTTTGTGAACCATCGATCAGCCTCCTCCTTCCTTTCCAGAACACTATAAGCAAATCCCAGGCGAAACATCGTGAGAATAACGCGAGGATCTTCGTTACCAAATTTTTCGATCGATCGTTTCAAAAGGTTTTCAAGGATCTCGGTTGATTCTCCAGCCATTCCCCGGTTTCCAAGTACTATCGCCAGGTTTGACTCAGCCCAAAGGGTTCTTGGATGGTTTGCTCCAAGAAGTTCGAGGCATTTGGTAGCCAGCTTCTCAATGGTTGAATACCCGTCGCTAGAAAGTGATCGAATCTCCAATTCACTCTTCATGCTCAATTGATCGATCTCGATCAACTTTCGCCGACGATTTTCGTCGGCGGTGGAGATATCTTCTGCAAATTGAAATTGTTCAATTTGCTCGTAGTAGTCTCGATCCGCATTTTCGCCATGGCGAAGCCTGAGCAGCTCAATCAGTTGTCTTGCAAGAGCCCCATACGTGTCATAGTTCTTTTCCTCTCTGCACTGCCTTGCATTGAGGAAGAGAATGTTGATGCCCAAGTCGACTCCTTGTCGAGAGTGTTCGCACACACTTCCAGCAATATCCAGCATCTCAGAGAGCGTTTGACGGACCTTCAAAAGGTCAGCCGACTTTGGGTCGAGACGAGCCATGATATCGCTCGCAAGAAGAAACGTGCGAAGCGTTTCGGGGTGCTGCGGGCCCAGCGACTTTGCGAATACACGTTCCGCACGTCGATAGTGCTCAATCGCCTGTTGCGGTTTGGACTGCAAGTCCATGCATGTTGCCAGGTTTTGGAGCACGAGTGCGCTCCCATAGTGGTTCGATCCTTTATTGGCTTCACAAAGCTTGAGTTTCTTTCGTTCGGCATTCTCCCACTCTGAAAGCAAATTTTGTGACCGGTAGCGGGTCGCTTGCGAAGAAAGCTTTGTGAATTCCCTCCAAAACTCTTCGTCTTTCTGGGTGGAATGTACAGGGGTTCCCGACACAGACCAAGTGTTCAAGATGATCGGTGTCTTTGGCTGGGCGACTGCTGCCGCGTGACAATGCGCTCCAAGAATTCCACTAAAAGCAGTCCCGATCGCCTGATTACCAAACGAGACTTTGATCACTCCAAAGTCATAGGCGATTTTCCAAAGTTCGCTGCTTTCTAGAGACTTGAATACCGGGAGTTTCCTAAGCGATACGACCTCAAAAGTCGGAAGGCCTGATTGTGGTCTCAGTTCGATCAGTTCAGGCTGACGCACCCATCCTTCCGACGTGAGTCGCCGGTGTAGAACAACAACGATCTGACGATTGTTGCTAAAAAGCAATTGAATATGCGTGACATGTTGCTGCGACTGCTCAGTGGGTGAGATCTCAACCTCGAATTGAAATTTCGCAGCCGACAACACTTTGCGTAGAATGGATGAACTTGCACCAAGCTTGATCTCACCTGGGGACCACTGAGTTTGGCCAGAAACTTCATTTGCACGTTTGTCATTGATCGAAAAGTCATCGCTGAAAGAGCACTCACGTTCGGCAGGCTTTTCCGCATGACAGAGAGGCGGTCCGCCGTCGATAATACAAAACGTCAAAAAACAGGTGATGAGACCTAATCGATACATACTACGATTCGTTAGACGAATGGGAAAAATCTAAGCAGCTAACCGAAAAGTGACATACGGCAACGCCTGAGCCGACGGCCGTCGCACGTCTCATGGTTTTCGGATGCTGTGATGCAGGCTGGACACCCGTGTATTCGGCTCCTGGTATCGGAAAACCGGGCGACAGACGCTGCAAGTATAGTGCACCCCGCCAACCTGAGTGGTCTGTTGGCGAGTCCATTCCAATAATCGTTGCAACCACGTAGTTCTGTAGCGGTTAACCACCAGGACGCTCGCGGGATCTCTGATAAGCTGAAGTCGCGTGTGCTTTTTCGTGATCTCCAATTTGTCCGGGTAGCTTCCAGTTGACTCGACACGAGGAGAACAGGGGGTAAGAAAAGTCACCGAATTGTGTTAGCATGCCATAGAAATCAATCCGTCTATCCCACAAGGCACGGCTAGGCTACGTGCAAAAGCAGCGAATTGCTGGAATGGAGACAATGTTTCCATTACCAGTGACGCCCGCTCTTTCGAAGTCCAAGAGAAGTGCTCTGTTCCACCTGGTAACTTCACACTGTCAGGAGCGAAAGCGAAGGACAACGAAAGTCCGATCCAGACCTTGCGAGATTGATACATCGACTAGTCGGCAAGACTGTCTTTCGGACGCTGACGGGATTCGCTAGTCTGCCCAAACCGATCGGAGTCGTCTCTTTGACGGTCGATGTATTGAATTGTGGCGGGATGCCAGCCTGGAGTGCGAAGATGGCGGATAAAATAAGTTTGGTATGGTGCTCAGCGGCCTTGATGCTCATCGTCTCGGGGTGTCGTTCGAACGCAAAGCGAAGCCCGGACATCGTTGCCGACATCCCGATGCCAGAAGTCGAAACGCCACCCGCATCGGCATCGCCATGGGAGTCTTTGACGTTCGTCCATCGACCAGAGTTTCAGCAGGGTACCGGGCCAATTGACCCGGGTGACTTGCCAGGCTTCACGGCGACCGATTCCGGACTGAGATATCGTGTCTTAAGACAATCTTCTGGAAAGAAGCCCAGTGCTGACGATACCGTGACAGTCAACTATCGCGGCTGGCTCAATAGTGGAAGGGTGTTTGACAGTTCTTACGAACGCGGCAAACCAACCACATTTCCACTGGGAAGCGTCGTCGCCGGCTGGACCGAAGGACTGCAACTCGTCGGTGAAGGGGGAATGATCGAGCTTTGGATTCCGTCCAAACTTGGCTATGGTGAACGTGGTTCCCCAGGCTCGATTCCTCCCCATTCGCATCTCCACTTCATTGTCGAATTAATTGATGTGGAATAGACGTGCAAGGATGCACGCTTCTAAGAAAATCTCGGCGTTACGGTAGAACGCAATGCGGTTTGTCACCGACCGGGCGTCGGTCGCGGGACCCGCTATCACCAAGCCAAAACCGATGCGAGCATGTTTGACGGTTCACTTGAGATTACCTCTGAGTGGTCGCCCCCGGAGCCGGAAGACGACCAGTCAGGTTACAGCAAGCCAGGACACACCCTGCGATGTGGCCTTCGAGCGGACCTTTACATGCGTTGTAGAATTGCACCGACGATCGCACGACGCAGTTCATCTTTGGCCGACCGTTCGATAGTCGGTGACTTACGAGGATCATGACGTCGTTGCAAGTCGGCTCCGATCCCGTAAGCTGGGTGCGTCCCTGCGCGTCCACTTGGTCGGTGATGATCGTGAGGGTGAGCGACGTTGCCCCTGTGACGGCTGTTCCAATCTCCGAAGTCGTTCCAGTTTCCCGCGGAGTTGGGACCTCGATTCTGGTGAATCGAACCAATGTGAGGAGGCGTTACCGGAGGCTTGGCCAGCGATCGTACCGAGATCGACGGGTTTGAAACGTGAACACTTACCCCGCCGCGGCTGCCGATGTTGCAAGTTCCGATCGGGCGCCCCAGTTGCAATGCATTTAGTTCACGAACAACGCCGGCGAAGTGAAAACTTACCAGGCGCCACGATGCTTCTAGGCGTGGGCAGTACGGGTACCGGCCTTGGTGGAAGAAGACGCTCTCAACTTGACGATGTAGCGACTCTGTTTTCGCAAATTTCTCAAACAAACGATCGATTCGCCGTAGGTCTCTCGATGCCGAACGCAAATGACTGGTGCTGTCTTCCAGGTCGTCGACTAACCGCTCGTCGCAACGCTCGACACCATCCGTTCGCAACACCAATCGTTCAAAATCTTTAACCGCGTCGCGGTAATGGTCTGCCGAGTCGTAAACGAGCGATTCGTGTCCCGCCCGCGCCGGGGTCGAAATGATCATTCCGAGGGCCAGTGAAGCAACAGCGGCAAACGTTTTGGCAATTTGATTCATCCTGGAGTCTCCAGTGCAATGGGGGGCGTGTCTATGCCGCAATCCGGCGGCAATGATTGGTGCCAGTTTCACGACATCTATAAAGCATCCGCTGTGCCAAATTTTCTTTGGAGTCGATAAGTCGCTACCAGCAAAGCACTTAACGAAAACGAAGTGAATTGAACACGCCATCAGCGCCATCGAATCGACACAGCATGTCGCTGCAGCGCAGTCTATTTGACTCGGTCGATGTAGTTCGCGGTGGCTTCCGCAAGGGGCACAACCTCGGGGGGATTCCTTAGGAAACCATGTCACCGGGCCCAACTGTCAGCCCCACAGCAGGGCGAGCACCCGAATCGGGATGGCCGCGAAGGCAGGGGATTCATGGAAAAGCGATTTGGAGCATTTCTCTTGTCATCAAATCGCCGTTGCCGCTATCCTCCAGCGGATCTTCATTTCAGATGCAGCAGCGAAAAGGAAGTCGCCATGGCAATTCGACTGGACGAGCTAAGCCAATTGGTAGGTGGTACCCTCCACGGCGATGGAACTGCGCTATGTCATGGCGCGAATCCGTTGGAGTTGGCCGCCGCTAACGAGATCACCCTGGTTGTCCAACCGACACCGCAGGTTCGTGAGATTGCGGCGTTGGCAATCGTGACCGCCAAATTGATCGAGGAATGCGAGTGTCCTCAATTGCTCGTGGATGATCCTCACGCCGCGTTTGCCCAGATCGTAAGACAATTTCGACCGCCGCTTCCTGTCCAAATTTCGAACGAAGGAACCGCGTCGAACGCTCGCATCGCAGATTCGGCATCGATTCACCCCAGTGCCACCATCGCCGCCGACGTGGTCGTCGGTGAGCGAACATTAGTGATGCCAGGTGTGGTGATCATGAGCGGTTGCACGATCGGATCGGATTGTGTGCTGCATCCGAACGTCACGCTTTACACGCACACTCGAATCGGCGACCGAGTACGGATTCACGCATCTTCGACGCTGGGGGCCGACGGGTTTGGTTATCGATTTGAAGGTGGACGCCACGTCCCAGCATCCCAGCTTGGGTACGTGGAAATTGAATCAGACGTTGATATCGGCGCCGGTGTGACGATTGATCGGGGGACTTATGGCGCGACACGAGTCGGCGAAGGGACAAAGATTGATAACCAAGTCATGATCGCGCACAACTGTCAGATCGGTCGGCACAATCTGATTTGCAGTCAAGTCGGAATCGCAGGTTCGTGCCAAACCGGTGACCATGTGATCCTTGCCGGACAAGTCGGCTTGAAAGATCACATCCGACTCGGTGACGGAGCCATCGTCGGCGCCAAGGCCGGCGTGATGGACAACTGCGACGGCGGCCAGGTTTACTTGGGGGCTCCCGCGATGCCACAGCGTGACCAGATGCAGATCTTCGCATTACAACGCAAGCTTCCGGAAATGCGACGTGAGTTAAAAGCAATGCGAAAACAGATCGCGACGCTACAGGCGGCGTTACCGGAGTCCGGATCCAATGAGCGAGCGGCTTAATGCGACGTCGTAGTTATGGGCGGGATCTCCTTGCCGATGTTTTCTCGCGATGGAAAAGTGACACGTCAAGGATGCCGCCGCCAGTTGGCTTGATCGCCGGCTGGGGATCGTTTCCTGTCGAAGTCGCTCAACAGATCGTGATGTCCGGCGGTCGTGTGTGTTGTATCGCGATTACCGGCCATGCCAGTCCCGAGCTTGAATCGATTTGTGACCATGTGAAGTGGTCTGGGGTCGGAAAGATTGGGGCCCACGTGCGTTACTTTCGCCGGCATGAGGTTCGTGACGTGACGATGGCCGGCAAACTGTTTAAATCGGATCTTCTATTTCAGGGGAGTGTCTGGATCAAGCACTTTCCCGATCTCACGGCGATTCGAACCTTCGGCCCGTGCCTACTGGGAAAACGTCGTGATTCGCGCGACGATAGTTTGTTGTCGGCCGTTACCCGTACCTATGCAAGAAGCTCAATGAATGTCTGCCCGGCAACCGATTTCGCTCCAGACCTGTTGATCAAAGAAGGCTTGCTCACCGGGTCCACTTTGGACGAACACGAACAACAAGACGCTATGGCCGGATGGCAAGTCGCCAAGCAAATGGGCGGCATGGATATTGGCCAATCGATCACGATCAAAGACGCGACGGTGTTGGCCGTCGAAGCTGTCGAAGGAACCGACGCATGTATCGAGCGGACCGGACAGCTTTGCCGTCGCGGTGGCTGGACCCTGGTCAAGGTCAGTAAGCCGAACCAAGACATGCGGTTCGATGTTCCGACCTTTGGACCGCAAACCATTCAGCGTGTTGCCGAGAACGGTGGCAAGACAATTGTCATCGAAGCCAACAAAACGATCCTCGTCGAACGCGAGGAGACGATTCGTTTGGCGAACAAACATGGAATCAAAATCGTCGCGTTCGATGCCGCGACGATCGAAAACCATCTTCCGACGGTGCGGCACATCACGGCCGCATGATCAGAAGGCAGTGCTACTAAGCAATTGAATACGAATAATTCGGCTTAAGTCATTTCACTCTCCCGCTGGGGAGTCGGGCTTTCAGGCCCGGAGGGGGCCCCCTCCCGCAAACGAGAGTGTGTTATCCAAATGCTTAAACCGAAAGACTCATGTTTACCTGCTTAGTGCTTCATTCTGTTTGAGGATACTGGTGCAACCCTTCAGCCGACGGGCATCAGTCCCGGTTGCTGCACCAAAACCGTAGCAAACGCCAATCGGCTAATCCTATAGTCGAACTGGAAAGTAGTGCTGGCGGCAGCGTTACTGGTCACTGCCCGCATCGGAAGATTTCTCTTCCTGCGTAGCTTCTGGTTTGGCGTCCACATCGGACTTCTCTGCCTGCTCGGAATCATCCTCGGCGGCTTCTTCATTCGAAGTTTCGTTCCACTCCAACGCTGCGGCTTCTTTGCGTTCTTTGGGCGAGGTAATGACTGGGAACTCTGCTTGGCTGATCCCACGGTCGACGATCCAAATGTTTCGAAAGCGAACCGGGTCACCGTGATCTTGAATGTTGATTGGCAACAACAAAGGCTCTTCCGCTTTACCAGCACCGGTTTTACTCGGCAGGGCAACGTTATCTTGAACCTTAACGCCGTTGACCCAACTGGTGATGTGGGCGTCACGAATCTTTTTTCCGTCGGATGCCCAGCGTGGTGCGGTAAATGACAAGTCGTACGTTTGCCAAACCAGCGGTGGGAATGCCATGTTTAGATCGGGAGCTTTCATTCGGTAGAGGGCACCAAGGCCGTTGAACATCTTCTCGGTACCGAACGAATCGAGTACTTGGCATTCATACCGGCTTTGCAGGTACAGCCCGCTGTTGCCGCGTTGCTGCCCATCGGCAAGGGGCATGTATGGCAAGCGAAACTCAACGTGCATGTCGAAGTCCTGGAACATTGGCGAAATCAACGCGCCTTCTTTCAGTAGGCCGTTCTCGGTCATTTCGCCTCCGACAAAGTTGTCGACCGATTGGCCATCGAAGATAACCACGGCGTCCTTGGGCGGTTGTGCACCCAGGGTGCGGCTGACGCGATTGACGCGTTTCAAACGCCCGAGCAGTTTTCCGCTAGACGCGACGATGTTGCAGCCCTTGGGGTCGACAAAGATGCCCCACGGGCCGCCCGAAAGCACGACGTTGTCGCCGGAACGCAGTCCGATTAACCGCATCTCTTGGGTTTCGTGGCCGTCTTGACCGGGAAGTCCTCCAAAGAACGCGATCGCTTGGAACTGGTCGCCTTTGATGGGGCGAATTTGAATCGCGAGTGTTTGCCCCTTGTTTTCGCCCTGCTTCAAACGACCGGCAAATTCACCCATTAGGTGGTAGTTGGCATCGTCTTGCGGCGGTTCGGTGTAGGCAGGGCCCTTGCCGTTGTTCTCTTGTGCCGCTGCCATTGAAGCACCGGCGAGAAGAAGAATCGGAAGCGCGGTCCGGATTAATCGAAGCATCGAAAATCGAATCATGGCAGGAAATATCAGGGGGGGACTGTTTTCTAGAAAGGGGCAAGTCTAATTCGCCGTCTCGGTCGGCTCCAGCATCGGAACCCCGATCGTAGCGGTTTCGTGCCCCAATTTGGACGAATATGCCGCTGTCGGATTTCGTCAACGCTCGGTCGGACGCCCAATGAGAGCGAATTTGGAGCACCGCGAAGAATTCGATCCCGAATTTGTCCGCCGGTGCGGCGGCGGGTACGATGTGCCCTCAGTTCCCCGTGTCTGTTCCGAACGGGAATCTCGCCCCTAATTCTCTCACCCATCGACGATCCTTATGCGAATTGCAGGAATTACTGATGCCTGCCGGCAGCTCGCTTGCTTGGCACTGCTCGCTCTTTCCCCACTGGGGATGTTCATTGGCAACGTCCGGCAAGCTCATGCCGCAGACTGTCCGAACATTGTCTTCATTTTCACCGACGATCACTGCACCCAGGCGTTGAGCGCATACGACCCGTCACGAATCTCGACGCCCAACATGGATCGAATCGCTCGCGAAGGCATGCGTTTTGATCGATGCTATGTCACTAACGGAATCTGTGGACCAAGTCGAGCGGTCATCCAAACGGGAAAGTACAGCCATGTGAACGGCTTCATCCGCAATGGCAATCGATTTAATGGTGATCAGCAGACGTTTCCAAAGTTGCTGCAGAAAGCGGGCTATCAAACCGCCGTCATCGGCAAATGGCACCTCGTCACCACGCCTCAAGGCTACGACTACTACGACGTGCTAAAAGGTCAGGGACCGTACTACAATCCACCAATGATCACCGAGGGTGAAAACGGTGAACCGGTCACGCGAAAACACACCGGCTACACCACCGAAATCATCACCAAGAAAACCCTCGATTGGCTGAAGAAAGATCGAGACGATGACAAGCCTTTTATGGTCATGTACCAACATAAGGCGCCGCACCGAAACTGGCGCCCTGCACCGAAGTACCTGAACTGGCTCGATGATGTGACTGTCCCCGAACCAGAAACACTATGGGACGATTACAAGGGCCGTACACAAGCGGCAAGCAAACAACAAATGACCGTTCGTGACCATTTGAACGCGAACGATTTGAAGTTGTCCGGATACGGCAACATGAACGAAGAGCAGAAGAAGGTGTGGGATGCCGCCTACCAACCCAAAAACGAAGCGTTCCTGAAAGCTCGGGACGCGATGACCGAAGAAGAGGTCATCAAGTGGAAATACCAACGTTATGTCAAAGACTATCTTCGCTGCGTCAAAAGCGTTGACGATGGGATTGGCGAGATCCTTGATTATTTGGACGAGTCCGGCTTGGCCGAAAACACCGTCGTGATCTACTCCTCCGATCAAGGTTGGTACCTTGGCGAACACGGTTGGTACGACAAACGCTGGATGTATGAGGAATCACTGCGAACACCGCTACTCGTCCGTTGGCCGAACGTCGTAGAGCCCGGATCGACGAACGACGACATTACTTCCAACTTAGACTTTGCCGAAACGTTTCTTGATCTTGCCGGTGTCAGTGTTCCCGACGATATGCAGGGTCGTTCTTTGGTGCCGCTGCTGAAGGGCAACACACCAGCCGATTGGCGTGACGTGTTTTATTACCACTACTATGAAAATCCTGGGGCCCATAACGTCGCACGGCACTACGGAGTCACCGACGGACGCCACAAGTTGATTCGCTACTACGCGCTCGAGGGAAAGAAGATTGACGACTGGGAACTGTTCGATTTGAAGGCCGATCCGAACGAACTGCAAAGCGTTTATGGCAGCACCGATTATGAGACGGTCCAGCAGCGATTGAAGGATCAGCTTGACGCTGCCCAACAACAATTCGGTGTCCCCGAAGACACTAACCTTGGTCGCCCCCAACGTCGTCGCTAATTGACAAACGTCACTTTTCTTTTTAGGCGAAGTCGCTTCGCGAACGTAACAAGGGCTCCGACTAGACCAAGTGTTCGGATTCGACTCATCAGCCGACGGGTGTTAGCCCGGCTATTAAATGGCAAACGTGGCTAACACCGTTCGGCTAGTCTTTATTTCGGGTGTGGAAGAACAGTCCACGGTTTGTAGATGCGGCGGTTACTGAATTTTGGAATCGACGCTACCGCGTACGGCTCAAATATTGATCCTCAGCGATTCCAACCGCCGGGTTGCTCAGTCGCTGATTGCTGCGTTTCTGCGTACCAAGTCTTGAGCTCTTCGAGCATTCGCTTCGTGCGTTCAGGCTCACGTTTTGCAACGTCGATTTCTTCGGCGGGGTCGTTTCCCAAATGGTATAGCTCGGCATGTTCGTTCTCGAACGTTCCTGGGTCGGCCTTTGGATGCTGAACCACCAACTTCCATGGCCCATGTCGCATCGCTTCACTCCGCTGGCCTCGATTGGAAAGTGATGCCCAAAAGAGTTTTCGGCTCGGCAGTGTTTGTTGTGCAAAAAGGACTGGTGAAAGATCGACTCCGTCGAGTGGGCGACCGCCTTCGGGAGTAACGCCAGCGACGGCGAGTAGGGTCGGCATCACATCTAAGCTGATCAGGCACTCGTCGCTATGCGTCCCCGCTTGAATCCGTCCCGGCCACCAAGCAAACGCGGGGACTTTGTGGCCACCCTCATACACTGTGCCCTTGCCGCCACGCAGATTCGGACTGCCACTGGGAAAGTCGCCGGCTGGGCCATTGTCTGAAAAGAACAACAGAAGCGTATTTTCGGCGATGTCAAGTTCGTTTAATAACCGTCGCAGTCGCCCCATGCCATCATCAATCGGAAGAGTCATTCCCTTGTATTTTGCAATTCGCTCCTCGGGTGAGACCTTTCGCCAGTCCCATCGGTTCCATTCTGATTCGGTGCGTCGGACAGGATCCCCCGGAACTTGGACCGGATTGTGAATTGCTTCGTGGGCGACGTACAAGCAAAACGGTTGCCGTTGGGCTGCGTGCTGTCTGACAAAATCGACTGTCGCATCATTAATCAGGTGCGTCGAATAGCCCTCCATTTTTGTCTCTTCGCGACCGACCCACCAGTCATGACGATTGTGGTCGCCGATGTGACTGACGAAATCAATGTTACCACTGTGATAGCCGATGAAATGGTCGAACCCGTGGTTGTCGGGATGATACTCTTCGGAATTCTGCGGATACCCTTGATGCCATTTACCGATTAGCCCGGTCACATAGCCAGCTGCCTTTAATTTTTCGGCGAATGTCACCTCGCTGATCTGCAAGCCTTTGCGATGCTCCGGATGATCCGAGTGCGGGTGGATCACCGCCTCGATCCCTGCGCGTTGTTGATAGCGCCCTGTCAGTAGTCCTGCGCGGGTTGGTGAACAGACGGTTCCGGAAGAATGAAAGTCGGTCAACCTAATTCCCTCTGCAGCGAATCGGTCGATTTCAGGTGTTTCGAAGTAGGGGTTTCCAAAACAACTGATCCCTTCATACCCCATGTCATCAACCATCACGACAATCAAGTTGGGGCGTTGAGCCGTAACACGATCGTCGGCACACAGATTCAATTTGCTGAGCAATACGACAAGGAACAGACAGCCGAATATCTTGACACAACGCGGCCCTCGGACCAACCGAATGACGGTTGCGGGCATGCGAGGGCGAACTCTAAATCGCGTGGCTGACCGATGGCACGGAGGGACTGTGCCATGGTTCATGCCAAACGCTCGGGCTGGTTGCGCAGAAGACAGTGACCAGCGTGTAGATAAGTGAACCATGAGCGGAAACCGGTTCGAGGAGAATGTATCGGTTTCCGCTGATTGTAAGAAAAAATGGTCTAAACGTGGGCATGCACCGCACGCGTTCGCCGCTAAGCCGAGCGTTCAGATTGCAAATACGCTACATCGTTGTCGTATCAAACCGTTGTGCGTCGACTCGTTCGTTGGGCAATCAGCAGAAGAGCGACGGCACCGATCAACGATCCAATCCAGCCAACCGCTTGGAACGGCGTTCCGCCAAAGATTAGATAGGCGACGAATCCGCCAGTAAACGATCCCGCGACGCCCAATAGCATGGTCATCAACAGTCCCATTGGCTGTGGACCTGGAACCAGCAAACGAGCGACCGCGCCAATCAACAATCCGAATAGCATCCAGCCAATAATTGGAATCAACATCTTTCTATGCCTCACTTTGGTTTTGTGGAACGAACAGCATGGTTCTTCAACAAAACGGCAGTGATGCGAATCGCATGCCAATCCTTTGGCGCCCATAACACGCTTGGTGTTGGCTGATTTTCGATCAATGAGCGAGTGACGATCCGTGCGGAACCTGCCCGATAGCAGTTTCAGAATAAACACTGCCACAGCTTTTACAGACAAACCGGTGTGTTCGGGAGCGACCGATAGGAATCAGTGGAATAAAGAAGAACGTCATGTACTTGGCGATGATGATTCGTCCGCAATCGGTTGATTTCCGACAAGCCGGACACTGGAACTCGCCCACTGATTCCACCGCTTGTTTACTGGTGATCCCAAAGATAATCATGATCGTCGACCTGGTAAGAACGTTGCACTGGTAGCTTGGCGTGGGCAACGCTCGGCTTCGGTATTGGTCATTGCGCATTGGTGCATCAATGACCAAATCTTGTCTCAGCCGTTCGTTGCGACTGGCCGATCATTCATCGCAAACGTTGTACCGAATCAGCTTAGCTGAACAGATCGCTGATCGGTTGACCGCGGTCGGTGATCGGAACCGGGCGATCGCCGGCATAAAGATTTTTCCGGTAATCGACTGAGACGGCGGCACAGAGCGTGGCAAAGAAATCAGGCACGCCGACCGGATCCGCTACGATCTTGCGGGAAAGTTCATCGGTTTGCCCATAGGCACCGCGGTGATTCAACCCACCACCGGCAAGGACGCAGGTAAACGCCGTACCTTGATGACCGCGCCCGCCACCGGAATCGAATCCTGGTGGTCGACCGAATTCAGTCGTGATCACGATCAAGGTCTTGTCCAATAACTTCTTTGAATGCAGGTCCTCGATCAATGTCCCAACCGCCAAGTCCAGTTCTTGAATCAACTGGTGTTGTTGCAGGATGCCCCCGTTGTGAACATCCCAGCCCGAACCGTTCAGGAAATTCAAATTGTGTGATACTTCGATAAATCGCACGCCGCGTTCAATCAATCGTCGGCTGAGTAAACAGCGTTGACCGAACTCGCCACCATATCGATTTCGAAGCGAATCGGGTTCGCGATCAAGTTCGAAGACGCGGTTAAATTCTGGGCCGCTTAATTTTAAGCTCTGTTCGATCGCTTGTTCATAATCCGCGACCGCTTTGTCGATCGCCCCTTCGTTGCCGCGACGAAGAGTGGCAAGGAATCGTTCTCGACGACTTTGCCGTTTGTGAGTCACCCCCTCGGGACGCGATAGACCCGCGGGACCTTTACTGGTGTCGGTCAGATATAAATACCCATCGCGAGCCCCTAAAAAGCCCGGACCACGAGTGACGTTGGGGTATCCGATCAGGACATACGGTGGAGCGGTATCTGAATTGGCACCTCGTTCGTGCGCGATGATGGATCCGATCGAAGGATACGTGATCGTTCCGCTGATCGGACGACCGGTATGCATTCGATTGGTGGCCGCGGCATGTTCGTCGATCATGTCATGATGAACACTGCGAACGGCTGTCACATGTTCCATTAGCCCCGCCATTTTCGACAGGTGTTCACAGACCTGGACGCCCGAGACCGATGTTTCAATCGCATCATAGTAGGCACCGGGACGTTTACTTTTTGGATCCCCCTTGGCCTTCGGGTCAAAGGTATCGATCTGCCCCATGCCACCACCAAGCCAAATCGAGATCACATGATCGGCTTGACCCCGAATCAGCCCCTGATCAGATTGATCGGACTGAATCGATTCCTCACCATCGGTCTTTGTTGAGGTCAGCAACCCACCGCCAAGTATCGCGCCGCGTTGCAGCAAGCGACGACGGTTTAACAAGTTTGCGCTGTAATAATTGGACGATTGATTCATCGGTCGTCGTTCCCTTAGGGCATCCAGACAAATTCACTGTGATTGATCAGACTCCAAACCACATCTTCATAGACCTCGCGCCATAGAGGATCCAAACGAGGATCCGCAGGGGGGCCGGCTTGGACACGTTGTTCGATTTCGAGCTGAATCTCATTGGCGCGAGGACGCAGGTGATTGAACCAATCGACTTGGGGCAACCGCGGTGGTGTTTCGATTGATTTGACCTGATCACCAGGCCGTTGACGCTGCTCGAACCGATCGGACAACGCTCTCCCAAAAACTTCGCGTTCTTGCTCAGTCGGTAAACGGGTTAGGAATCGTAGGAACAACGTCTCGACTAATTCATCTGCCGACGCCGCTTCACAGGCCAGATCGGCGAGCGAGCTTTGATGGGCGGCCCTCGTTAGCGAAACAGACAGCGTCCCGTTAGCCAACACCCCCGGCTGCAACACGTTCGGTTCAAGATCACGTTCATGGATGGGACGTTGTCTCGATCCGGTCCAACCGAATGCTTCCAGTACGTCGGCAACCGCACGGGCCCGAGGCAACGAAAGGCTGGGGCGATCGCGTTCATTTTTCAAGTCACCGAACATCCACGCACGTCGCGGAATCCCCAACGTCTGGCGGGCTCCCAGGGAACGACGTCCGTCATGAACGAAGGTCAGTTCTTCGACGTTGATGCTTTGGCCGGTTGCCACATGCAGGCAATCGACGATTTGTTCGGCACTCATACGTCGTCGATCCGGAGCGGCGAAAAACCTCAATTCAGGTGTCGCCTCCGCATTCTCGCCGACCGCCTTGCGTTGGTACAGCTTCGACGAAACGATCCGTTGGACCAAGTGTCTGAAGTCATAATCATGCGCGACAAAGTCTCGCGCGAGCCATTCGAGCAATTCGGAATGACTGGCTTGCTGCCCTTCCCAGTCATGGACCGGTTCGACGAAGCCAGTCCCAATCAAGCGTTTCCAAACATGGTTGACGATGACTTTAGGAAATCGGTGGTTTTGTGGCGCCGTTAGCAGAACTGCCAAACGCTCTCGACTGTCGTTTGATTTCCGAACCAATGAATCGACGTCGGGACCGTCGGAAACGCCTGTGATGTCGGCGAAGGGCCATGTCGGTTCAACCGCTTGTCCGACGGGCAAAGTTACTTCGATCAGTGACTGGCGTCCTTTCTGGTCGTCAAAGAATGCATCGGGAACACGGCTGGTGGCGGGTACCTTGACGGGTTTTCGACTGAACATCGCAGCCAGCGAATAAAGATCTTCCTGCGTCGTACTGTGATACGGCGAATCATGGCACCGGGCACATTGCAATTCGATTCCTAAGAAAGCCGATGCCACGATATGTCCTTTGGCGGCCATCGGTGAATCGTTCTCACCGGCTAAACCAAAGCCCGCGCTACCACCTTCGGCCGCCCCACCACGCAACATTACCAACTCGGTGGCCATGCGATCGATCGCTTTATTGTCGCGTAGTGAATCGTATAAAAACCAACGAAACGGCCCAGTGCTGTTTAATGACGCGTTCAACAACGAAGGATTCTCGGCTAAGCGATCGAGCCAAAAACTGATCCAATGATCCGCAAAGCGATCGTCACGAAGGAGTTTTTCAGCCAAGTTAGTTCGTTTGCTTGGTGAGGAATCCTCGATGAACGAACGAACCTCATCCGACCCCGGAAGCACACCGATGGTGTCGAGTGAAAGACGTCTCAGATAGGCCGCATCGTCTAAAGTCGGAGCGAGAGAAACTTGCTCCGGGGCGATCGGTGGCGCCGGCCAAGCGGCCCCCTGATCAATCCATCGTTTCATGGTTTCGATTTGCCGGTCTGACAAACCGTTTTCCGTTGGCGGCATGTCACCGGAAACGACTCGGGCGATCAGTTCACTTGCGTCGCTATTTCCTGGTACGACCGCAGGAACCTCCGAATCCCCCGCCGCTAGGGCCGCATCACGGGAATCGAGTTTTAATCCTCCCTGGCTCTTCTCGCCGTGGCATCGGAAACATTGTTCACGCAGCAACGGTAAAACGTCTTCGTGAAACGCCGCCGCTTGTTCGGCGTTTTCGCCACTCGCAGTTTCAATCGCCGCTTGAATTTTTGACTCGATGAAATAGTCGACCGGATGAGTCCCATCGGGCACGACAGGTTGTGCGGACTGCTCTGAAACCCATTGCCGTGCCGACCGGTGTCGATGATCCCAATAGGCTTGCACGGAATTCATCGCATCTCGCCGGCGTTGATCGTCAAAGTCAGCGAGTGCACTTTCGATCGATCGCAATTCAGGTTTTACCGCTGCGTCCGTTAGGGGCACGCGTTCGCTTGCGGGGGCCAAAATGGAATAGCGGTTACCATCGGGTGACAACACCGCCACACAAATTTCGCCGGTCTCGGTACGTCGAGCGTTGCCACCGACGATCACTTCGAACACGACGCGGCAACGTTTGATCGGCTCGTCCGAATCCTCGCCGGCGGCTTCGATCATGACTTGGCCGATCGATTCCTGCTGTCCATACCGATGGGGACGAGTGCCGGCGATCGGTGGTTTGGGCAGTGGCGCGACGGGTTCTTCGCCATCGGGCGGCTTGCGATTACTCGCATCGGTACGCGCGACAAGTTTGCCATCGACCCACAATCGACTTTGTCCGCGAGCTCGAATTAAAAATTGTTGTTGTCCCGGCTGAAGATCGACGTCCCCGATCATCCGAAGCAACAGTGGGGCTTTCCAAGCGTCACGAACACCGACTTCGTCATAATGCAGCGGCAACCTTGGTAACAAAAAAGAGGAACTCTCAAATCGAATTGCTTCATCCGGCCACCGTTCGCCTTCATTGAGCCAACGTTCATCGGAAGGCATCAATTCGCAAACTTGCACCACCACTTGGTTGTCGGCGACGGATGCGATCTCAGGCATGACCTCCGGTTGCGGTTCGATCACACGTCGTTTGCCAATCCTTCGGAATCGCGACAGCATGATTTCGTCAGTCAAAACTTGGCGGTGTATCGCGACGTCATCGAGTCGTCCGATAAAGCGACTTCCCACACGAATCTCGTCATCGTCGACAATCGGAGACTCCTTCGTCGCACCTCCCATGTCCCAGCGACCATCGGTAGCTTGCCCATTAATCCAGCCTCGTACCGTGTCGGGGGCACCGAACCGATAGGCGACGGCAACATGATGCCAGCCCGTCCCCACAGGGAAGCTTTTGGTTGTCGTCCAGCGATGCCAATGTCGATCGCCCGAACTTGGTGGAGTCGCAAAGAGAAAACTAAGGTGTGCTTCGCCTTTGCGGCTGACGATCCGTAAGGCCCAGTTCTGATTGTCGCGGCCGAATCCCGGACGCCCTGTCCGGCCTTTGCCGATCACATACAACGGTTGGCCCTCGGCCGCTTGCGTCGGATTCACCCACGCTTCGATCGTGATCTCATCACCGTTTGAAAAATCAAAGGGGCTGTTCGTTCCGGGGTCTGGCAATGACAAGTACGCATTTGCATCGACTTGCGCGGCGGTGTTCTCTGGCGACATCTCCGGAAATTCGGGCGGTCGAGGTCCGGCGATATCTCGATAAACATTCCCTTTCTGCTGCAGCTTTTCCGCGAAGGGATGTTGCGGGTCTTTGGCGTCAAAGTTCCAACGTACGACCGGTTCGTTTCCCAGCTGCATGATCAACGCGATCAAGACGGTTGCGGCAGTCGATGGCATGGCAATAGGTGTTGATGGTTAACGGTGAGCTAACAGGAATCCGATCGGCGATTTCGATCGAGGAACCTTTTCGGGGTAGGTTTTTAGACGTCCGATTCGATGCGGAACGCGTGACTAACGCTTTTGAAATTAGGATTCGCCGGATGGTGTCAGCCACGGTTTCGGTGCAATAACCGGGGCTAACGCCCGTCGGCTGATGAGCCGAACTCGAACATTTGTTCTAGACGGAGCACTAGCCGTTGGCCAGGATGTCACGGTAGAACTCGCCTTCGTTCAAATCGACTCGTTCGGGACGGCCTTTGTGCATATAGATGACTTCGGTGTGATCCATCCCTAACAATCCCATGATCGTGGCGTGGATGTCATGGACGTGAAGTCGATCTTCGACCGCGTGAAGTCCGATTTCGTCGGTCGCACCAATCGCTTGCCCGGCTTTGACCCCGCCACCCGCCATCCACATGGTAAACCCGGTCGGGTTGTGATCGCGTCCGCTACCTTTTTCGCTCATCGGTGTTCGACCGAATTCGCCACCCCAAATGACTAACGTGTCTTCCAGCATGCCACGTTGCTTAAGATCTCGAATTAGTCCGGCGATCGGTTTGTCGACGTTGCCACACAAACGCGAGTGATTCGATTCGATATTACTGTGGCTATCCCACTTGCTGCCGGCCCCCGAATATAACTGCACAAACCGGACACCGCGTTCGACCAGGCGGCGTGCGAGCAAGCACTGTCTTCCATAGGTCTGTGTTTCTTTTTGGTCTAAGCCATACATCGAACGAATGTGTTCGGGTTCGTCATCAACATCGATTGCGACCGGGGCATCAGCCTGCATTCGCGCCGCCAACTCGTAACTTTGGATGCGTGCCTCCAATTCAGTGTTGGAATTGCGGCCTTCGAAGTGCTGTCGGTTCAGTTGATTGATAAAGTCCAGCTTGCCACGTTGCTGTTTCGACGTCACACCGGCAGGATTATTCAGGTTGCGGAGCGGTTCGGGACCGGTTTCGAACAACACCCCTTGGTGCATTGACGGCATGAATCCTGCCCCCCACGCTCGAACGCCGTTGACGACCATCGATGAACTATCTTTCATCACGACAAACGTCGGCAAACTTTCCGATGGATCGCCCAAACCATAAGAAACCCAGGCCCCCAGCGATGGACGTCCGCCGAATACCGCGCCGGTATTCATCTGGCAAACTCCGCCGGCATGGTTGATCCCATCAGAGACACACGATCGTATCACACATAGTTCGTCTGCAATTTCATGATGGTGTGGTAACCAATCTGAAATCATCAATCCGCTTTCACCACAGCGTTTCCACTGCCGTTTGCATTCCAAGATGGGCGAATTAATTTCGCCCATCGCCAGTACCGGACGCTCGAAACTGTCCGGCAATGATTGACCGGCGAGTTCGTTGACCACCGGTTTGTGGTCAAACAAATCGATGTGACTTGGTCCGCCTTCCATGAACAACCAAATGACATTTTTGGCCTTTCCTAGTCGCGCGGGGATTTTTCTTGCGGCTGAATTTTCGGCGATACCATTGCCGATCGGCGCCCCGACTAGTGGTTCACCGCTGATCGCGGCATAGGCCAACGCACCGAATCCACCTCCGGCGCGAGCGAGGAACTGGCGGCGGGAATCTAGCCGATCAATGTGATTGCAGCTCATCTAATTCTCTGTCGTATAAGGCGGGACACTCGTGCTCGGGATCGATGGCGACCGATTGGGCTGCGGTCCACACACGACCCAACCGTTGTCCGTCAACCGATCAAGCCGACGGATCACCAAAGGAAAGCATCAGTGCAAGTACAGGAACTCGTTTGAATTGAACAACGCATGACAAAAGTCTGTGACTGCCGCATGCATTTTGCTGACGTAAGCATCCGACGATGCTTTGGGTTTCTCTCGTAACCAAGAGGTCTGGGGCGCGGGCAGCTCGCCATCGGAGCCGCCGAATTTCCAGTCGACGAGGGCTTCGTTTGTCGAACCATCATCATGAACCAAAAGTCGATTCGAATCGACGATGCCCGGGCTGATTCGCAAGCGTGCCAGTTGCCCGTCCCACAAATGTCCCTTCGCCAACCGACCGCCAACGACGACGTTCAGTTTCGGGTGCTGGACATGACTGACGACTTCCGTTTCGACCGTGGAAGTTTGCAGCGTTGCATTGGGATCGGATAAATCCTGCATGTAAAACGTGACCGTCCCATGGGTTGGGTTGTCATCGGATGTCGTCGCAGAAACGGCAGCTCCAAGGTACACCGGCTTTCCGAGCGGAAACTTCAGCCCCGAGGCAACCACTTCGTATTTAGGCTCGTCCTGAAAGGTGCGTCCGACTAATTGAACGATGAAATTCTGGGGTGTGTAAGAAGACCCCTTGCTGGTGATCCCGACATTCCATCCTCCGACACTTTTATTCCCATCCCAGCGTGAGGCCAACGTGTTCACGCTTGCGTTGGGATAGACGCGGTCCAAGATTGTGACGGCCTCCACCGTGAATTCGTCCTTGAGCTGGTCCGTCGGTTTCCATTGCAAACGTTCGAAACGACTTTCCGGTTGAATCCAGAGTGCCTTATCTCCGAACGCAATCTGCTTGACCGATCCGAAGTGCTGACCGATCGGCCGCAGTCCGGTCTCATTAGGATATTTCCACGCCGCACTCGGATTCGGCTTCGCCTGACCGACGAGCTTCCGTTGATGCTCAATAAACTGAAGCGCCGACTTGACCTCGTCATCGGACGCCGGGCGTCCATAAACCATTTGATAAGCCGCGCGGACATCATCGGCAGACAATTCGTCTTTACTTCCCAGTAACCGTTTCGCAAAAGCCTTCGATCGTTTTAAGCTCCATTGCCCATTGATCAACAGCAGTGATTGCAGCGGAGTCGTTGTCGATACTCGATCGGGAGCGGATTCGAATCCCAGCGGTGAATCGAACCCGCCCAGCATTTCGTCGGGTTTGTTGCGTAGTTTCTTGACAAACACACTTCGGTTGGGCGAATCGCCGCTGACCGAGGCACCCCCGTCGCGATGTTTTAACTCGCCCGAGATCACCAGCATCGCATCTCGGACCTGTTCGGCATCCAGCCGTTGCGGTGGGAAACGCCAAAGCAAACGATTCGCCGGATCGACCGTCATGTCCGCCGAAGTCGGTTCGTCTGTGGCGGTCTGTTGATAGGTCGCGCTGGTCATAATCAACCGATGGATCGGTTTCAGCTGCCATCCGTTCTCGATCAACCGACGTGTCAACCAGTCAAGTAATTCCGGGTGACTGGGTGGTTCCCCCAGTGTTCCAAAATCGTTTGGCGTCGGAACGATCCCGGTTCCAAAATGTCGCTGCCAAACGCGATTGACAATGACGCGTGTGGATAGTGGGTTATCATCGCTGGCAATCCAATTGGCCAACACCGTCCGTCGACCGGTCGAATTGGCAAGGGGTTCGATCGAGGGCGTTTCCTGGCCGAGCAGTTCCAGAAATGACGGTTCGACCGTCGATTCTGAACTCCGTGACGAAATGTAAGTCGGCGCCGGCTGGCGTCCATGGTCGGTCGCCACAAACGCCGTCGGCAGCGGTTTCGGTTTGAGTGTTTCGAATTCCTTCAAAGCCTCGTTTAGTTCCTGATATCGCTTCAACGCATCCGGGTCGCCTTTGAGTGATTTTTCAAAATTCACTCCACGTGCCGCCCTCGCCGCTTGGCGCTCGACCAGGTAGGACAACTGTTTTTCATAGGTCGTCTTGTCTGCTTCGGGCTTGTAGTAGATCTCTTGGATGTCTTCGGGGAATTGAACTACCGCACCGCGCCGCGTTTTTTCGATCGCCCCGCGAGTGATCGAATCAAGCTCCTCACGAATCGCGACAGTCGCTTTTTCCCATTGACTGAGTTCTGATTGGTAACGTGTGAGTTCTTCTGGCGTGGCCAATGGCTTGTCCATCGGCCAGGCGACCGAAGAAAGAAACGCTTGCAGACCGAAATAATCCTTTTGCAAAATTGGATCAAACTTATGGTCGTGGCACTGGGCGCAGCCGATTCCTAGGCCAAGAAAGGCTTCGCCGGTAACACGGGTCATTTCGTTGATGATGAGGTCCCAATGCATTCGTGCGTCACGTTGATTCCATTCATAAACGCCGTGACGTAGAAACGCGGTTCCGATATAGGCCTCGGGGTCATCCGAAGCGATCTCATCGCCCGCCAAGTGTTCCCGAATCAATTGGTTGAAGGGCTTGTCATTGTTAAACGATCGAATGATGTAATCACGAAATACACTCGCGTCGGGACGAAAAGCATCTTCTCGATAGCCATCGCTTTCGGCGTATCGAATCACATCCAGCCAATGCTGCGCCCAGCGTTCGCCATAGCGGGGGCTTTCCAGAAGTTGGTCAATCAAACGAGGCCAAGCGTCCGAGGTGTCATCGGTGACGAATGCGTCGACTTGCTGGGGAGTTGGCGGAAGGCCATGTAGATCAAAGTAGGCTCGCCGGACCAATTCACGGCGACTTGCCTTCGGAGCTGGCTCCAGCCCAGCAGACCGCAACTTGCGGGCGACGAACTGATCGATCGGATTGACCGCCCAATTGCCGCCCGTGTCAGGCACGACAGGATCTCGGACTGGCTGAATCGCCCACCAATTGCGATCCTCTTCGGTAAACGTTTTTCCCGCCGCGCGAATCGTCGACGCGTCCGTTCGCGGCCAAGGGGCCCCCAGCTTTACCCATCGCGTTAGCACCTCGATTTCTTTGGGACTAAGCTGCTCGTCCGGAGGCATCTCGAACGATTCATAATTGATCGCTTCGATCAGCAAACTTTCATCCGGCTTATGCGGCACAAGGGCGGCACCACTTTCACCGCCTTCGACCATCGCAGTGATTGAATCCAAACGCAGTTCGCCTTGTTGCTTTTCTTCGCCATGACATTGCACACATTTCGATGCAAGCAGCGGGCGAACTTCGGTTTCGAAAAACGTCACGTCTTCCGAACGGATAGCGTCATTCGCAGTGGCAATTGTCCCGGTGACAAACGGAACGATCGCGGTGCATGCGACCGTTTGCAAAAAAAAACGGAAGGTGGGATTCATAGGCGGGATTCCTTCTCGGTAATTGACTGTCGAGCTCGGCGGGCTACCGTCGTGGCGGTAAGCCACCGATCAAAACAGGGTCAACATGATGCTTATCATCTAACGCATCTTGAATGAACAGCTCCTGGACCGTTTCATTCGGGGCATAACCTAAGTCCGTTAAATCGATTCCAACGACCAAGCCGCGAAAGCGAATGGATTGCCGACGTGGTTCGGTCGGTAGTGATTCGAGTTCTTCGAGTGATCGCACGACGGACGGATACATGTGGACGAAAAAGTCTGCCAAGTCACGCGCACCGGGAGACTCCATCGTCAAATCAAACATTTCAACGGTGTACGAACGCAAGCCATCACGAAACTTCATCGGACTGAGGTGGAACGCGTCTCCGTCCGGTGGATTCGCAAACGCTTGCAGATCAAAAATGACCAGATCATCACCGATCCCATTGACGATCGGTTCATCAAATCGAATCGCCATACCTGGTGTGGTGTCATCACCTAACAAGACCGGATCGGATTTCAGAGGTCGCTTGCTTCCGCCCGGATTAATCACCCCTGTTACCAAGCGATCATCGGAAGACCATTCGGCGCGACGGTTGAGCGTGGTCTCATGACCCGCTGCATCAAGCTTGGCCTGGTCGGACTCACCCGAAAACGACCGGGGTCCACACAAGTACCCGCCCCCCTGTGAAGCATTGAAGTAAGTCACGCGGGCCGGAATCAACTGATCTGCGTCGATGGTTTCGATCATTCCATCGCGTTGAAGCGTCAACCGTAACAACCGATCAGCGTAACCCGCGTCGTTACTTGTCGCCTCATAAGCGATCACTCGATCCGGCAGCCCGCGGCGATAGAGGTTCGGATCGTAAGGAATGGAATCGGAAGCAAGCGACGAGGTCACGGCAAATCGTTGTGCCTGACCATCGGTCAATCGAACTTGTGTTTTTGGGGTTACGTCGACATTCGTGTTGATTGTTTGGTCGACCGGCGAGTCTTCGTTTTCGTAAATGTCCGCCGCTCCTTCGACGACGTGGACTTCGGTTTCGCTGGTTTCAGCGACATTGACAGTGAAGCGAGTGCCACGATCGACGACCCGCATCATCGGAGTCTCGATACGAAACCCTTCCGCACCGTCGGGGGCATGCACGCTGCATTTTCCAATGTCCATCCCCAGGCAATCGTCGGAAACGACGCGGAAGACTGCCGGGCCTTCGATGATCGCCGACGCACCGGCCGGAAATCGGACTTCGGCCAGCCCCTTCATCAGGACGTAATCCCGTTGCGGCTTCAAGGGTGAATCAACCGGTGGTTGCAACTCCCCAAAGAATTTGGCGTGAGCAAGATTCGCGAATCGAACGCCGTCTCCTCTCGAACGTTTCGGTGATTGCGATTCAGCGATTTCCGAAGAGAGATCGTTTACGTCAAGGCCACGGTTTTGCTGATAAATCGCCGCCGAAACGATGGCAAGTAGTACCACTGCTGCGGCGACCATGATGCCGGTCGCCGGTCGAAGCGGTGGCCTTTGTTGACCTGCTTGGTCGATCTGCGTCGGCAACGTCTTCGTCGGTTTCGGCGCGGCAAGTAATTCGACGTCCGCCATCACGTCACCGACGAACCGCTCAGACGTTCGCGGTAATCGTTGCATCACGCGATCAACAAATTCACGCTGTCTTCCTGGACGATGTTCGGCGGCCAACGTCAACAACCGATGTGTCTGATACAGGTCGACGGCATGGCGCAATCGCTGCTCATCGTCGGCCAATAGCTCTCGTAACTCGGCAAGTGAACTCTCTTGCAACTCGCCTTCGAGATAATCCGTCCACAGGACGGCAAAACGTTCTTCCGGTGTCATGCAAAATCCCCCTCTTCACCGGATATCGAACGACGCTCCACACATTGCTGAAGCCGCTGACGAATCTGCCAAAGTTGCTTTTTGACTGCGGCGACGGAACGGTCACTTCGCTGAGCCATTTCTTCGAGCGGAATCTCTTCGTCGTATCGCCAACGGATGAAGCGTTGAAGATGCTCGGCCAGTGAATCGACGCAGCCTTGAAGCACTTCTAAACGGTTCGATTGAAACTCGGTCGGCTCATTCGCCCGACGATCAAGTTCACGCTGTAATAAATCTGGTGCGTAACGTGCGTGATAGTCAGCGATTCGCCGCAATCGCGTGGTTTCGGTTTTTAATTGATAGCGGGCGATCGTGTACAACCAAGCTTCAAAGCAAGTATTAGGAGAGTAATCGCTTAGTCGCGAGTAGGCCGCAACAAACGTTCGCTGGGCAAGGTCATCGACATCGATTCCTGGTGGGCCTTGGCCGGCCAGCCAGGCGCGGAGGGGAGTTTCGAAGCGGCATACGACGCATTCGTAAGCCCGCGTTTCACCGCATTGAGCGCGTCGAATCGCGTCTTCTAGGGGCTGATCGGTCGTGGGTTCTTGCTCCGCCATCGCCCTACTATGGCAGCTAAAGCGGTAAGGTTACCCCTTGGTGGAGAAAAAAACGCCAAATTCAGAAATTCATGTCGCGATCGCGAATCTGCGACCTGACGGCCTAGCGGCGGAGTCCTTCGGCGCCTCCCCATCGTCGCGGTCGGTGTTAGACAGCCTGTGGATCAAAGTCGGCTAGGTTTGGCGTCTGGGTTGCCACACCACCACTCGGAACTTCGATCTTCGCGCTCCACACAATGCCGTTGAGGATCAAGCGTCGCAGGTCTTCGTCGCGCCAATTCTTGTAATAGTGGGGCATGACGACGGCGAAGCCACGGCCGCCGTCGCTTCGCTCGGTACACCAAGCGACTGTCTCGGGCTTGGGGGCTTCCGGTGGAAGCATCGAGGTCGCGATGGCGGTTACGGACGAGGCTTGCTCGTTTCCATCGCCACCGAAGTAATTATTAAAGTACGGCTCGTCCCGAAGCGTGAACTCATTCCAACCACGCGCGATCGGATGGCCTGGCTCGGCGGGAGCAATCGTGGCTTTTGGGAATACCCTGGCGAACGATTCATGATGCGGACAAGAACGATTGGCAAAGTAGCCACCCATCCAACGTAGCAGCGGGTGATCGCCATCAGGCTTGACGTCTTTGCCCAGTAAACCCGTTGCGTAGTGAATGCACACGATGCCCACGCCACGCCCCATCATCTCATCCAGGTCAATAAGGTTCTGCTGCGGGTTCGGAAGCCGGTTTGGAGGAAACAGATCGCCAATGAAAACGATCGTCGATGCCGAGTCACGGGAAGTTTTTGAGGGCCAGCCTTCGACCACATCTGTCTGCACGCCAGGCAGATTCTCCATGTGCTCTAGGGAGTGCTTCATCAGTCGACCGCCGGCTGCAACTTCATGGGTGCCCGGCGGATGTCCGCTGGGGCCGACCACAATCAGCACACGCTTTGGGCTATCGATCGAATCACCCGACCGCACGTCCTTCTGGGGAACCGCCGCCCCCGCGGCAACAAATCCCGTGGTTGTCTTTATGAAATTTCTACGAGACGAACCTTTCGATCCATCGCCAACCGTTCCGCTGGGTTTGTTTATCATCTCGGCAAGTGCTCCGGGGCTACGAATTACCTAATACGAATTTCATTGATTAAACGCGGTCGTGACGCGTTGGTTTTTACGGCGGGCTGGGCAAGGCCGAAACACTCGAGATGGACCTAGAGCTTCGTTCCATTTGAAAACATGGGTTAGAGTTATCAACCGACCGGCGTTCGTCCCGGTTGTTACACCGAAGCCGTGGCTAACTCCATGCGGCTAATCCTAAGATCGAGTCGGAGCGAAACGCTGGAGCCCGAGGCGAGAATTCAGTTTCTAAGCCGCAGATGGCCATTCCTTCTGGGCAATCAAGCCATTGGCAATCAATGCGAAGAAATGTTTGATGGGGCACCGCAATGTCACCGAATCTGTCATCAGCCCTAGTCATTAGCATTAGGATTTGACCTGCTCGGCGGTGGCCTTGAGCCTCGCCAGTATGTGCGACTCCATCGCCTTGCGTGCTCGCGATGGCTTCCGGCTGGCGAGTGCATCGAGAATGAGGATGTGCTCATTAAGCGCCTGCTCGAGGATTGCTTCACGCCCGGTTAGCAAGCAGAAGCTACGTACAAGCAAGCGGTAGCGGTTTATCTCATCGCCAAGTCGGGAATTATCTGCGGCTTGCGCGATTGCGGCGTGAAATCGAATGTCATAGTCGATCGCCTTTGCCGCCCAATCAACGTCACTACGGCTGTCACGCAATCGTTCCGCTTCGAAACGCAAGGCCCGTAAAGCGTCGTCAGAAATTCGAGTGGCGGCTCTTTCGGCGGCCTTCGACTCCAGTGCCAGCCGCACCTCGTAGATCTCACGAATTTCGACCGGCGAGAACTTTGCCACCTGCGCCTTATGGTTGCTTTCCTGACGGAGCAATCCGTCACGGACAAGCAATCGAATGGATTCTTTGACCGGCGTTCGACTGACGCCAAGCTGTTCGGCAATGGCTACAGAATTGACAATCGTCCCCGGTGCCAATTGCCCGGAAACGATCGCTTCGACGATCGTCTGGTAGACCGACTCAACCAGCGAAACCTTTTTAACGGGGGTGTTGAATTGAACTGATTCCATCACGCGATTGGCTTGCTAGATGAAGCGTCCGTTGACGCGAGCTCGGACGGTTTATATCTTGGATTCTGGATCCAGTATCCATGTTACCGGGCGGGCGATGCAACGTCAACGTCCGGAATCGAAAGCAGACCTGCGGCCACAGACGCCAAACCCAAGGACCCTCAATGAAGACGGCCACCGGCACGATGCTCATTCACAACGGGCAAATCTTGGACGGCACTGGCTCCGATCGCATCAAGGATGGTGCCGTCGTGGTTGAGTCAGGCGTCATCCGTTTTGTGGGCCCAGCTCGCGAGATGCCTCCCGTCGCGGAAGACGCCGTGCGGGTCGACGCAAATGGCGGAACGATCATGCCTGGCCTAGTGGAGGCGCATTTTCATGCCACGTACTTCAATATCCGGACACTCGAAGATCTCGATATCAAGTATCCCGTCGAGTACGTATCGCTCCTGGCATCGGTCAACTGTCGCTTGGCCCTGGAGTGTGGTTACACGGCAGCGCGTTCCGGCGGATGCCTGTTCAACGTTGATTTCTGGTTGAAAAAGGCAATCAACGAAGACTTGATCCCGGGGCCAAGGCTCGCAGCGAGCGGCCGCGAAATTTGTTCCTCCGGCGGGCTGATGGACTGGAATCCGGAGTTCCGTAAGATCGGAATGGAAGGGCTGGTGTTCATTATCAATGGCCAGGACGATGCCCGAAAAGCCGTTCGTGCTCTCGTCAAGGATGGTATCGAATGGGTCAAAACCTATCCCACCGGAGACGCCGCGTCACCGGACATCAATGACCATCACACGCTCTGCATGACGTTTGATGAGATGAATGCGGTGGTTGCGACGGCGCACAACCACGGGCTTAAAGTGACCGGCCACTGCCGTGCGACCGAAGGTATAAAAAACGCGTTGCGCGCAGGTTACGACTGCATCGAGCACGGGACCTTTATCGACGACGAGACACTGGAGCTGCTTCTCGAACGCGACGTCCCCTGTGTTCCGGCGCTTTACTTTGAAAAAGCCAGCGTCGAACTTGGCAAAGACTTCGGGCTATCCCAGCGGGTCATTGACGGCCATCAGGAAACACTTGATGGTGGAATCGAAAGTGCCCGCCGAATCCTGCGGGCGGGAGGGCGATTGGGAATGGGCGGCGATTATGGATTCGGCTGGAACCCCCACGGAGACTACGCCCGCGAACTAACGTTCTTTGTAAAAGATGCCGGACTGGCGCCGCTTGAAGTGATCACTTGCGCGACAAAGACAGGTGCCGAGATCATGGGATGCGGCGACGAGATAGGCACGCTGGAAACCGGAAAGCTGGCGGACGTGCTCGTCGTTGACGGCGACGTGATCGAAGACATCGCGATCTTAGAGGATCGATCGCGGTTCATCGCCGTCATGCAAGGCGGGGTTATCAAGGCCGGCCGTATGGCACCGAAAGAATTGACGAATGTAACGGTCAACGGATAACCAAGCCGTTCGTCGCTTCGCCCCAACAAAAGGACCGAAGGCTCGCCCGGTAACAAATCGCAAATCGCTACGACTGAGCTTCGATTCGATGTCCATTCATTTTGTTGAATACCCCTGCGATGGACCGACGTTGCTATTGCTGCATGGCCTGACGCGTTGCGGGCGTGACTGGGGAACGCTTGTTTCTGGACTGAGCGGTCGATAACACGTGGTCGTGATCGATCACTACTTGGGGCACGGGCAATCGGCGATAGGGCACGAGGGCTACCGTGTTGTCGATCACGCGCGGGCAACAGCAGGTTTTCTACGCAAGGAACTCGCCGATCAGACACTGACGATGATGGGGCACTCGCTCGGAGCAATGGTCGCACTCTCTCGACCGTCCGTGCCTTGAGCAAGATTCGCTGCGACGGCGTTACGCGTTCATACGGAGCTGAAGTCTTAAGGCGTTTGCGTCCTGCATGCATGCAGGTCGCAAGCGCCGGTGAATCGCAAAGCCATCCACCCTCCTGGCTTGGAAGGCGGGTACTTGAATATGAACCGACCAGGCGGCTACTGCATGATCATATCGTCGACGGTCATGCCGCCTGGGATCATTGGCAGGACGTGCTCCTGGTAAGGCACCTCGATGTCAAGCAAGTACGGCCCTTTGTGCTCGATCATTTCACGGATCGCGCCTTCCAGGTCTGACTTTTTGCGGATCGTTGCCGCGCCACATCCGTAGCCCTTGGCGATTTCGACGAAGTTGGGATAGCGTTTGTCGGCATAAGTGAATCGCTCGGCGGTGCTATTGCCGCTCGCTTCTTCGTGGCTGATTGGCCCTAGGTAGGTGTGAGCCCGGTTTCGGTCCATGAAGCGATCCTCCCACTGAACCACCATTCCCAGGTGTTGGTTGTTCAACAAGAACACCTTGACCGGCAGTTCTTCGCAGAAGCAGGTCGCCAGTTCCTGGATGTTCATTTGGAAGCTACCGTCGCCGTCGATATCAATCACCAGCGAACCGGGAAGCGCCGCTTGGATCCCCATCGCGGCGGGCAATCCGAAGCCCATCGTTCCGAGGCCACTGCTGCTGTGCCATGTGCGAGGACGGCGGAACTTAAAGAACTGCGCGGCCCACATTTGGTGTTGCCCCACACCGACGGTCACTTGCGGGTTCATTTCGGCGGTGATATCGCTCAGCGTGCGAATCGCATGCTGTTGCAAGATCCCGTCGAACTCGGTGTCGTAGCTGAACGGGTACTTCTCTTTCAGTTCGGTGCAATGCTTTCGCCAGGGATCGATATCGCATCGCGTGACAGTCTTGTTCAGTTCGGTCAGGGCCTGCTTGACGTCGCCACGCACGGGGATGTGAGCTTCCTTGTTCTTATTCAGCTCTGACCCATCGATGTCGATGTGGATGATT
This sequence comes from Roseiconus lacunae, assembly GCF_008312935.1. Classification (NCBI taxonomy): domain Bacteria; kingdom Pseudomonadati; phylum Planctomycetota; class Planctomycetia; order Pirellulales; family Pirellulaceae; genus Roseiconus; species Roseiconus lacunae. Next base: position 139,766 of record NZ_VSZO01000001.1, on the reverse strand, counting down.
TTAGCGTCCTTGGCAAACGCCTCGACCTTACCGGTGACCCGATCATCAAACCGAACGCCGAGTGCGATCAACAAGTCGCAATCGCGAACGGCGTAGTTGGCGTACGCGGCGCCGTGCATTCCCAACCAATCGAGCGAGTGCTCGTTGTCGGGGGGCACAGAACCGATCCCCATGATCGTCGTGACCGTCGGGATGCCTGTCTTGTTGATAAATTCTCGCAGTTCTTCGCTGGCGTTACCGAGGATGACGCCACCACCGGAATAAATGATTGGGCGACGAGCCAGTTTGATCGCAGCGGTGATCTGGCGGATCGTTTCCGCGGGAACGGCCGGAGGCATCGGCTCGTAGCCGGGCAGGTCCATCGGTGGATCAAGATCAACCTGGGTGACATCGGATAGCTGGACGTCTTTGGGCAAATCGACGAGAACCGGCCCGGGACGTCCGGACGCGGCAACGTGGAAGGCTTCCTTCATCACACGAGGCAACTCGTCGATCGAAGTGACGAGGTAGTGATGCTTGGTAATTCCGCGGCAGACTTCCACCATCGGTGTTTCTTGAAAGGCATCCGATCCGATCGCTTTGGTCGGAACCTGTGCGGTCAAGCAGACCATCGGAATGCTGTCCAATTTTGCGTCGGCAATCGCGGTGACCAAGTTGGTCGCCCCGGGGCCACTGGTCGCCATCACCACGCCAACCCGACCGGTCGCCCGTGCGTAACCTTGAGCGGCAAACCCGCCGCCCTGTTCGTGTCGAGGCAAGATGGTCCGAATCGAGTCACCAAATCGCGTCAATGCTTGGTGCATCGGCATGCTGCAACCGCCCGGATATGCGAAGAGCACGTCGACGCCATGATCTACCAAAGACTTGACAACAATGTCGGCTCCGGTCATCACGCGATTATCAGTGTTTGCAGCTTCAGCAGTGCTCATGGCAGGGGAGATGTCTAGCGAAAAATAGGGAGAAACAGGTTACTTCGACGGGCGCTTTATGAACGCCTCCGAGTCTCGTGCGACACGGTTTGTCCCGCCCCGGTTCACCTGTCAGTCCCAAGGGGGAAAAAAACTGACATTTACGCAGGCGGCAGAACTTCCGAATCTAAACGCTAACGTAAGTGGGGGCCCAAACTTAGGCAATGCGTAAAACCTGCGGACATGATGACTACTTGCTTCAATCTGGCGGCAATCGCGATAGCTGGCGCAACCGGTTCGCTTTGCCGATACGGCATCACAGCCGCGGCCGCCGCCATTCCGGGTGGCTCAAGTCTGTACGGAACCACACTCGCCAATGTGCTTGGATGCGCCCTCTTAGGCGCGATAACGGCCCTTCATTTGGGTGATTCTGAGGCAATGGAGCGCGTTACGCTCGCCTTGCGTGTTGGTTTTCTGGGCTCGCTGACGACCTTTTCAACCTTCGCGTCGGAGTCGGCGACGCTGGCCGGAGAGGGACAATGGGGCCCAACCACCACTTATGTGCTAGCAAACCTGGTTATCGGCTGGACCGCCTTTGTGGTGGTCTCTGGATGGGTCAAAGGATGGGCCTGATGAAAAAACAAATTTGCCGCGTGAAATCTCGATCGACCACCCGCCACCTCCCAGTGGTGGCTTTGACCGGTCCAACGTCGCTGTTCAGACGAGTGCCCTGTCAGTTGTTTGGACTGCTAGTCTGCTTGCTGCTTGGGGCAGGCGGCGAAGCCCAGGCACAGCCGGCGCCCCCAGTCGGTGGCGGCTTGTGGCCGATGAAAGACACCCCGTTCCTAGAGGCGATCGCGGTCCGTGGCGAGGCACCAACCGAACTGGATGCCCCGGCAGCGCTCGCTGCGCCTTACTACTGTGACACCGAGACGTTGCGGCCGACCGCTACGATTCATTGCCTCCGTTTCAGTCAGCGGCAACACGGCGTCGCGGTCGGAGATCACGGCCTAACCCTGCATACCGGCGACGGCGGCAAAACTTGGCAGCCCACAATCAGTGGGGTTGAGTGTGCACTCAGTGACATTTTCTGGATCGATGATCAACGCGTCTTAGCGGTAGGCGGCGGTACCGATCCGATTACCAAAATCACGCGTTGCGTCGTGATCCGAAGTGGCGATGGTGGGTTGAGTTGGAGCCGAGCGGCGACAGAAGACTTGCCGCGATTCTGGACCATCGAATCAGAAGCCGAGTATTTCGATCGCAATGACGACTCCCATCCACGGCGTGCTCGCTCCATTGTCGCCCTCGGTGACGTTGATCCGGTCACGGGGAATCACGTCTACTTGTCGCAAGACGGCGGCAAGACTTGGCAGGGGATCGAACCGAATCCGCGAAAGCCCACCCGTCCGTCCGATCGCTTCGCCCACCTCACCGTTGCGCGTTGCCAACGCTGGAGAGACATCATCGGCGAACCATGCGTGGTTCGAATGTCATGCAAGCTTGATAAACAGACCTACGTATGTGCGGGCGACCACGGATGTATCTTTCGCTCCGAGGACGGAGGCCGAACTTGGGGGCAAGTCTATGATGGGGGGCGATGTGGCATCCTGGTGATCGCGCAAGATCTGGAAAGCGTCCCTTGGTCATTAGTTGGTCGCCAAACCTTGGAACAACGTCTGCGCTGCAACGTGCTAATCGGAACAACCGGCGAACCGATTGCCCCGGCGGTGCGTCAAGCGGCGATGAACCTAGGAGTCAGTTCGATCGAACGCTTTGACCCGATTGGCGACTTAAACGAAGGTTCGCTGTCCGACTTACTTTCCATTTATGACGCACCGATCATCGCGGTCGATACTAAGCTGGACGAAAATGCTCGCCGACGGATTCGCGTGACGGCAGCACAAGGCGAAACCGACAAAGTCGTCGAATTTTCGACCGATGGTGCCGGCGAAACGCTTTTGCACCGGAACGCATTGCTTTCCGACAGCGGAACCCTGGCGAGTGATTTCGATGTCGATAGTTTGTTATGGATCGACACTTGCTCGCAACTTCACGAGCAAGCACGTCTCGGCCAAGGTGTTTACATCAACACCGTCTACAGTTCGGGCAGTCAACACACACGAAGCGACGATCTTTCGGCTGGAATGTCGATGACCGATCAATGCCGACTTCCCCAACGCCGAACCACCGCGAGTCGGCGCCGCCAACAAGTCGTCCAGGGGCGACTTCGCCAACACGCGATGGCAAGCGAATTGATCAATGGCTCGCGGTCCCAGCCAAAAACTTTCGCGTCGTCGATGACTGCTTTGCTGGATCAGACGAGTCGGCTTGACCGGTATCGGCTTGCCTGGACATTGGCAGCCAAAATGCGTTCGCACCCACAACTAACCGACCTGTGGATGGCGATCAACGACCGATACCCGGAGATGTCTTCGGCACAGCTTGCCGGTCTTTACGCGAAGACGCGGACGACAAGCGTGGAATGGAGTCGATGGAAATCGAAAGGTACCGTCTCACGACTTCCTTCGCCTCAAATTTCAAAGCTTGATTCGGACGAGCGTGAACTCCTTCCCGGCCGATCCGGCCATGCGAGTATCGTCTCGCCATTCCAGGACGTTCAGTCGTCAACTGTGACGCCGCCATCGAAAGTCATGCAAACGTCGGCGTTGCTTCCGCTGGATGAAACGACCGAGCAAAGTCACACCAATCAAAGACTTGATCTGGTCTGGCAAATGCATCCGGTCAAACGAATCACCGAAGACGCCATCACCCGTTTTATCAACGAACAAGCGTCTGATGAGGATACGCCAAGGCCTCAAACGTCACCGCTACAGGCGGCGGCTCTTCGGCAAATCGCCGGCCAAACGACCGCTTGGTCGCCGCTTCTGCAAAATCGATCTGAACAAGTCACTCTCGCCGTACGAACCGACCAGCCGCCAAGACTAGACGGAAACATCAACGAACCGATGTGGGAGCCAACCTGGGCCGGTGCGGCACAGACGCGACACGAGTTGCCGATCAGCCTGGCGGCAGCCTACGACGACGAATTCCTTTTCATTGCCATTAAGGTAGCTCAATCAAGTTTTCGCCCCGGCGAACGAGTCGGTGATCTTCGTTACCGGGACGCCGACTTAGAATCGGTCGACCGCTTTAAGCTAAGTTTAGACTGCGATCGCGACTTACTGACGTCAATGAATCTTTGCTTCAGCCATGACGGGCGGACGCGAGATGATCTGGACGGCGTTACGGCCTGGAACCCAACCTGGTACTTGGCGACCGACCAACAAGGCGACGATGTCGTTTGTGAAATCGCGATCGAACTACAAAGCCTCTGCGGTCCGATCCGATCGGGCGATGCTTGGTTCATCGAACTGCAAACCATCACCGCTGGTCACGAAGACCGCCTTCGCTGGATGCCGCGACCTGAGGGTCGGGTCCGAATCGATTTTCAGTAGGCAAGATGATTTTCAGTAGGGAGAGCGTCTTTCGCTTCCGCTTTCAGTTCCAAGAAAACGCGTTCGGCGATTGCCTGTAGAGGCCGCTCAAACTTCCGCCACTTTTCGACCGAGGACTGGTAAACCGGTTGGCGAACCTGCCATTTACTAGGAGTATGAACGGCACGGTCATTGGCGTGGAACGACAAACATGAATCAGACCACTCAAGCCCACAGTGGCGAATCAATCGATGCGACTGACCAACCGGATCACCAACTAAGTCCTCGTATTGGCTATGGAACATTCGCATCGGCAGCACGCATTCCCAATGCCGCATGATCTTTCGATAGCAGCGATGGTAATCAAGCATCTGATCGAAATCACAGAAAGGCGGATTCAAATTCTGGCAGAAGCACGAAACCATCACATCCATCGGATTGCGACGGCAATGGATGATCGTCGCGTTGGGAAATAGAACGGCGATCAAGCCAAGATGCCAAAAGTTGGTTGGCATCTTGTCGGTCACGTAGGTCGCACCATCGCGAAAATCATCCAGTTCATCTAGGTACTCGCGACCTAGCCTTCGAACGTCGTTCCCATCAATTAAATCCAGGCAACGCGGGTACGCCTGGACGGCATCGGTCAATCGATCCGTCTTCGGCGAACGCCCCGGATTCATATGCGAAAGCTGGTACCGTATCTGGTGAATGAAACCGAGTTCTCCCGCCCCGGCGATGTCGGGATGACTGCTGACGATTTGTTCGGTCAACGTCGTTCCTGAACGAGGCATCCCGACGATAAAAATTGGCGAACAACTAGGATCGGACAGGTGTGACAAACGCCGAAACGTTTCCTTGCTGAAAAAGCCAATCATGCGATCTGTCATCGCCGCGGTGGAACACTCATCATCGGTATCGGGATGAAAACGCTGTCCCTTGTTTTGACGATCGACCTTGATTTTGTTCGCCCGTTGATAATGCCGCCATGCCTGATCGTATTTCCCGATGTCGTCCAATACCTTTGCCAAGGCAAAATTCAAACTGATTTGTCGATGACTTTGTGGTTTGGCGGTTTCGATCAATCGGGTAAGCGTCTCGGTGTACTGCCGCGTTTTCTTGCTTGGCTGAAACTTCTTAGCTCGTGAGTATCGAAAGTGAGTTTCTGCTCGCTGAGGGTCTTTCTCGATCGCGTATTCAAATTGTTCGATCGCCGTCTCCAGATCGCCGAAATCAACATTCGCACTCGCGAGATAGCTCAATGGGATGGGGGATTCCGGGTCCAACCCCACCGCTTTGGCGAAACTGTCTCGGGCCGGTTCAAATTGATGCAACAACTGCTGCAGACGGCCTTGCAAGACCAACGTTTGTCGATCAGGTTCCCGCGCATTCAGGATTTTGTAACTTTCCAATGCCTCTAAACGCAGCTTCCTCGCGGCACGATAACGGTTGAAGCGAATCAGATTGCCCGCACGCTTCTCCAAGAGCGGGGCGAGAGCACGATGCAGAATTGCCGAGCGGGCATCTCGAATTAGGCTGACCCGCAAGACATGGATCGCATCGCCGAGTCGACGTTGTCGGTGATGCAAATCAGATAACGCCAACGTCGACCGAAACGCCTCGTCGTCAAAAAACGATCCACGCTCGTAATACTTGATCGCCGCACTTTCGTCGCCACTTGATTCGGCGAAACGGTGCTCGGCAATTTGCCCCATACGGAACCAACAATCGGGCTGATGGGGATCCACTCGTACCGATCGGTCAAACGCCTCCAACGCATTCGAAAAGTCCTTGGTTGCCATCGCCGCATAGCCATACAACCGAGAAGTCGCGGCGTCGGATTGGGAAGGATCATGCTGACACAATAGCGTGATCGCGTCCTGCCCCCGCCGATCGTTTAACAAAGACGCGGCAACCGCCTGAACCGACGACATCGCAATGGGGTGGTCAGATCGCTGATGTTGACGCAGTTCATGTTTGCAGCGACGAACGACGTCTTCCACCGACTTCTCACTGGCAAGATTAGCGGACGTTCCCAGGGAGCGCAGCATCACGTCAAGCGGTGGCGGAGCACACCACGTCGCATCGTCACCGAAGTGTTCGCGATTGTCCGATGGAAATCGAGTCATGTCTTGCCCGTGTCGCTAAACTCTTCGAATCGTGAGCATGCCGCTTCCTGCACCCACGCCAAATTCGAATCCGCCCCAACTACGGAGCGGCTTTGCCATTAAATTGTCGGTGGATTACGACCGACAATTCGGGCAGGGTGACTTGCCGAATTCCCCGTCACGGCCCCCGGCAATGAGTTGGTCGACATCAGCCGCCATAGCCGCTGCCACCGCCGTAGTACGTGTAATAGTAGTAATCACTAGACGAATACGAGTACATGTCGGAATAGTTGTAGCTTTCGTTGTACTGGTAATCGTAGGGATCGTACCCCGGATCATCACCGTCGTAGGGATCGTCGTCTTGGTCATCGGACAGTCCATCGATACCAAGTGAGTAATCGACCGTTTGGACCGATGCCCCTTCGTTCGCGATCGCCGTGAACTGCAAGATGTACTCACCTTCTTGCAACCAGCCCATCGCCATACGCGTGGTCGACGCCTCGGCCCGGACGATGAGTTTAATCTCGCGTGTGTGCGCGTCGTAAATCGTCAGGCGAACACCTTGAGATGCGTCTGGGGAATCAGCCGATAAGGCAAAACGGAACAATTTCGTCTTCGATGCTTCCCAGCGAACGAATCGATCGGCGTCCGCCTCGACGGTTCCACTGGTCAATTGATGCATCGATGCGGCCGACTGGTCAAATTCAGCCACCGCGACGTAATTGCCGAGACCGACGTTCGAATTTGGGTCGACACTCACTTGAATAAAGTATTCCTGCGATGCCTGGGGTGCCGCGACTTCGACGGTGAACGTACCGTTGGCGCGAGCCACTCCGCTTGTCCCAACCGGCTGTCCGGTCGCATCGACCACACGAAGATTCAGCGACGGTGCGTCCGACCCGACACCGGCGACATGCACCATTAGTCTGCCGGGGGCTCCCGACGGTGCTTTGATCTTGTAGACATCAACGTCGTCGATCGAGTTCGTGGACGCCACGAACTCGAAGCGATCTTCGTTGATCGCCACGCCACCGTTCTGATGGTCCATCCCAAGCGTTGTCGCATCAGCGAGTGTATCGTTCGAGCCGACTTCAAAATCGGCCAAATCGAAGCCGGTAAACAGCGCGTCTGCACCGGATTGATACGACCCCGGTGATAGATCGGCGGCACGGGATGTTTCGTCTCGATAATCAACTTCGACAAAGTAGTCGCCGACTGAATAGATATCGTCGCTGTCTGCGGCCGATACACGAAGATAAATTTCGTTTCGCCCGTCGAGCCCGTCGACCGTGATTTCGACGTTGTTATCGAAAACGGATTCGGACACGTCACTCTCAAGAACGTGGCCTGTGGCATCTACGAGTTCCAAATTCGACTGCAATAGGCTGACCCCCTCGGTACGAACACGCAGCGTTATTGTGTCGCAACCGATTAGCGGCGTGACCTTGTAGACATCGACATCGGCGGGGGCACTCAAACTACCGCGCAAACGCAAGACACTTGTCGCCGGATCGAATCCGTTCGGCGTCTCGACCACCGTCGCCGAAAGCACTTGTCCGTTGTCGACAGATTCATAGGGGTCGTCTCGCTCACCATAGAGCGATTGGATCGCGTCGATGTCTTCTTCGGTTAGTACGCCTTTGGGAACGGTGTACTGTGCGAACATCACCGACGAGGGAGAATAGTTGTCCTCAATCCCAAGGGTGTTCCCTGCTTCGTGCAGAAACAGGCTAAAGAGGTCACGCTCGTTGGGAGCGATTGTCTCGGGGGCGGGCCCCAAATCTTGATCCCAATCATGAAAGGTAAACTGCTCATTCGAATTGAGCAGTAGGTCGCCTGAGTGCGTCCCCGCAGTTGCTTGAAACGGCACGCTGCTTGCAACCAAGCCAGTTTGGGGGAACGCCCCGATTCGAAATTCACCAAACCTGGGGTCGCCCACGGTCAACCCGGGGGTTCCAAATCGCAGGTCATAGTCGTTGCGCAACCCGACGTTGAATCCGGAATGAATCGACCAAGTCTGATAAGCCCTTAGCAGCAACTCCTGCCATTCTTGGCGGGATGCAATTTGATCGAGCATCGAGGAAAGTTCGTTTTCCTCTTTTCCGATCGCAACCCCATCTGCCGGAAAGCTGATCGTCAGCTCCCGTTCGTTAGGCCACGCTTCGCCAAAGGTCGTCAACAGTCGACGCTGTTCTAGCGTCTCCAAATCGACTTTCGTTTTGACAGGGCTACGCCGAGCGCGAGACATAGTGAGTTCCTAAATCGTTAGTTGCGAAACAAGTTGTGGGGTGTGGGGCGTCGGGTGACTGAATCGATCGTGTTTCGAAGACGCTCGCCGCGGGCAGATTTCACCGATAGTCCACGGTGCCCTCGTTGATACCGGCATGGTCCAGCTAAAGACGTCGCTTTCGTTGATTGGATGTATCGAGGAATTTCTTGATCGCCCGGAATTCATCGGTGTCACGGATGGAATCAAGGTCTTCGTCGGTATCAATCGCGTTGGCGTGGTAACCGTTGCGGATTGATTCGGCCAGTAGCGTTGTCGCGCGCAGCCGGTTTGATGAACGTCCGACAACGGCATGAACGCAGGCCGCCTGGTAGATCGTTCTTGGCGAATTCGGTTCTTCCATCGCCTCTTGGGTGTAACCAAGGGCCAAGCTGATTTTTCCCTGCCTTAAATAAGCGAGGGCCAAGCTGATTAACGTATTTTCATCGTAAGGCCGAACCTCCAAGATCATCTTGTAGTTCTCAATCGCTTCGTCGTAGCGATGAAGGTGTGTGGCCTGAGCCCAAGCGAGCTCAAGCAGCAGGTGGGCGCTGTCGGGGCTTAAACGAGTCGCCGCGCTTAAATCTTCTGTCGCCAAGTCGTACTGCTTGCGTTTAAGTCGTGCGAGAGCACGATGATAATAATTCTCCGAATCGGCGCACTTCATCGTGAACGCTTTTTGCATCCAACGCTCGGCGTCGGCGTCTTGCTCGAGCAGTTGAAATGCGCGTCCGACTTGCAAGGCCAGGTGGATGCGATCGGGAGCAAGCTCGGCCGCCTTTTGGAAGCTTTGCAAAGACGCTTCGTATTCACCTTTGGAACGTTGAATGTAGCCGAGGTAATACCAGGGGGCCGCTCGCTTAGGAGAGAGTTCGGTCGCCCGGCGAAAGTCCTGTTCTGCGGCAAACCGTTGCCCCAGCTTTTGATGACAACGCCCACGCAAGACACGCAGAGCCGGTGAAAGCGGCGCCCGTTCGATCGACTGAGTGAACGACAACTTCGCTTGATCAAAACGGTCTTCTTGGAATTGCGATCGCCCCAGCATCGTCCAACGTAACGCCGACGGCACGGTTCCCCGATCGGCGAGCGACTCTAACAATTCGCTCGACGTTCGATAATCACCGACCGAAAGCAATCGAACTGCCTCCAGATACGTTTCGACATCCGATTCCATCGATGCAGAATCGGCGTCGCTCTCAAGTGCGACGTGCCGCTCCGCGTCGCCTTGCAACCGAGCGAATTGCGCCTGCAGATGCATTCGCGCCTTGGAGTCCTGCTCTTTATCAAGAAAACTCGCGAGCTCCACCAAGCGTTTGAATCGACGGACAGAATCACCGTCAAGCGACTTCGTCTCCTTTTGCTCCCAGAGCCGAGCGTGCTCCAGGATCCCCAGATGAACGACGTGAATAAACAGCCCCTCCTCCGCTTGCGATGCCCGGTCTTCCGATAGGGCGTCAAGCATTCGCGCGGCCTGATCGACGTCGGAAACGCCAAATTCTTCGATCAACTGGAAACCGCGATCGACTTGCCGTGGCTCATGCCGACCGGGGTCCGCCATCATCGCGGCAAGGTAGTCACTGGACCCCTGCGAAAAATTGGTCCAACGCTGCTGGGCATCCAACCGTCGGACTTCGCGTGTGCTGTGTAACAATCCTGTGGCGATCGGAATCAACAGAGCCAACAAGAGAGTGGCAACCACACTCGCCGATACGAATCGAGGGTGCCGCCGATTCCACTTCTTTAACTTCCAGCGAAGTGGTTCGTCGGCATGAATGATCGATCGATGGTCCTGTTCTCGCAACAGATCGGCCTGCAGCTGATCGGCCGTTTGGTAACGATGCTCAGGTTCAAACTGAAGGCAATGATTAATGATCGCCCTTAACCCGGGACTGACGCTGTCATCGGGTGACCAAGCTGGTGATTCCTGACGCGCAGCAAGAGCCGGGGCGAGATCAATCTCGGCAATCGATTTGGCAGCCGGATACGGAAGACGCCCGGTGGTGAATTCGAAAAGCATCACGCCGAGTGAATACAGATCTGACGTCGGTTCCGTTTGCTCCGGGGCGCCAAGCAATGCCCGCAGCATTTCAGGCGACATGTATGGCAACGTCCCACCGACCCGCCGTGGACTCGGTTGCCCCATCGATTGGGCCAAGTTGAAATCCAACAGCGCCGGCTCACCGTCGTTGCGAATCAGTACGTTGCTGGGCTTGAGGTCGTTGTGAAGTAGACCTCGAACATGAGCGTGTGACAGCGCGGCGGCCAGTCGTGAAAAAATCGAAACGGCGAGCGCGTCACAATCGAGTCGCTTGAATCGTTCGAGAGGCCGCAATACGGCGTGGTCGTCGGCCGCGGGAATGCGTGACGGGGCCTCCAGTATTGCCTCGTGCGTGGAAGCATCGTTGACCATCACCTTCGTGTCTTCGATTCGTGCCTCCACCGTTCCGATCAAGCTTTCTCCGCTTCGCTCGGCGACCCCTGGTCGGCCATTGAGAAAATCGGCCAAGGTGACGCTGCCGGCATAGGGCATGCAAATCACGGTTCGCGAAAGCACCCGATGGCTCGAATAGATCGGAACGATATTGGTGTGCTGTAACGTTGCCATCCGCTCCGGTTCGGCCAACGTTTCGTTGACAATTTTCAGAACAACGAAGCGATCGGCGAGCTCGAGCTGGTTTGCCAAGAAAACGTGACTGAACGCACCGCTACCGATCGGCTGAACGAGCTGAAATCCGACCGCGGCGAGCTCGACTTGAAATCCCGCGTCCTCGCTAGGATCCGATCGCAACTCTGCGATCCGCTCTTGCGTCTGCCGACGACGAGAAGCCTTGGCAAGATCCTGATACCAAGACTCGCGACGCACCCCAGGAAGGTCTTTCCAACGCGCGTGCGAGATCGCATAGCCAAGCGCCGATCGCGCGCGGTAGTCCTCAAATGCGATCCCGGCGATGCAATCCGGTCGGTCATGCAAAATTTCGAAGCGATCTAAATACTGGGTCAGCTCCAAAGGCTGGCCGCTTTCATATCGCAACTCAATATCAATGCGGATTAATTCGGCGATCGCGGACTGGTCGCTGGCAAGACCGTGACGCTCAAGAAGCGATTCGATAGAAGAAGCCTTCGCGTCACATGACCACGACGCTTCGAACTCGTCGATTGCTTCATCGAGCCGGTCGAAGGTGCTTCGATCAATCATCCAATGAACCTAATCAATTTCGAGTGTATCCGGCCCGAATGGTGAAATTCGGACTCTGACGTCCTTTGATCGGAGGAGCATCGATCCGCAGACCTGCCCGCCATGTTTTTTTGCAAAATCGATACGATTGACCGCAGATTTCAATGGAACAGTGTTCCAAGAAACCACACGCACACCAGTCCCCGCCTTCGGACCACAGGCGGGCATCCGAAAGGGTGTTCTGCGGTCCCCGCCAAGCTGGCGGCTCGCTTAGAAAGCGACTCGCTACTCGGACAGAAGCAATCCGGCAAGCACTTCACGACTTCGCTGCAAACTGCGCTCAATCGTCCGGCGGCTACGCCCGACTTTACGGTGGATCTCCTCCACGCTATGGCCGGCGATTCGCAATGTCAAAATATCGCGATCAACCGAACGAAGCTGCTCAAGCGATTCACGAATGCAGATCCCCAAGAATTCGATGGAGGCTTGGTCGATTGCACCGGCCAGGTTTTCTTCAGCCGCACCGAGTGAGACGTTGCGACTGACGTCTCGCCGCTTCCGTGTATGATGATTCGCTTGATTGGTTAGTTTGCGGACCGCGATCACCGCTAGCAGATTCCAGAGCGTCGATCCGGGCGGTGCATCGTAATTGCCCGACTGCATGCCGCGAAAAACGCTCTTAAAGACCGATTGAACAATGTCCTCAGGCTCGGTCACCTTCCCCAGCTTTGCCCCTAGCTGCGACCGGACCAACCCGAAAACTCGCCTCGCGTAACGTTCGTACAGTAGCGACGCGGCCTGCTCATCACCATCACGGACGGCGACCACAAGTGATCGGTCCGTTGGTGATGAGTCGGCAGAGTTTAGCCCTGTATCCACGATGGTCACCGCGAGTCAGCGAATGATTGACGCCAGTGAAAGACGATACCTTTCATTGTGATTGCCTCAAGCAAACCACCCGCCAATTTTCTCTCGGTGAACGACTTTTTACTGAAATTTGCGCCCGCCACGTCGACGACCAGCCGATTGGCTCGCATCGCCATTGCAAAAGACAAATCGCCGGACACGCCCGCGAAAGCTCTACTCTCGAGTAAAGCTGCCCCATCACGATCCGTGCCCGGCGAAAAATGCTGTAAAAGGCAGGTGTAAAGATGTGGAGCAATGTTCGCCCGCGTCGTCCGCCACCAAAACGAACTTTCTAGGCAATCTTTCTTCTTGCGGACGCCCCCCCGCTAAACGAATCGACTGACAATTCCTGTCAGTCATCCCGCGTACTCCGTAGCGCAACGCGCCGACGGCTTGTTGATTTAACCGAATTGAGCGACTCAACAATCAGCCGACGTGCACCGGCCCAGATTAGCGCTGAAGAACCGCACGCTATCGCGATTGCGGCTGATTGAATCGACAAACCGCCGAGCGCTTCGGTGATGATCCATCAACCGCTTAAGACACCCCCGGGCGTGATGCCGGCCGAAAGCCTCGGCGACTTCCGCTACGGCGCTATGCTTGCACGGCGGTCTCTCGGTAGGGCGGAAAGTCGGTATAGCCATGTGCCCCAGACGAGTACCACAAGCTCATGTCCGCAGGTTCCGCAAGCGGCCAACCATTTTCGAAGCGTTCGACCAAATCAGGGTTGCTGATGTAGGGCCGTCCGAACGCGATCAAATCAGCATTCTCGTTGGTAATAGCGGCGTCGGCTGATTCACGCGTGTATTCCACGTTTCCCATGAGTGGCCCTGAGAAGACGTTGCGAAAATCTCGAAGTGTCATCGCCGGTCCGAGATTGTGAAAGCCAAACCCCGTTCCATCCATCACGTGAAGGTATGCCAGTCCGTATTGATCCAGACGACGGGCGGTGTAAAGGAACTGTTCCCGGTAGTCGGGTGATCCCATGTCGTTGAACGATCCGTTCGGTGCGATGCGAATGCCGACGCGATTGGCAGGCCAAACCGACGTCACCGCATCGACCACTTCGCCGAGCAGACGATAACGGTTTTCGACACTACCGCCATAGCTATCAGTTCGATGATTCGTTTTCGATTGAAGGAACTGATCGAGCAGATAACCATTGGCTGAGTGAATTTCTACGCCATCGAATCCGGCAGTTCGGGCATTTTCGGCGGCACGTTTGTAGCTAGAGACAACACCGACGAGTTCATTAAGTTCGAGCGCTCGCGGAGTCTCGTAGGCTTTCTTTCCAGAAGGCGTGTGGATGCCATCGCCTTCGATTGCGATTGCCGATGGAGCAACAGGAAGTTCCCCACCATGAAAGTCGGAGTGGGAGGCACGACCGGTATGCCAGAGTTGCAAGAATACGCGTCCGCCTTCATTGTGAATGGCGTCCACGACAGCCTTCCAGCCGGCGGTCATTTCATCGCTGTAAATCCCGGGCGTGTTGGCCCAGCCGATCCCTTGCCGGGAAACGACGGTGGCTTCGGTAATGATCAGCCCGGCCGACGCACGTTGGGCGTAGTACTCGGCCATCAAGTCGTTCGGAACGCGTCGTTCGCCAGCACGAGCCCGCGTCAGCGGTGCCATGACAATGCGGTTGGGCAGCGTTAGGCTACCAAGGTCAAGTGGGGACAGGAGCAGATTAGGAATTGGGTTGCTCATGATGATCTCGTTGAGGTGCAAAGAGCTGTTCAACGAGCAATAAACCACTGGCGATGGTGCACACGGGATGCAGCTCTCGTCAAACCATCCCGAACGTGCGAGACCGAAACTGACGAGTTGCTAAGACAGTGCTTGATTGCCCGTTTTGAAAACAGGTGACAAGGAGTTCGACTAGTGTTACTGCGAATCAAGCGACATCTTTCAAGCGATCAAAAAACTTCTCCGTTAGAGGTTTCCACGACGCGGCAAAGCCAGTGTCAAAGTTCAGACTGAGATGAAAATCAAGTTGCTGTCGCCAACCTCGATGCCGGGACTTGTTGCCCCGAGTGAATGGCCCCGGCATCGAGATCAGCAATTTTCTATGGCGATAGTGGACGCTACGAGTGCTTCATTCCAATTCGATTTTTGGATTAGCCCCATGGCGTTGGCCACGGTTTCAGTGCCTCAACCGGGGCGAACGCCGGTCGGCTGATGACTGTATTCCGTAGTTTCAAATGGAACGGAGCACTAGGCCCATGCGACTGCGTGAGAAGCGAACAAAAAACGATTCATGACGCTCCACCCTCTGCGAAACAGTTGCCCCACATGTCCCATCGTCGGGTGAAGCGTCGCCGTGGCGGGTTTCATGGTTTACACCGTGTGACCGGCTATGCGTTGACCGGCAGCCCACCACGTTCAATGAACCGTGATGCGTCGCCAAGATGCAACTTTGGTACCAATCGCGAAAACTTGCCGGAATGCGTGAATCGAAGGGCGGACACTCATCGAGTGTGAACAAACGATGCGCCGAACGTTGGCATGCTTTGCCAGAACCGCGCGCTCGGGAGACACCAGCATCGGTCAGTGACATCCGCGAGTTCATTTCGACGGGGGCGTCACCTGGGTCGGCAAATCATATTTGTCAAGCAACCGATAGAGGGTTCGTCGGCTTACCCCAAGCCGTCGAGCGACACGTGCCTTGTTACCCTGTTCACGGGTCATCAACTCAGCAATGTGCGCTTTCTGGATTGAATTCAAGTCGTCGCCTTCGATCGCATCGGGGCCATCAAGTCGAACCTGCGGTGCATCGGCACAGTGTGCCACCGGATCGGGAAGATTGCGCAGTTGAATGACTTCTTGGTCGGCAAGAATGCGAGCCCTTTCGATCGCGTTGATCAGTTGCCGAATGTTGCCGGGCCAACTGTATTGCCGTATGGCTTGCATCGCTTCCGGTTCGATTTCCCAGTCCTCACCGGCGAAAAAACTGGCTAGTTGGCTGACGTCATCGTCGCGTTCTCGAAGCGGTGGTAAACGCAGCGTTAATACGTCGATGCGGTAGTACAGATCTTCCCGGAATCGCCCCTCATTGACTTCGCGTTCCATATCGCGATTGGTGGCACTGATAATCCTAACTTTGACTTTCCTTTCTTTGGTCGAACCAAGTCGTCGCAGTGTTCCGTCCTCAAGAACTCGCAAGAATTTCGCTTGCAGTGAGGGTGCCAACTCGCCGATTTCATCGACAAACAGGGTGCCACCGTCGGCAACTTCGAATAGGCCTGGCTTGGCATTTGTCGCGCCCGTGAAGGCGCCTTTTTCGTGGCCAAAGAGTTCGCTTTCAAGTAGGTTTTCGGGGAGTGCGGCACAGTTGATCACGACCATCGGTTTGTCGGCAACTTGACTGGCCTGGTGCAATGCGTGTGCGACCAATTCTTTTCCCGTACCGCTTTCACCTTGAATCAAAATCGGCTTGTCGGTCGGCCCGGCGCGATCGATCAGTCTCAATACCTCCTGCATTCCAGAGGATCGTCCGATCATCTCAAAATTAGGGCGAGTCCGTTCGAGGGCGACGCGCAGACGCTCGTTTTCTTTCCGCAGTTGGCTCTGTTGATACGCTTTATCGATGACGACGCGCAGTTCGTCCATCTCGATCGGCTTGCTAAGGTAATCGTGTGCGCCGAGCTTCATCGCATCGACAGCGGTCCGGACGGTCGCGTCGCCCGTCAGCATCACCGTTTCTGTTTCCGGGGACCGTTCACAGATCTGGCGTAAGACGTCCAGTCCGGACATGCCAGGCATCGAAAGGTCTATCACCGCGACATCAAAGCTGGTTTTCTCAAACGCGCTGATCGCTGTTTCGCCCGATTCGAAATCCGTGACCGTGTAGCCAAATTTTCGCAACGTTCGAGCCGTCATCGAACGGAAATCGTTGTCGTCATCGACGAGGGCGATCGACAGATCGACAGCTAAATCAGTCACGGTGGACCGCTCCAAAGTATTGATGATCGGATCGCCTGGAGACGCACTGAGCCGTCGATGACGTTCACGTCCAGACGACTAACCTTACGTTTCGGACTGATCGGACGGGCTCTCATTTCCCTGCGTCTTGGTCAGCAAAATCGCTTTTTCGATTGCCTCCTCGATCGCCTCACGCTCGACCGGTTTGACCAACTGGGAAACGATCAATCGATGAACGGGGGCACTGGGAGGGTCGTGCGAGGAAACAATAATCACGGGGGCTGGGAATTCATCACCGATCTGGGCGACCGCTGAACTACCATCCAGCAACGGCATCGCCAAATCGGTGATCACCAAATCGGGGAGCACCGACCTCCAAAGATTGACTAATTGTTGCCCATCTCCTGCCTCGCCGACAACCTGATGTCCTAACCGTGGCAAAAAACGTCGGAAAAAATCTCGAATCTCTGGCTCGTCGTCGGCAATTAAAATTCGTAAAGGCTTTGTCACAGCAAGATCCGAGGAATCGTCAACACAAACTCCGCTCCACCGCCTTCGGGATCACGAACCTCAATCGTTCCCTGGTGAGCTTCAACGATTCGCTTAGCAATTGCCATGCCTAGTCCGGTGCCGTTGTGCTTTGTCGTATAGAAAGGCTCAAAGATCTTACTCTTCTGTTCGTCTGTTATTCCCGGTCCGTTATCCCGAAGCACGACACCGATTGCCGGGCGACCCTCAATTTGTGATTCACGACAGGTCATGTCTAATTTGACGGGATCGGGGCAGGCACCGAGGGCGTTTTCAAACAGGTTGCGAAATACTTGTTCGATCCGAAACGCATCAACGTTGAGAACCGAGTCGACTTCGGAATCGCAATCGTTTAATACGACCTCACGAGGATGCCAAAGTGGCTCAAGATGCATCCATGCTTTCTTCCAGATCTCGGATAAGTCACAGTCCGAACGTTGCAGATTCATCGGTCCGGCAAAGGACCGCATCTCATTGTATAGCCGCTGAAGGTCTTCACGA
Source organism: Roseiconus lacunae (assembly GCF_008312935.1). NCBI lineage: Bacteria > Pseudomonadati > Planctomycetota > Planctomycetia > Pirellulales > Pirellulaceae > Roseiconus > Roseiconus lacunae. Next base: position 122,019 of record NZ_VSZO01000001.1, on the reverse strand, counting down.
GCGCCGGCAATGCGACGGAGGTCTTCGTACGATTCGGAAGCTTCGTCGAATTCAAATTTCAGCATTTCCACTCCCGACTGAATCCGCTGCAGGGCGTTTCGGCTCTCATGGGCAAGCACCGAAAACATTCGCCCCATCGCCGCGAGCCGTTCGCTTTGCAGTAGCTCTTGCTTCATCCGCTCCATCTCGGTGATGTCGGTCATGAAGCCTTCGATCGCTTCGATATTGCCGTCGGCGTCATATACCCCTCGTCCTTTTTCCCAGATCGAGTGTTCGCTACCGTCGCGATGCCGGATGCGATAAACCAATTGAAATGATTGCAGCTTCTCTATGCTGGATTGAACTTCTTCCCATACTCGTTCTTCTTCTCCCGACGCGAGGATCGTTCCAATCGAAGGCGTGTTCGCGATGAGCTCCGCGGGCGAGTATCCGGTGATAGCACGGCAGCCTTCGCTGATAAACTCCAATGTCCAGTTGCGATCGTTCTTACACCGATAGGCGGCACCGGGGAGGTTACTAAGAAGCGTTGACAGTTGACGTTCACGCTGGCGAACCGCCTCTTCGGCACGCTTCCGTTCGGTGACATCGTGGATTACCCAAACCTCGCCGTGGGCATCGTTGTAGACCGCGATTTCGACAATCTTCTTGTTACCGTCCTTACAAACAAGTTCGAGTTCCTTGCTTACGGTTGTCCTTTCATTCCGAGCCGACTCGAACATGCCACGCATCTTTGGCGCACGATCACGGAACAAACTGTCGAAGCACTGTTGGACGGTTGTGACAGACGTCGCCGAATAGCCAAGCAATTTCTCGGCCGCTCGATTGAAGAAGACTCTCTCGCCTTCGATGCAAATCGCACTGACGGGGAGCTCTTCTACCATTCGACGCAGCCGTGCTAGGCTAGCTTGGATTGCTTTCTCAGCATCTTGTTCGATCGTTGTGTCGCGGGTGATTGCAAGGATCCCAGTGATTTCACCCGACGCATCAGAGAGTGGCAGCGCTCTCGTGTCGGCACTGCGTCGCCCCCCTTTCTTTCCTAGTATCTCATAATGGACCGACCCACATTCTCCCTTCATCACACGTTTTAGAAGCGCTTCAAGTGCCGGGCGATATTCCGGTGCTACGCAATATTTGGCGGGGGTCCCTTGAACCTCCTCGAACGAATCGACTTCGATCATCTCAAGCCCCGCACGGTTCATCACCAGAAAGTTTCCATCTGGATCGAACACTTTCACGCATTCGGGGACGTTTTCAAAGATTGCTTGAAGCAAGACATCGTGGCCGTATGAATCAACAAGTCGCTTGTTCTTTAAAACAACATCGCTTGAGTGCTCTCCATCTGGCCGTCGCATTTCGTCAGCTGACATCGATCAGCACCATGGGGATGGACTAACAAGGAGTGGGGCATCATAAGACTTTGGAACCCGCAGTCTGAAGCATGAACGTTAGTCATCATACCCCAATTGGGAAGTGTACAAGCTCTAATACCGGTTCCGCTGCGCGACTGCGAAACTCATTCCCTAACCGGTTGCGTTGGTGCGAATCTTGCGCGGCGGATAAGCGCCTTTTCTTGAGAGATTGGAAGTTGAGCTATTCGAACGGAGCGGTAATATGATCACAGTGACTCCGTTCTCCCGTCGTTTCCTACCATTGCCTCATGGCTCACCTGACATGAGGCAATGGTAGGCGCGATTGACGACTTCTCATGCAAGCCGATGCCGGGCATCTTTCTTCCCACATGGGGCGAAGATTGACGACTTCGCGATTATTGCCGCGTCAAGACGACTTGGTGTGGGCCAACCGTCGCCTCTCCGAGGACCACATCGACACTGAGCTTGAATTTTCCTTTCGGCAGTTCCATGGTCGTCAGATGCCCACGGCGCTGGTCGGCGGCAATGCTAACTTCGCCCGTCGCCGGGCCGGCCTTGATCGTCGCCTTGGCCGCCGGTTGCCCACGATGCACGATTACCTCGACGGAGTAACGACCTGCTTGCGGGGCTTCTAACAGCCAAAACCCATTGGAGTCTTTTCCCCACGGTCGCCCCTGAGCGTGACGCCAATCCTGACGCGTTAACACAGTCTCTCTTTCATGGTCAGTCCCAATCACGATTCGTGGTGGGGCGTAGTTTTCAGGGCGAGTCGAGCTGACGTCATCGAACCACGCTTCGTAATCACGTTTCAAGCGTTCGACAACCTCGGGCTTTCGAGCGGCGAGGTTGTTTTGTTGTTGAGGATCTTGGCTCAGGTTATACAGTTCCAGTCGCGGCTCACCCTCGAAGGTTTCTTTGCCAAAGCCGCTCGGATGGACGAGTTTCCATGGGGGTGAGTGCAACGCAAAGTGATGAAACTTTTGTGGAACATTACCTCGGTGGGATTGCAGCACGACTTGGCGATCCGGCAAGTGATCTTGTTCGCCGGTCAGCAACGGCAGGAAACTACGACCGTCAATCGTTCGGTCGTCTGGAACTGCGACATCGCAAGCGTCGAGCAACGTCGGCATTAAATCAATATGCGCGCACAAAGAATCGCTCGTCGTCATTTCAGAGACCTTCGCCGGCCAATGAAAAATTAAAGGTGAGCGGATTCCGCCGTCGTCGACATTAGATTTCATACCACGCATGTCGCCGACATAACGCATCGTGTTGGGACCGTTGTCATTAAGGTACACGACGATCGTATTCTCACGAACCTGCAACGCATCCAGTTTTCTGAAAAGCTTGCCGACGTTCTGATCGATGTTGGTAATCATAGCCGCGATTCTTGCCAATTTGTCCATTTCGGATTTCAAGCGGCGAGGGTTAGGCTGGTTGACTAAGATCGGTGAAAAATCAACTTCGAGATATTCTTGATACAATTCTTCGGGAACATCGTGAAACGGTCCATGCGGTGCGTTGGTTGCAATGTAGGTAAAAAAGTTCTCGCCATCGGCAACCGATTCTTCGATCAGTTCGATCGCCGCGTCGAAATACAGATCCGTGCAGTAACCTTGCATCGGTGTTTCGATACCGTTCTTAAACAGTGTCGGGTTGGTGTACTTACCCTCCGCACCGATCGGGTCGGACGGTTGGCCGATCCCGCCACCGCGGTGAATCAAGCTATCTTGAAAACCTTGATCCATCGGTCGCATTGGGTAGTTGTCACCCAAATGCCATTTGCCATAGATGCCAGTTCGATAGCCGGCATCGCGTAGAGATTCGGCGATCGTGACTTCATTCGGATCCATCATCGCTCGCCCGACATAAGTGTCGATACAACGCGTCCGATAGTTATAGCGGCCCGTCATCAAACTGGCTCGTGTCGGGGCACACACGGGGCTAACATAGAATTGGCTGAGCACCCCACTTTGACCGGCCATCGCATCGAGTTCCGGTGTCCGAATCACTTCGTTGCCAAGGAAGCCATAGTCGCCGCCACCCTGATCATCGCTCATGATCACGATCACATTGGGGCGCGCCGCAATTAAAGAACTGGTATCAAAATACAGCAGTCCAATGAACGCTAACGCGAATGAAAACGACAGGATTCGGCGGTGGGGCATGATTCTGCGCGTCGACTGACGAAGTTGGCGGGGAAGGGGGAGCAAACGCGTCGACAGTCAATGATCGACGACGTGAGTACTATAGCAACCTCACCTGCGGACTTCAGTATTGCTGCAACTTCCGTATTTCCGCGGAAGTTCTCACGACGTCCGCGGCCATATTCATAAGCGATCGAATCGAAGACGCTGCCCAGCATCCGGCAGTGCGTTTCATGCCAATGCCCTGCTTATGCCAGGACCGCTCACGCCAGGACTTCGTGAACGACGTGACCGTGTACGTTTGTTAGACGGCGTTCCAGCCCGTTGTGATAGAAGGTCAATCGTTCGTGATCGAGGCCCATCAGGTGCAGCAATGTCGCGTTGAAATCGTAGACACTTAACTTGTCGACGGAAGCCTTAAAACCGAACTCGTCGCTTTCGCCATAGCTGAACCCTTTTTTGACCCCCGCACCGGCCAGAAAGCAGGTAAACGCATCGGGGTTGTGATCCCGCCCCGTCCCGTTGGCTTGCAAGAATGGCATACGACCGAACTCGGTCGCCCAAACAACCAATGTGTTATCCAGTAAACCACGTTGCTTCATGTCCGCGATCAGGGCCGCGGTCGGCTGGTCCATGATCTCCGCTTGCATCGCATGGGTTTTGAAAATGTCGGAGTGTGAGTCCCAGTTCGTGATGCCGTTGCCACCCGACGGATCACTGCCGTTGAATAGCTGGACGACGCGGACGCCCTTTTCGATCAGACGACGGGCGAGAAGACAGTTCTTAGCGTACTCCCGACGCAACTCGCTGCCCTGGTCGACACCATAGGCCGACAGTGTCGCGGCAGTTTCTCCTGAGAGGTCCATCACATCTGGGACAGACGTTTGCATCCGCCCGGCAAGTTCATAGCTGGCGATCCGCCCGGCAAGATTGGCATCTCCGGGGTAGCGTTCCAAGTGTGATGCGTTCAATCGCTGAAGCAATTCCACCGTTTGGCGATCAGCATCGCCGCTCAGTTGCTCGGGGCGACGAAGGTTGTTGGGAGGGTGTTTGGCATTGAAGTCAGTGCCCTGGAATGCGGCTGGCAGGAATCCGTTTCCGAAGTTGTTTTTACCGCTGCGCGCCAATCCCCGGGGATCATTGATTGCGACGAAGGCTGGCAATTCTTGGTTTTCTGTTCCGAGCGCGTAGGTCACCCAGGCACCGAACGACGGAAAGCCTTCCATGGTGAACCCAGTATTCATGAAGTTTTCGCCTTGCGGATGCGCGCTGGTGTCGGTCGTCAACGAGTGTAAAAAGCAAAAGTCGTCGACTTGTTCGGCCAAGTTCGGAAGCAAGTCAGACACCATCTTTCCGGACTCACCACGCGGCTTGAAGTCCCAGAAGGGTTTGGCAATGTTCCCGCTGGGGCCTTCAAACGTCACCGCAGGAAGTCCCGGCGGCTTCTGTCCATGAAGCTTGACGAGGGCCGGCTTGTAGTCGAACGTGTCGACATGGCTGACCGCACCGGGAAGGTAGATGACCAACACCTGTTTCGCCGGCGCGTCGAAATGAGGCGTTCGAGCGGCATAGGGTTGATTGGGATCGATTTCGGGACGAATCGGTGCGCTACCACTGACCGTTCGCGATTCCTCCGCCAACAATCCATCGTTGGCTAAGAGACTCGCAAGCCCAAGGCCGGCAGCGGAGAGTCCGGCGGTCGCCAGGAATCCGCGGCGATCGAGCAGGTGGCGTCCGTGTGGTGAAAGTCGTTCGGGGTTGGTCATGATTGTCGTTTTTACGATGGGAGCTTTGTACGAGTGGGAGGCCGGGCTGAGATGTCTATTCGCGTTACTGCAAAAACGCGAATTCGTTCGAATTGATGATCGCTCGGCAAAGCAGCGGTACATCTCCGGACTTCAACAATTCCTTACAGTTCTGTTGCTCCGCGGCGGAGGCATTGCGACCGAGCAACAACTGAAAACAACGATTGACGATCTCGGCGGGGGCATCACCGACTTCTGAAGTCGCTCGATCGGCGATCCGTTTTGATTGATCGATTACGAAATCACTGTTCATCAGATTTAACGCCTGAAGTGGCGTGGTCGAAACCGGACGTTTCGCGCGGACTTGTCCACAATCTGGAAAGTCAAACGCGGTAAACATTTGGTCGTCGACACGACGCATTCGTTCCTGGTAAATCATCCGACGCCAAGTCTCTGCCCCATAGTTGTCGACGACTTCCCATTGGGCGTACGTCTCCTTTACATTGTGGATCCGGTAGCTGCGCCCACCGAGCGTTCGGTCCAAAGTCCCGGACGCCTGCAAAATCGTGTCACGGATCACTTCCGCTTCGACACGCTTGGGTGGAAAACGCCACAACCACTGGGCTCCGCCGTCGATCGCGATCGCTTCTTCGCGGGGGTGGCTCGACTGACGGAATGCATCCGACGTCACCAACAGACGCACCACATGTTTGACCGACCAGGATTTTGGTTCGGACCCAGATTTTGTCGGCGCGACGAATTCTGCCGCCAGCCAATCGAGCAATTCCGGATGAGTTGGCCTGGCGCCCGCATTCCCAAAGTCACTGGTCGTTGTGACCAACCCGCTACCGAAAATATGGTGCCAGATTCGGTTGACCATCACGCGGGCCGTCAATGGGTTGTCAGGGCTGGCGATCCAGTCAGCGAACGCTCGGCGACGTTTCGGGCCAGGATCATCGAACGTTAGTTGCAAGTCACCGGCGAGAGCTTTCGGGCCGCTCGCAGCGACTTCATCACGAGGGCTTTCGGGGCTACCGCGAAGCAGCACATGCGTCGGAGCCGGTTCGATCAATCGTCCGACAAAACTAGGGCGCGGGCCTTCTTCGGCAAGCTGTTCGATCAGTCCTTGGATCTCCTTGGTGAGCTTTCGCCGCTCCGGATGTTCTTGGTTCAGTTTCTTATTGACCACCCAGGTGCCCACCCAAGGCTGCCACTGGCCATCCTCGGTCCGTATGTCGACGTCGTATTCGTAGCGAGGAAGATGCGGTTTTCGCGTCAGATAATCCGTTTCGTAAAAGTACTCACGGTTGTTGCTCAATCGCAATCGATTGATCGTTTCTGGTTTCGAAAAATCAAATTGAACCCAAGGTTGTTCGTCACCCTTTTCGACCTTGGCTCTCCAAATCATGGTGCCGTACTCGCCGTCGTTGACACGATTGATGGGGTTTCTCGATTGAAAGCCTTTCTCTGGAAATCCAGACACCTTGGTGCCACGACTGGCCAGTGCAAGGTTGTCGTGCAGTCCTTCGTTGCCCAACACCTCAATCTCGTCAACGAACAGGTTCTTCATTTTGAATCGAAGGCGGATTGCGGTCGTTGTAACGGGATTGAAGTGAAGCTCCCGATAAGCGCCCCAGTCTTCTTCCCAACCGCCGGTGGCGCGAAGCTCTTTACGACGTTCGGCGATCGACTTCCAAATCTCCGCGCCTCGCTGACGGACGGGGTGTTCTGGTGAGTATTCGGGATGCCGGCTACCGAATTCGATATCTTCGAATACGGCGGTCATCGAGTAGTAATCATGAATCGAGATCGGGTCGAATTTGTGATTGTGACATCGGGCACAGCCCATCGTCACACCCATGACTGACGCGCCGACAGTTTGTATCACTTCATCTAGCCGATCGGCACGCGCTTGGCGAATCGCGCTGGGTTCACGCCCGACCGTTGCCGCCGGTACGTGAGGCCCGGCGACAAGGAATCCCATCGCTTCTCCGACACCGACGGAATCACCGGCAATTTGCTCGCGCAGAAACTGATCGTAGGGTTTGTCTTCGTTGAACGATCGGATGACGTAGTCACGGTACACCCAGGCGTTTTTGCGATACAGATTGGCTTCTGAACCATTCGTTTCAGCCCACCGGATGACGTCCAACCAATGTTGCGCCCAGCGTTCTCCGAAGTGTGGCGACTTCAGCAAGCGGTCGACGGCGTCGGCATACGCTCGTTCTGGATCCTTTGCTTCTGCGACCAAGTAGGCTTCGATCTCTTCCGCGGTCGGTGGCAATCCGGTCAATATGATTGAAAGTCTTCGCAGTAAGATCCGTGGGTCGGCGCGATCCGACATCGTCAAGTTGTGATTGAAAAGTTTCTCTCGCAGAAACGCATCAATCGGGTGAACAGCGCTTTGGACGTCTACCGAATTCGTCGCGTCAACGGCTGGCACCGTAGGACGCTTCACCGGTTGGAACGACCACAGGTCCACAGAGTCTTCGATCACATCGTCCATTTGGTCAGGCCAAGTCGCACCTTGCTCCACCCAACGCTGCAGGACTTCAATTTCTTCGGCCGGCAGTTTGTCGTCGTCCGGTGGCATCTTGACATCGGGATCAAGATGCTTGATCACATCGATCAAGTAGCTATTCGAGGGTTTTCCGGGGACAACCGCGGCCAAACCCGAGTCACCTCCTTTGATCATGAAGGCGCGTCGATCGAGCCGAAGACCGGACTCTTGCTCGTCTTCGCCGTGACAATACAGGCAACGATCCTCCAAGATCGGCAGGACATGCTCGTCGAAATCCACGGGCGCCGAAACCGTTTTCGGATCAACGGTTTCTCTTCCTAGGCTCTGGTCGACGACTTGCCCCATCGCAAAGCCAAGTACGACCGTCGTGGCAAGCCAACTACGTTTGAAGTGCATAGAACTGAATCGGTTTCGAAGATGAGTGATCAATTTCGTTGGGGAACATTTTTGCTGGGGAACAATCGAGTGCTTCGTCAACCTTTGAAATTAGGATTCGCCGCATGGCGTTAGTCACGATTTCGGTGCAATAGCCGGGGCCAACGCCCGTCGGCTGATGAGCCGAATCCGAGGATTGGGGCTAGACAAAGCATTAGAACTGAGAGCAGTCAAGTGTTGCTAAAGTGACGCCGCATAGCCGGATTCCAGTTGACGCAGAAGCGTTTGCACAAGGTCTGGTTGCCGCTTGGCGATGTTATTTGTTTCCTGAGGATCATCGTGATGATCGAATAGCTCGATAAACACTGGCTTGGCTTCTCGATCGCGATGATCACGCCAAACCACCAATCGATAGCGGTCGGTTCTCATCGTGTAGCCCATCAGATGTTGTTCGAATAAGTCACGATCCCAGCGATCACCTTGTTGCTCGATGATTCGCTGTTCCACTTGCTCGATTAACGGCCCGAACCAAGTTTCACGCATGCCTTGCGACAACGGGTTTGCGGCCCATTCACGCAGTGCCGGATTGGGGTACTGACTGAAGGCGGCTTTCTTCCATTCGCGGTGGGGATCCGACAACAACGGTGCAAAGCTATGGCCTTCCAGATGGCCTGGTTTGGGAATGCCCACCAACTCACAAAGCGTTGGGAACAAGTCGACCAATTCTACGAGTGCTTTCGTCGTTTCACCTCGGACTTCCATTTCGGGAGTCCAGATCATCAGCGGAACCCGTGTCGCGATCTCGTAGTTTGTCGCTTTGCCCCAGACGCCCATGTCGCCGAGATGCCACCCGTGGTCTCCCCACACGACGATGATGGTGTTTTGACGTAGGCCGGATTGTTCGAGCGAATCGAGTAATAGGCCGATTTGCGCATCGACGTAGCTGGTGCTGGCCAAGTAAGCGTGCTTAAGGGTTCGCGAAAGTGTTCGATCGATCGGTCCTGATTTGGGGATTCCCGAGCGAGTTCGCAGTTCAAACGAAGCATGCAATCCCATCGCCGCTCCACCCTGCGGCGCATCAACTTGATCGGACAACGGGATTTCTGCCGGGTCGTACAAATCCCAGTACTTTTTCGGTGCACACCAATTGAGGTGCGGCAGGTGATAGCCCATGCCAAGGAAAAACGGTTTCTCGCCGTCCGCCAATTGTTGCATCGTTTTAATCGCAAGTCGGGTGTTGTAACCGTCGACGTAGGCATGATCGGGGACATCGGCACTCTCATAGGCTGGCCCGCTGGCCAAGCCTCGGCGAGCTGCTTCACCGTATTTGGCAAACATCGCATTGAAGTTCTCTTGGCGAAGCTTGACGTTTTCGGGAAGTCGATAGGGGCCTTTGGGGCGTTCGATGTCTTTCAACCAATTGGCTGATTTGCGGCTCCACGACCGGTCATCGTCGGTGTCACCGTGATGGAAAATCTTTCCGACATAGGCCGTTTCATATCCCTCCGCGACGAAGTGTTCCGGCATCGTCAAAATATCAGGCTGCAATTCACGCAACGAAACATAGTTGTGGAACAGTCCGGTCGTTTCGGGTCTCGTCCCCGTCATCAAGCTGGCTCGCGAAGGCCGACAAATCGCTTGTTGACAATACGCTCGATCGAACAACAGCCCGTCGGACGCCAAGGCGTCCAAGTGGGGCGTGATAGCGATCTCTGAACCGTAGCAGCCGAGTTCCGGACGAAGGTCATCAACGGCGATGAACAACACGTTCGGTCGATCCGCTGCGGAAACAACGCCGACACTCCACGGCAAAAAATTGCCTAGGAAAACGAACGCTGCCGTAAACAATCGATTCATTCACTTGCTCCAAAACATGACGATGCGGCCTTCACCGCGGGGGGCGTTCTTAATATCCGACCGGCTTACCGGACTCATAGATTTGCCGAAGCTCTTCGCCGGAGAGCGCGGCGTCGAAGATGGCCATTTCGTCGATCGCGCCGTTGAAGTTTCGAACGGCAAACCAAGGTGTTTTTCGGAACGGTTGCCCCCAGTTGCCGATTTCTGCGGCACCGATGTGAAGCTCGTCCACATAAAACTTCTCGGCGATGGTTTCCGAAGCGATCGGTGTACCGTTGACGTACTGGATGACTTTCCGATTGGCCGGGTCATAGACGGCGGCCAAATGGAACCACTGTCCGCTCTGAGACAAATCCCAGAATGTGTCGCTGTAGTAGACGCGGTGGAGACCTGCTTGAGTCACCATTTTGTTGTCTTGCGGACTGAAGTGTTGCGTCTTTTGGGTATCGTCGACCATCACCGAAAACATCAATCGGCCGTCATCGCGAATTTGCCAGTGCAGCTCTCCGTTTTCATAGCCGTCCGACATGAACAGTGCGTTGTAGCGATGCTTGAGGCTGTCAATCTTGGCCCAGCAGGCAAACGTGAAGGCACGAAATGTCCCGTCGATGCGTGTTCTGACTCGCGCACCGGTGCGATCGAATTCCAATCCGTACGATCCGTCACCGAAACGGCCGTCCGCTGACGTAACCGGGCCAACGATTCGCCCATTCGATTGTTGCCCAGACGCGGCAACGTCTGGAACGACACGTCCCAGCAAGCCACTCTGCAAGCCATCCTGCAAGCCACTCGCGATCGGGAAATAAGCGATCAGACGCCTGTCCAGACTTAACTGGTTGGCAAACGTTTTCCAGCGTTCAAACGATCGCTCATCCGCGATTCGTCGCTGTTGCTGAAGATCAGAAACGGTGCTGATCGATGCGGGCGATGGCATCGCGGCCGCATCGCCTTTTAAGGAGACACCTTCACCGGTAAGCAAGTGCTGCCCGTCGTGCGCACCGCCACGTAATTCCACTTCACCGTCAATCACATCCACGCGTACGTTTTGCGAGTCAACTTCGAGAACAAACTCGGTGCCCAAGTCAATGATCTCCGAATCTGCCGCACGGACGACAAAGCCACGTGCGACGGGTGGAACGTTCGCCCTCAGACGCCCTTGGGTGACCGCGACGGACCAGTCCGATTCGATGTCAAATGACGCTGGGCCTTCAACGATCAATGTCGCCCCACAGAAAAAATCGATTTCGGCAGTTCCTTCTTCAAATGCCAACAACCCATTGGGCAGGACATCGCCCTCGCGGTGCCGTGTCGCCCCGGAAGGCCACTTGAGCGCGACGCCTCGACGAAGCGTCGCGTGTCCGGCGATCTGTGTTTCAGCCGATGAAAGCGGTGGCATCTCTTCGCTCAAGGACTCAGTCAACCGTGAGCCGAGTCGAAGTCTGTTGTCCTGGCGTCCCAGTCGGTAAGCACCCACGCTGACCGCGATCAACAATGTCGCCGCAAGGCCGAGAAGTCTCCAGTCAAACCGGCGGTCGGTAGCGGTCGCATCGGTGACAATCGTTGTTAGGACCGATGTCGAATCCGGCACGGACGTGTCCTGAGCGATCTCACCAAGTTGCTCACAAAGCGTCAACGATTTCAGGTAAGCCTGTCGTACTTCAGCGTCCGACTCGATCGCGTCTTGCAGACGCTGAAAATCGGCGGGAGAGATCGTTTGATCGATGGCTTGAAAGATCAATTTTTCGAAGCGCTTATCCATTGCCGAGTTCCCCCGTCAGTTGGCGTTCGACACATCGCAGCAATGCGGATCGCAGCATGTTCACCTTGCTGTAAAGCTGACGGGGCTTCACGCCGGATTCCTTGGCGATCTGCGCGACGGATTCGCCGGGCATGTGGACGCTTAAAACCAAGCGGCGGTGGTTGACCGATAGCTGATCTAGGCACGTCTCGATCGCTTGCCGTCGATGTTCGCTTTGTTCGATCAATTCGACCGCCGAACCGGCCAGATGTTCGATCACCGATTCGCGAAACACGAGTCGATCTCGCGATCGATTGCGTTGCCAACTCATCGCTTTGTAACGGGCGATCACACATGCCCAGCGAACAAATTCGTCATTCGCTGAATCGTCGACTCCGTTGGCTTGCTCTCGGCCGGACAGGAAGTCATCGAACTTCCTCCAACACTCCAACGCCGTTTCTTGGATCACGTCGTCAACGCCATCGGTCGAAGGCATCAAGTAGCGAACGAAACGACGGATAGCGAGGTCGTGCCGTGCCAACAATGCCACGAATCGGTCGTATTGGACTTCGCGTTCCGCTGCCCTCGAATGTCGTTCCGGTTGACATTCAGACGTGATTTCCGCAGGCGAATCGCTTGCCGGACGCGGCGAATGGTCATCGTTTTGAGCGGGATTTGTCATGCGGTGAACGTGAGCTTGGGGGAGAGTGAATAGAGATTCCGGCAAATCCAAGATTTACCGCTTTGACCGAAAAGTTTTTTTGAAATGGGCGTTCCCGTATAATCAGTGATCGGGAAAAACGCCGATTTCGCTTTGAAGTTCATCTCACACGGGGTCAGTCATGCAAGATCGAAGACAATTCGTTCGCCGCTCAATTACCGCAGCCGCAGGTGGCTTGACCGGACTCTCGTGCCTGCCGGCATTGTCCGCGGAAGATTTGACGGTAGGCCCCGACCGCGTGCAATTTGGATCCGGAATCGAGCCGCTGGTTCAGTTGCTTGAGACGACGCCGCGAAAGCAAATTGTCGATCGTGTGTTCGCCGAGATTCATCAAGGTCGCAGCTATCAGGACTTACTGGCGGCGTTGTTGCTCGCAGGGATCCGCAACGTCCAGCCTCGGCCTTCGGTCGGTTTCAAGTTCCACAGCGTGCTGGTGGTTTATTCGGCACACCAAGCATCACTGGCGGCCGCCGATGAACATCGCTGGACGCCGCTGTTATGGAGTGTGGATTATTTTAAGCGAGCCCAACAGTCGGACGTAAGTGAAGGCGATTGGACGATGGCCCCGCCGCCGACCGGTGACCTGCCCGAACCTGAAAAAGCGCTGCACGCCCTCGATCAAGCCCTCGCCGGTTGGGATGTCGAAGCGGCCGATGCGGCAGCCACGGTCGCGGCCAGAACCGCCACTGCAGGCCAGATCCTGAATTTATTGGCGAAGCATGCCGCCCGCGACTATCGCAGTATCGGTCACAAATCGATCTACCTCGCCAACGCCTATCGGACGCTGGGCGTGATCGGATGGCAGCACGCCGAACCGGTGGTTCGATCGCTGTGTTATGCGATCCTGAATCATACCGGCGACCCCAACCCAGCCACCTCCGATTTGGATGCCGATCGTGTCGGACGCAGCAACTGGAAACGCTTGGATCAACTCAGCGGTCATTGGTATTCCACCAAGCGAAAACAGGTCGAATCGGCGACCGTCGCAAAAGCTCTCCGCACGGCCAGCCCAGAACAGGCCGCCGAGTTGGTCGTCGAGTTAGTGCAATCGGGGACTCATCCCGATAGCGTTTACGACGGAGTGATGCTCGCCGCCGCCGAGATGGTTTCGCGTCAACCGGCGATCGTTCCGCTCCATGCGGTCACGACCTCCAACGCGATGCGGTACCTCTATCGCAGCGTCCAAGATGATCGTACTCGGCAGTGGCTGCTGCTGCAGAATGCCGCCTTCATTCCTCACTTCCGGAACTCAGCCGAATCACGGAATAAGCTGCGTGACATCGATCTGCTGGAACTTGAACCGACCACAGCAACGGCGCCCAGTCTCGAAGATTTGTTCGCACAAATTGGAAGCGACTCCGACACGGCCGCCGAATCCGTGCTCGCATTTACCCAGAACGGGAACCAGGCGGTTGATCTCATTCGTCGCGCCCGTGAGATGGTGTTCCTTAAAGGCAACGATGCACACGACTATAAGTTTAGCTCCGCGGCACTCGAAGACTACCACGCGATCGATCCGGCTTGGCGTTCACGTTACCTCGCCGGCTGTTCGTATCTGCTTCACGGTGACAAAGCGCCCACAACGGCACTCGCCAAACGGGTGTTGCAGCAATCGTAGCGACGCTCGCCCGTTTACTTTTTCGGGCTGACTTTGGGCTTGCGCGTATGTGGGATTACCGGTCGCTTTTGTTTGCTGCCGGGATCTCGGAAAACCCACGGCTCCCATATTTCACGAGCCTTTTTCCACTGTTCAAGTGATCGCGTGGGATACCAAGGTGGCATGCCGTTGAGTTTGAAGTCGTAGTCCGTTGCGTTTGCCAACACCCACTCGCCAACCGTCGCTGAGGGACGCGTTGGCGGAAAGACATCGATCGCACGAAAGTCTGCCGAAACCCCTTGGTCGTTGATGACTTCGCTTCGCCATCGATTCAGTTCGGTAAGCAGTTCTGACTGAATATTCGCATAAGCGGGATCGCCGGCAACGTTGTGAATTTCATGCGGGTCGTTTCGCAAATCGAACAATTCGACCGGCGGTTTTTGCGGTGCTAAAAACGCCGCTTGCTCCGGCGTCAATTTGCCTTGCAGGTTCAGTACGTTCAGTTCTGCTAGCGGTGGATACGATCCTTCTTTATAGGAACTGTACTGGCAGTAAGCTCGTTCTGGCATCAGGTTCAAAATTAACTTGTAATCTTTCGAGCGAATACTTCGCATCGCGTCGTGTGTTTCTCCCATTTTGTCTCGTGCCGCAAACGTGTACTTGCGGTCGGACGTGCCTTTTCCCAGCAAGCTCGCACCGTGAAGTGGAATCGGCGCGGTCACCTTGGCAACGTCCAATACCGTCGCACACAGGTCGATGGCCATCACCAAGTCACCGTTGGACTGACCGGCCGGTAGTTTACCGGGCCAGCGGAGGATCATTGGAATTCGAGTTCCCTCGTCATAAAGAAACTGCTTGCCGCGAATGTGACAGCGGCCGTGATCACCGATGAAAATCACAAGTGTGTCGTCGGCCAGCCCTTCGTCGTCAAGACGCTTAAGAAGCGTTCCGACTTCCCGATCGACCAGTTGCATTTGCTCCAAGCCATTCGCCCAATCACGCCGAATGAACGGTGTGTCCGGATAGTACGGTGGTAATTCAACATCGTCGATCGCGATCGGGCGTTCGGGGTCGCGTTTCCAAGGTCGGTGTGTGCCTTCCAAAGTAATCCGTGCAAAGAACGGTTGGCCGTCGGCACGATCC
Source organism: Roseiconus lacunae (assembly GCF_008312935.1). Lineage (NCBI taxonomy): Bacteria > Pseudomonadati > Planctomycetota > Planctomycetia > Pirellulales > Pirellulaceae > Roseiconus > Roseiconus lacunae. Next base: position 106,805 of record NZ_VSZO01000001.1, on the reverse strand, counting down.
TTCCAGTCAACTCCGTCGAATAACGCTTGCTTGGTGTCAGGCAAAAAGTTGCAATCGACCTTTCGGCTCATCAAGCACGTGTAATAACCGGCGTCGGCGAGCAGATGTGGGATCGGCCGAATCCCATGCGGCAATGGCTTTTTGGTTTCGGTGCGGTGCTGATGGGCACCAAGATAATTCTGATGAAAACCGGTCATCATCGCCGAGCGAGATGTCGAACAAACCGGTGACGTCGTGAACGCACGTTCGTAGCGAACGCCTTCGGATGCGAGCTGATCAACGTGTGGGGTATAAATTCCCTTGGTGCCATAGCAGGAAAGGTCGGGACTCCAATCTTCGATCGTAATCCAAAGAATATTCGGCCGTTCGTCGGCGTGAACGCTCGATTCAATGGCGAGCGAAAGAGACGCACCGATGAGAAACAGACACGCGATTTTCAAAGCGTCAAGAAAGTTGCGGGGCATGGATGTTTGCATTCCATTCGTCAGCCCAACGCGGGCATCGGAAAGTGAAGGGGGGGCGGTAGGTTGGAAAGACGCGATTATAGATCGGTCTCTGCCCCATGCTTCGTGGCAACAAAAAATTCGGGCCTGATCGATCGGTCGTCGGAGTTCAGCCGCACTGATCGCGGCACAACCGCGGCGAACGACATTCCGCTAATGCTCCGACGAACCAGGCCGGAAAAGCCGAACTCGCTAGCGTCGGGGCAAGACAGCAAACTTGGTTCCGCATCGGTCAATCTTAAATCAAAATTCGGCCTGCACCGGTTTCAAGTTTGCTCGCGATTTCGAACATCGCTTCTGCCGATTGCCTCACACCAAAATGTCCCGCACGACTTTCGAAGACTCGACCCCGGTCAGCTTGAAATCCAGTCCCTGATAACGATAGGTCAGTCGTTCATGGTCGATGCCCAGTTGATGCAATGCGGTCGCATGAAGGTCACGCACATGAACGGGGTTTTCGGCAACGTTGTAACTGAAATCATCCGTTGCCCCGTAGCTAAATCCCGGTTTGATGCCTGCCCCAGCCATCCAAACGGTGAAGCAACGTGGATGGTGATCGCGTCCGGCCAGTGGGGAATCCCATTGACCTTGGCCCGCCACGCCGCGTCCAAATTCGCCGCCCCAAATGACAAGCGTGTCACTCAACAGTCCGCAGCGCTTTAAGTCCTTGATCAATGCCGCACTCGGTTGATCGGTATCAATACAGCGGGAAACGCACCATGAACTCAATCGTGAGTGATGATCCCAATCGGGGTGAAACAGTTGGATGAACCGTACATCACGTTCGGCCAAACGCCGGGCGAGAATACAGTTGGCGGCATAACTGCCGGGACGCCGAGAGTCGGGACCATACAACTCAAACGTCGATTCGGGTTCGTCGCTAAGGTCCGTTAACTCGGGAACGCTCGATTGCATTCGGAACGCCATTTCGTACTGCTGGATCCGAGTTTCAATTTCCGGATCAAGAGTCGTCGCATGATGCTGGCGGTTCAATGAAGCCAGTCCGTCGAGCATTTCTCGGCGCAGTTCTCGCGGGAACCCTTCCGGGTCGTTGAGGTACAACACCGGATCTTTTGCGCTGCGCAGTTTGACCCCTTGATGCTTTGATGGCAAGAAACCGCTGCCCCAGTAATGGTTATACAGAGGCTGGTCACTTCCCCGTTTCATCCGCGAAATCAAGACAACATAGTCAGGTAAGTTTTTATTGACGGAACCGAGTCCATAGCTCGCCCAACATCCAAAACTCGGTCGACCGGGAAGTTGGTGTCCGGTCAGGAACTTCGTCATCGCCGGGGCATGGTTAATCTGGTCGGTGACCATCGATTTGACAAAACACAGGTCATCGGCGATCGAGCCGATGTGTGGCAACCATTCACCGACCAGTGTTCCAGACTGACCGTGCGGATTGAACTTTGCAATCGACGGAAGGACCAGCTGCGGTTTACCTTTCGTCATGCCGGTCAAACGCTGGCCTTGCCGAACGCTTTCGGGGAGTTCTGTTCCGGCCAGCTTTTCGAGATTTGGCTTGTAGTCAAAAAGTTCGATTTGAGATGGGCCACCGGATTGGGTCAGAAAAATCACTCGCTTCGCCTGCGGGGCAAAGTGCGGTAGAGCATCTTGCAGTTCCGATGCGGCAAGTTCGTCGCCCAGCATCGCACTGACCGCTAAGGCACCGAAGTTGAACCCAGTTTGCCCCAAGAAACATCGTCGACCGATTCGTTGTCGTGTGGATTCGTCCATTGGGTAATTATTCACGCGTGATGGCCTCATCCAAATTTAAGATCAAGTTTGCGATCGTCATCCATGCTGCCGTTGGTGCAGCGAGCGACGCGGCGGGGATTTCTTGTTGACCGACACAACAAAATTCGAGTGCCGATGCGGTTTCGTTTTGATAGACCTCCATGACCGATGACCAAACACGTTTCAGTTCGTCCAGTTCATCCGAAGTCAGCTCTCGCGATAAAACGCGATGCGAAATCATTTGTAGTTGCATGTCCGACCATTCATTGGGCTCAGTGCCGATGTTCATCGCCAAGTCCGCAAGCGCGCGCGATGCTTCTAACATTGTTTGATCGTTCATCAGGGTAAGGGCATGAAGTGGCGTATTGGTACGACGCACACCGACCTCGCAAACCCGGCGCTGGGCACTGTCGAACAGAAACGTCGGTGCACTGCTGCGACGCCAAAAGGCATAGATGGTCCGGCGGTACTGTGCCGGTCCCAGGCTGGGCTGATAATCGAATCGTCCCATCGTGATTTCCGCCCAAACACCTTCCGGTTGGTACGGCTTGACCGGCGGCCCACCGACGGCCGAGTTGATGAGCCCTGAAACCTGTAACGCGTTATCGCGGATCATCCATGCCGGTAATCGGAATCGAGGGGATCGGGCCAACAAACGGTTCTCCGGATCAAGGCTGAGTAACTTTTCGGTCGTGACACTGCTTTGACGATAAGTCTTGCTTGTCACGATGACACGAATGATGTGTTGGATGTCCCAATCGTTTTCGATGAATTCGATGGCCAACCAGTCGAGCAATTTGGGATGGGTGGGCAGTTCGCCTTGCAATCCAAAATCTTCTGGCGTCCGAACAAGACCTTGCCCAAACAGTAGTTGCCAAACTTGATTGACAATCACACGAGCGGTCAGCGGGTTGTCGCGATCGACGATCCATTGGGCGAGATCAAGACGCGTTTGTGTTTTCTCGGCAGGCCATTCGAGGACGCTCGGCAAGACCGCACGCTCGACGACGTCGCCTTTGGCATCCCAGACACCGCGCAAAAGAATGTGTGTTTCGCGAGGTTTGTCACGCTCTTTGAGCACCATCACCTTCCGTGGATCGGTCTCTTTCTTCAGTTGTGAAAGCTGCCGCTCAGCCGCCGAAAGACGGGTCGCATCCGCTTGGTACTCCGGATCGCTTAGCAAGTATTGGTCCAGCAAACGCTTTCGAAGTTTGTCGTCAAGGTCCGTCTGGTTGTTTCGAAGCAATGCTGCGATCGGTGAATCGCCATCGGTACGTCGCACCGTTTCACCCCGTTCTTCGGTCAGTGAGATGCGGAACCTTCCGATGTTGGCGTCACCATGAGTGGACCGATGACGCAGTTTGATGATGAATCGATCGCCTTGGCTGACTTGCCATGGTTTGCGCAATTCATAGACACCGGTGTGTGGTTCGATCGATTCGGCTCCCTCAGTCGTCCATCCATCGCGGGCGTCATCGTTAAGTGTTTCACGGATATTAGCGTAGCGCGTGTCCCATTCGGTCTTTCGTTTTTTGTCAGCTTGGTAATCGGCAACCGCACCTGCGAATTCCAGCTGTTGCTCGGACGGGCTGCCGGCTTCACGTACCATTGCCAAGACATTGGTGAGTGTGAATTCACCATTGCCGCTTCGGGTGAACCGCTGCTCGACATGGGATTCGTGTGGCAAGACCTCTAGTCGAATTCCACTGATTTGCTTTACCCCGGCGGGAATGCGAACCTCGACACGGTAATCATCTTGGCTCGGTTTCGGACCGTGAGTTTGAATCGTGCCATCGTCTTCGATCTGAAACAACGTCCCTTCGCTGCTGGTTACCTGCGGGAAGATCGGCCACCAAACCCGATAGTCGCTTGCCGCTTGTTCGCGGGCCTGGGCGAGCCATCGTTCGAACCGCTTTTCCGCTCGTTTTAGCTCGGCCGATTTCTGTTTGCGGCACTGGTCGACGAAATGCGATAGTTCTTCAACCCTCGCGTCAACATTCGGTGAGGTGTATGACAAGTACGGCGTGGCATTCATCCCCGCCTTGCCGTTTTCGTCGATACTATTGAAGAAAGCCGAGAACGAATAATAGTCTTGATGGGAGATCGGATCGAACTTGTGTGAATGGCACTGGACGCAGCCAAGGGTGAGCCCTAGCCAAACGGTGCCGGTCGTGTTAACTCGGTCGATGACATAATCGACACGCGATTCCTCTGGGTCTCGGCCGCCTTCGCCGTTGGTCATATGATTGCGGTGAAAGCACGTCGCGAGTTGCTGCTCCTCGGTCGCATCGGGCAGCAAGTCACCGGCGAACTGTTCGATCGTGAACTCTCGGAACGATTTATTCTCTTGAAATTGCCGAATCACCCAGTCACGCCAAGGCCAGTTTTGGCGGGTCGCGTCTTGCTGGTATCCGTCGGAGTCGGAATATCGGGAGGCATCGAGCCACCACATCGCCATTCGTTCGGCATAGCTGGGTGATTGAAAGATCGCGTCGAGCGTTTTCCCCAAGGCTTCTTTAGATCCGTCAAAGGCATCGACTTGTTCGGGCGTTGGTGCGAGTCCGGTCAAGTCAAACGACAAACGACGAAGCTGGGTATGCGGCGGGGCAAGACGGTTGAGCTCCAGATCTTCGCTCGCGAGTTTCGCTTGAACAAATGCGTCGACCGGATGAACGTCGGTTGATGGAGGCGTTGGTCGAGTGATCTTTTCAAACGACCAATGCTTCCCCCATTTTGCACCCGAAACTATCCAGCGGCGGATCGCTTCGCGCTCGGGGTCGGTCAGTGGCTTGCGGTGTGAATCACTCGGCGGCATCACTTCGCCTTCGTCGTTCGATGTGATCCGGCGCCAAATCTCGCTCTCTTCCAAATTGCCAGGAGTGACAGCGGCGTATCCACCGAGGTCTTCCTTGGCGTTCTCTTCGACATCCAATCGCAAGTCAGCTTCCCGATGAGTTGCGTCGGGCCCATGGCAGTGAAAGCAGCGATCGGAAAGTACGGGCAAAACGTCGCGTGAAAATGAAATGTCATCTGCTTTGAGGGCGGTGTCGCTCGAGGGTGCGATCACCGTGAACAAGACCATGATGGGCGTGATGACTGGCATACGCCGAGTCGCCCAGCCTGTCGTCGATGGGGAGGTAATCGTTGACATGGTTTTCTCTTGCCGCCTTCGTTGAACTCGTCGGATCCTGCACTAAGTCCGCAGATCCCGTTGCGCCATCTACTCTTCGAATGAAGCAACACTTGATATTGCGATTAACCGCGCCGCATCAGACGCGGTTTCGGCGTGACCGCGGGTGCCATCACCGGGGCCAACACACGTCGGCTGATAAGCCGAACCCAAACGTTTGATTTAGATGGAACGCTAAACAACAGATCCTAGTCCGCAGCGGTAAAGCGCGTCTTGAACAAGCCCGCTTTGTTTTGGTATGATTTGACCATGCCAGAATCCACCCCCGGCGATTTCCAGGCGGCGTTTTTCCAACGCAATCCCCAAGCGGAATCCGTGATCGCGTTGTTTGATGCGTTGCCTCAGACCTATTTTTACGCGAAGGACACCGAAAGCCGGTTCGTGAAAGTGAATCGACTTTTTCTTGAAAACCATGGTTTGAAAGAAGAAGCGGACGCGATCGGCAAGTCCGATTACGATTTTCACCCCCCGCTGATGGCGGAGGCCTACATTAGCGAAGACCGCCGTGTGATGGCGGGTCGAAAACCGGTGCCCGGTCAAGTCTGGCTGGTATTGCATCGCCGGAGTGTTCCTCGCTGGTATGTTTCCACCAAGACTCCGTTGTTTGATTCGAATCATCGCGTGATCGGAATCGCGGGGGCGATGTACCGTATCGAACAGCAAGAGGAGTTGATGCAGTACCTGCAAGAACTTTTGCCGGTCGCCCGTTACATCGAGAAACATTACGCCGAGCAGATTTCAATGACAGCGATGGCAGGCCTGGCCGGCCTTTCATCGACCCATTTCAATCGGCGCTTTCGGCAATTACTTCGCGTGACCCCGACTGATTATCTGCGCTCGGTTCGCGTCCAGGCGGCCCAGCAACTGCTCGCAACCACGTCCCGAACGCTCGCTGAAATCGCGTTTGAAGTCGGCTTTACGGATCAGAGCCATTTGACCCGACGTTTTCGAGAGGTCACCGGGATGACGCCGGCGGCTTGGCGGAAACGATTCGTCAAATGAGGGAAGGATCGAAGCATCGCTTCAGTGCTTCGTTCCATTTGAAAATACGGGTTCGGGTCATCCGCCGACGGGTGTTAGCCGCGGTGATTACACCGAAACCGTGGCTAACGCCATGCGGCGAATCCTAAATCGAGTTGGAACGGAGCACTCGAGATTGCTTTCGAGCGGTCGCCGGTTTGTGGGGCGATCAAGACACTACTTCTTGCCGTCCGAGAAAGTCACTGCGTACCGGGCGGTGAATGATTTGCCGTCGTACGCTATGTTACCGGCTTTCCACACTTTCAAATTCGTCTTCAACAAAACGAGTTATGAGCGAACGAATCATCATGCGAACCGGTGAGTGCTTGATTGCCGGTGGCCCGCCGTTCACCGCCGCTGAACCAGAAGTCGTCATCGGTGAGCTCGACGGCCCCGTCGGAACCGCGATCGCAACCTTGACCGGAAATCAATCCGCGGGACACTCGAAGGTATTCGCGATCATGGACACCGATATCCAGGTGCGTCCTGTCACATTGATGGTCAGTAAAGTGACCGTCAAGAGTTCGGATTACACGAATATCTTGATGGGAACCGTTCAAGGGGCGATCGCCAACGGTGTGCTTGATGCCGTCCGAGCCGGTGATATCCCGAAGGAAAAGGCGAATGACTTAGGGATCATCTGCTCCGTCTGGTTGAATCCCGGCGCCGCAAAAGAAAAAGACCTCGATCATGAGGCTTTGTTCAATATTCATCGCAAGGCTATGGCGCAGGCGATCCGCAAAGCGATGTCGAACGAACCTTCGATCGACTGGCTGCTGGAAAATCAAGACAAGGTGACGCACAAGTACTATCAGCGCGCCCTCGATGCAAAGAAGGCTCAGGGTTAGGCGACCCTCAGGGCACCACTGATCACTCGCTTCGCTCCCGGGCGGAAGGCCGCGCGGGAGCATTGATTTTGGCACCCAGGTGCTGCTTACATACAGGTGCTGCAATGTTAAGGGCGTTCAGAACGTGATCTTGCTACCTGGTTTGAGTGCCCCTTTGGGCAACTGTTCTGCAGAGGCAAAGACTCGCATTGTCTCAATTGTTTCGATGGTGTTTGCCGATTCATCAAAGCGACCGGATGTGGGATCGATCACGCCTTTGGCATCGAGTTTCAAATGTTTGACTAGAAACGGGTACATCGCCTGTCGCTTGGGAAGTTCGTAGCCGTGGTCTTCATCGGGGAAGTGTTGGTTTTCGACCAGCGATTCCTTATCAAACAGACGGTAGACCTTCCGAAGATAAGGATACTCGACGTCGGGCGTATTCTTCGTCCAGTCGCCGCCGACGGAAACCAGCAGTGTCGGTCGCGGTGCGCAGCAAGCTGCAATTTCCACGTTGTTGGTCTCCAGGCTAGGTGTCTTGTGAATCGGTTTTCCACTTTCGCAATCACAACCACCGAAGAAATGAGCCGAGACCATCACGACCGGGACTGAAACATCGATTCGTTCATCGATCGCGGTTAGGAGAAACGACTGAGTCCCGCCTCCAGACGCGCCGGTGACAGCCAACCGTTCTGAATCGACGTTGCCAAGTGATTCCAGGAAATCGATCGCTCGGATACTGGACCAGGTTTGCAACGCCATGACTTGGGGATGATCATGGCTCCAGCCCAGGAATTCCGAATCGCCGAATCCGACCATGTCATACGACAGAACAGTGGCACCCATCCTGGCGAGCGTTGCGCATCGTTGTTGATGATCCGGGCGCAAGCGGCCTCCGCGTGGTCCACGGGCATGACCGTGAGGGCAAAGAATTCCCGCCTGAAGATCTGGTCCATCGATCGGACGGTACAAGCTGCCGTAGACCAGAAAACCGGGACGTGATTCAAACGCCACCGATTCGACGGTGTAACCTTCGTAGGATCGCTTATTACTGATGGTCGCGTTTAACGGCGTTCTTCGAGGAAGTGGATCCAGTCTCATCCCCCGTAAGATCTGAGTACGGATTTTATCGGCCCGCCGTTGCCATTGCTCGGCATTGTCGTAGGTGCGCGCAAAACGCTTCAGTTGCTCGCGTGCCTCTTGCTCTGTTTGCCAGTAACTCTGGCACAGTGTCACGTCGCTTTCAGTGGCTTGATCAAAACCTTGTTTTCCCGATGACGTTTCCTGAGCGGATAATCCCGACGGATTTCCGAACGCCATCGACAATACTCCACAAGCAATGATCGCCGTTCGAGTTAACAGAGTTCTCATGAGTCACGTTCCGCTAGCGTGGGTTGTAGAAAGATTTTAGCCTTCCGATGCGTTCACCGAGGCACGGTTCGCATTCTAGTTTCCAAGCCGACGGTTCTGGCGGCGGGCACCATATTTTGCATGGGGACAGCGGCTCGATGCATCATTCCATTTGCTCATCGGCGTGTGGTCGATGAACCGGCATTTGCTTGCCTCGATAGTCGCCGCTCGACCGCTGCAAACGCGATTCGGTTCACCCCAGAACCAAGTTATTGGACCGCTCCGTATCTTTCGCGGACGTATTCGTAAAACGATTTGGACAGGGGTTAAACGTTCGTCGCCTGTCAAAGCCCCAGCCAAACCGATATCTCTGCTAACAGCCGTTCGGAACTGCTCAATTCGGCTCGCTGGCGAATCACATCGCGAGCGATATCCGGACGGTTGGTCAGGATTCCATCGATATTCCGGTTCATGAGCATCGACATCTTGGCGGGATCGTCGACGGTCCAAACATAAACTTCTTTGCCGGCGCGGTGTGCCCGTTTCACGAACGCGCGACTTGCAAATTCCGCGTTCACGGCAAGAAAGTCTGTGTCGATCTTATTGAGGTTGCCAACATAAACCGAAAGCAGCAAACCATATTTCCAATCTGGGCGAAGTGCTTTTGTTTTAGCGACGCCCTGCGGTTTTAGCGACATCACCATCACTTGATCGTCCATCCCTTCGGCTTCAACGATACTCACCACACGCTCTTCAAGATGTTGGTCGTGACCGTAGTACTTCAGCTCGATGTTCACGCCAATTTGATCCTTGCACAGACGCAGGACGTCGGTCAGCGTTGCCACGCGTTCGGCAGAAAACTTCGCGTCTAGATGACTCCCGATGTCGATCGATGAAAGTTGATCAAACGAAGATTCCCAGATTTTGATCGGATTACCGGCCAGCTTCATCAGGTCTTTATCGTGGACGACGACGACACGTCCGTCAGCCGTTTCTTGGACATCGATTTCAATCCAATCCGCACCGTCGTCGATCGCCCGCCTGTAAGCGGCCATGGTATTTTCCGGCGCTAAGATTGACGCGCCACGATGGGCCATGATTTCGACATCGTCAGCCATCCGAACGGCGGTGATCAGGACATAGCCGCTGACCGTCGTCAGCACCGCGACAACCGAACCTGCGGTTAGGAGTCGGCGGCTCGTCACGTGCCGTAGGAACGATCGACGAAGCATATCTGGTGAACTTGAATGGTCGATCGCATCGGATGCCTTTTCCGATAACGCGAGGTAGCTTTGTAGCATCGTGCCGGTCACACCGATCACCGCCAGCAGTTGTACGATCAGTCCTACCAGAAAGGAAGCCAAGAGCATCGATCCGACTCGCGCCGCAAGGAATGCCAAAGAACCCACCGAGGAAGGAATCAGCAGTCGCCCAAGTAAACCGATGGTAAAGGTTGCGATCGAATTTGCGATCAACACCATACCAACCAAAATGACGATCGAAATGACAATGTGTTTTCGATGGCCATCGACAAGTCGCTGGCTTTCTACAAGCGCATTCTGAGGAGGTGTTTGTTCGAAAAGCACTAAGGGTAACGCCAAGAACCACCCCGAAAGCAGACGCAATAGAATAGATACGAGCAGCACTGAGAGCGCGCCGCCAACTGCCACCGCCGTCCAAAATTCAGATGGCCGCGCGGTCAGATAAAAGTTGATGTCAAAGTCTGTTAGCAGCCATCGATACGTCAGCGCCGCGACGACTAGGAATGGTGCAAACACCAGTGCAAGGCGTGTCACCAAACGCACCGTCACCCGCAGCACACCGGGAGCTTGTTCCGCCGCGAATCGCAACGCGTCAAGCATATGCGCACGCTCGCCGCGTTGGCGTTGAACAAGAATCCACATCAGCGATGCTTGCTCAAACGCGAGGATCGCGAGCCAAACCGCAGCGATCGCGATGCCGCAGAACCATCCAAACGGACCAAGTAAAAAGTGGGCGATATCAAGGTCCGAAAGTACTTCGTTGCCCGATAACCGCAGCAGCAATCGGAACAGAAGGACAAACAGGGGTGTGATCAAGATGTAAGCCAGTAACTTGTACGTCACATCCGTCGCAACCAAGCTTTGTTTCGACGCCGCAATCATCTTCCACGTGTCTTCAACCGCTTCTCGCCAAGAACCAAATTCCTTCGCCAATGTTTTCTATTCCCGTCGCGATTGGGATCGATGGAGCGTCGCCGCCGCCTTCAGCGGCACACGTTTCGATGCAATGTGAGATTGTCAGTTGAAGGGATCGGCAAATTCTTGTCCACACCGTGAGCGACAAGACGCTCTCCGCCGGTCCAAAATCATTGAGCGTCAACCACGAAATCACCTGACCCGACACTTTTGAAAGACTGCGTCAAATGCCCCGTTGCTATTCCGGCGTAGCAACCAGGATCGCAACCATGTTGCCTTTGCCTGGGGGATGCAGACGTGAGGATACGGGGGCCTCGTCGAATTCACCAAGACGGTTTCCTCGATCGATGTCAATCCAGATCCGGCGGTACCGTCCGGCTGGTCGATCCACATTTAATGCAATGTCACGGTCTAGGCTTGGCTTTGTCTCGGCGGGAAAGTAAACGACCAGTGTGGTTCGATCCTTGTTAGCGGCGAGGTAAGCTTCGTTATCCGATCGAAATCTCATCAGTTCATTCGCTGGTTCCAAATCCCATACCCGAACTTCGTTTTCCAACAAACGTGCCGCGCGGATGCACGCGAAGGCTTTGTCGTTGATCCCCAATCCTGAGTCGGGGCGGTGGAAACGAATCGATGCCGCTCCGGCCAACAGGTGTCGCCAAAATCGCTCGATCGCGTCTTGGTCGGAATGTCCAAACTTGTTCCCATCGGCCCCATACGTTTTCGTTGTATTCATTGGACGCGGATGGTCGGCCAGATATTGTCTAACGAACAAGAAGTTGTCCCAGTGTTTCTCTCCTTGATTCTGGTTGTTTTGCGATACATCGACGTAGTCATAAAGCTCTGGATGATCAAACGTACGGCGATGTCGTTCGGCTTTCAGATCCCAATCATCCCACATCTCTGTGACCATGACGGTTCGATTGGCCTCTCGCGCACGCGCTTTAATCTGCCGCGCCCAATGCTCCGCCCATTCCTTTTCGGCTTTGGTTTCGTTGTCGATGCAATACAAAACGTGATCGTACTTCAGCGAATGCGAAAGCAACTTGTCGACAAATTTGGCCTGGTATTTCAGGACCGTTTGATTGTTCTTTTGTAGCGGTGTCGTAAAAAAGAACGGTTGCTTGTTGGCACCGGGGTGATCGGGATATCGCGTTTCAAACCCTGATTCCTCGAACGTATAGTTCACGTTGTTGCGCGGGTTGTAGGGATGCTTTTTCTCCCAGCGATACGGATCATTCTTGCGGACGTCGGTGAGATCGAATCGATCCCAAACTTCGATCTGTACGACGATTTTGCGTTGAGCGGTTTCTCGCAACAATGTCTCAAATCGCCCCCAGTACTCGGGGTTCCATTGCTCCAGGTCGTACTTGCCATTGTCAAGTTGACGAAACGGATACACTTCAAACCCGCCATCTTGACGATCACTCATCGTATTGCGGATGACGTTGCCACCCGCCGCGACGATCCGATCGAGTTGCGGGATCAGTTTTTCCTTGGGCCACTGGAATAGGTTGTCGTCGTCGCTACCACCGAGAAGCAAAACCGGTTCGCCGCCCAGAGACCAGTACCACGGATTCTTGCCCCATGGTCGCAAGGACGGTTCGTCAGAAAACGCAGGTGGGGCGAAAAACCCCAGGCAAACGATGCTGCGAAAAAGCCAGTCGAATACACCGTGTTTGATCGTTCGATTCATCGGTTGAGGTGTCTCCTATACCCGCGAACTCGTGCATGAGAATAGAAACCAGTTTAACGAGTCCGGTCCAAAGCCGTGATACAATCCATATCTATCCGAAGACGGTCAGGGTGAACGCGTTGGCGTCGATCCCCGATCACAAGTTGGCGCCGTTCAGCTTCTGGATAACCGCTACCGGAAATTCTTCAATTTTGAACCAATGCCATCAGTGTCCATCGACTACGAGAAAAGCATGTCATTCAGTCCGCTTCAAAGGCGTCTATTCAGATCGTTTCCTCTGAAAACTGTGCTTTGGTCAGTTGTTCTTTGCATGTGGGTAGCACATGGTGTCATTTCACCTGCCATTGCCCAACAAACTCGCGTGATTTCCTTGCAGTCAAAAATCACCGGCGTGCAACCGATGACGGGGATTGCTTTGTGGGCGGATAATCCGATCGCCGAGCGACATCCGGAGGCGGTCTCATTGGAATACCGTTACTGTGGCTACGACGAAATTGTCGATGCCCAAGGCCGCTATGACTGGACTTCTCTTGAATCGGTATTGGACGAGATCGCATCGCGAAACCACCAAGCGATCTTGCGTTTCAATTTTGTCTACGTTGGAAAGAAAACCACCGTGCCCGGTTGGATCCGCCAACGCAATGATTATCACGAAACCGTTGGCAAAAGCGAAGGAAAGGAAACTTGGTTTTGCGATTGGGGAAACAAATCGCTGCAAGAATTTATGCTTGATTTCTACAGAAAGCTGGCCGATCGGTATGACCGTGATCCACGCATCGCGTTCCTGCAAACGGGATTCGGGCTTTGGGCTGAATACCACATTTACGACGGCCCGAGAAAGCTAGGCAAGACGTTTCCCGACAAATCGTTCCAAGAGGTTTTCCTGCGTCATATGGATGCACAGTTCGATACATTGCCGTGGTCAATCAGTATCGATGCCGCCGATGAAACCTACTCACCGCTGGAAGACAATGCTGATTTGTTAGCTCTCGATTTCGGTGTTTTTGATGACTCGTTTCTCTGCAAGCCACACTCAAAAGAAAATGCGGTCAACTGGAGAATCCTTGGACCAGATCGCTGGAAACGGCAACCCGGCGGAGGCGAGTTTAGTTACTACAACAACAAGGACCAGCGCCAGGCGCTTTCCAAAGAAGGCCCCAACGGTGTGCCGTTCGAAGTCGCCGCGAAACAGTTTCATCTCAGCTACATCATCGGGAATGATCAACCGCGTTTTCAGTCGATCGAACGGATCAAGTCAGCCAGTCGAGCAATCGGCTATCGCTTTCGTGTGACCGCGGCAGCGGTGAAAGGCAACGAATTGCGTTTGAGGGTTACAAACGAAGGGATCGCTCCCATTTATCGAGATGCCTATTTCGCGGCCGGAAAGAAGCGATCAACAAAGACGCTCAAAGGCTTGTTGCCCGGCGAGAGTTGTGTTTGCTCGGTATCGGGGGTCAGCGAAAACGATCTTCGCCAGATCACAATCGTATGCGATAGCGTGCTACCAACCCAATCGATCCAGTTCGATGCCAATCTTCAAGTTCAGTGGCAGTAGCTTCAGATGCGGAAGCCGTCGAGGCTATAGGTCTGCGATGTGAAAGCTGGCGGCATGTCGACTTCACGCTGATTGTTCTCATTTCTTCCGAAATCTGCTTTGACAGCAAAATACCTGCGGTACTATCCTGGTACCCCTTGGTGGGCTGGGTGGTTCTTCCGGTGTTCATGATCGCAGTCCGAACCAAGATGTATCGGAACCGCGCGACCCGATGTTGCTAGATTCTCGCATCGCCTCGACTCCGAGCTCAGCCATCACTGGGCATTGTCCTCCGAGTCTTGGCGCGACAGGGGAAACGATCTCGGGCTGGTTCTGTGGCAGTTGCATGTCGGTGAACCAAACTCTTGGCCTTGAAAATGAGCGAAGACACTTCGGCAAAAGAAGGCGTTTCCTGGACCCTTCCAATTCTCCTGCTCGTCGCCGTTTTATTTGGCGGCCGTCTTTCGTTTTTAAGTTCCCCGGCACCAGAACCGGAAACAAAATCGGAAGAAGTGTCAGGAGCGATTGAGGCCAATTCGATTCCCTCTGGTGATGGGATCGTTAGCCAGCGATCCCAACTCTGGATCGATCCGTTGAAGGGGCTCGAGAAAATCAAGCCCGAACTTGACGCGGAAAAACGTGCCGAAAGATTCCAGAATCTGCTCGCGGATCTGACACCTCGACCCAGGATCGAGTCGATCGTCGAAGGCAATCCTGTTTACGCGGTTGATTCGCCGCGTCGTAGCGGGTTGTTGATGATGCCGGTGTTGCTGAGCGGTGGGAACGGTGAAGACGCCATCAAGCGTAGAAAGAATACACGCGAGGCAGTCGTGCAGTCGTTGATGAGTCAAGGTTATCGGCTGCAATACCCTGATCGCCTTAGCTACATGCAGTTGCCTTTTCAGATCGGTCTTGGTGCAGGTAGGAATAGGTTTCACCACGTCGTCGTTCCTTTCAAGCTTTACACTTATCGGCCGGGTACCGAAGACCAAGGCGCCAGGACGACGAACGGCTATGAAAAAGTATTGGTTCTCTATCTCGATCAGAGCCAGCTTGGGAACGATCCGCTTTGTGCGTTGGCGCAGCTTTGCACCGGAGTCTTTCTGCCGTTGAAAGATCAGACGGAGGTGGAAACCGTATTCGGCTCCACTTTTTCCCGACCGCCGGGGAGCGATAGGAAAACGGAGAACTCAGCAGATCAAGCGAATATCGCCAGAAGAATACTAAATAAACATTTGAAATTTGGTCAATCGCGTGACGCCAACGATGATATGTTCGAGCCGATTAAGCGCAAGGTCGGTCTAGCGGCGATCGGACCGGCGACTTCGGACGGATTGTTTGCGATGCTGCGCGACGATGCCCGCTGGGACCGTCTGAACAATTTGGTCACTGAGAAAATCGAGGAGCGGTATCCATCCGAAAAAACCCCTTTTGGTCTTCAAGAAACCATTGATGAGGAAATCCAGCGAGAAAAGAACTTTGGTTTCATCTTGCGTTCTGAGTTCTTTTCGAAGGTATACAATTCTGCCGCGCTCTTTTCGGCTCGTTCGACGATTGATCGCTCGACGATCATTCTTCAAAACGACCGAACTTTGTCGAGCGAGGTTCGCAACAATGGTAATTTTCAGTTTCATGATTGCGGTCTCCGTATCGCACACATGATCGGCACCGATCATGATCTCGCGATTGCAATCCAACGAGAATTACAATTGCGTTTTTCTTGGCCATCGATCGAACGCGGGCGACTGCTCCTAATCACCGAACGTGATACTCTGTATGGAACCTACGTTGTCAAACCCTTTCAAAAGCTCGGACTTCCTGCCGATCGAATTCACTGCGTTCGCTATCTGAAAAGCAACATCGACCGAAGCGATTTAAGTGATCGCTCGATCCAGAGTCAGCTCGACAGTGAAATCGACTTGATTCGGCAGAACAGCGGTATCGAAAACGATCGTTCGCGTTACCTGGCCATCGGAGTCTTTGGGTCGAGTACCGAATCGAAAATCGAGATTCTAAAGTGCGTGCGAGACCTGTTTCCTTCGGCTGTGCTATTCACGACGGATGTCGAGAACTCACTGCTCTATCGTCGTGATCCGAGCTTGCAAAATGTATTGGTCGCGGGGCACTATGGACTCTCTCTGAATCCGCGATTGCAGTTACAGGTCCCCGGTTTTCGTACCGGCTACCAGACCTCGACGTTTCTCTCCTGTTTGGCAGCACTGCGTAGCCGAGTGATCGACGAAGCGTTTCCTGTCCGGGCCAAAGACATCGATCACTCCATTCGTAGCAAGCTTGATCCGTGGGGCCGTAGTGAAGAAATGGAACCGGTGTTGCACCCGGTGGTCTTCGAAGTCGGTCGGTTTCAACCTTATCAGTTCGCACCCACGAAAAGCCAGTTCGCCGCTATCGCAGGGCCACTAACAACATCAGTTCAAACCGTCGCAGCAGAACGTCTTTCCGATCGTTGGGATGCATGGTTGTGGCTTTTTATGCTTCTGTTTGCATGTGTTCTATTCACCGCACTGATTGCCCAACTTGACCACAGCGTCGCAAGGAAGTTGGAAATGTCTGGGAGAACGATCGGCCAGTGGATGGAAACGTGGAATAGGATTGTGTCCATCAGACGTGGGGCGGGCGGTTCATACAAACCCAAGAAATTTTCAGGAATGGAGAACAGTGTTTTCTGCGTCTTGGGGTTACTTGCGGGACTATTTGTCCTGATGATTTTGAGTGATCAAAGCACCAACGGTGAACCAATCGGGATTGGGAATGGCATTAGTATTTGGCCATCCGTTTGGATTCTAGCTTTTTGTGGTGCGGTCGCCGCAATCCTGGTTCCTTGGACTCGCCAGCGAATCGCTGATGAGAAAGAGACAGTCAGAGCAGTCGCTGTGAAGGTGGGAAGTGCATTCGATCATCAGCCCAAGAGTGAGGATCGGAATTCAGAAAACACACCGGACGACAAACCGGATGACGAAGGACTTAAAGAGTCGATGGAAGAATACTATCGGCAACTTGGGAAGGGGAATTACGGAAAGGTGTTCTTTACAAGCTTTCTCCTCTCATCGTTCGCCATTATCGCTTCTTGGATTTTGGATGTGGACTTGTCTCCTCCCGCGAGAGGATTGATCGCTGTGCTGACCGCTTGGGGAGTCCAATTGCTGGTGGCGTTTACGACGATCACGTTTGTCTGCCAAGCATGCTTTACCGTTTCAAACGCAAGGGAGGCAACGAC
The DNA here is from genome assembly GCF_008312935.1 of Roseiconus lacunae. NCBI lineage: Bacteria > Pseudomonadati > Planctomycetota > Planctomycetia > Pirellulales > Pirellulaceae > Roseiconus > Roseiconus lacunae. The sequence goes on along the minus strand of NZ_VSZO01000001.1, from coordinate 89,533 downwards.
CAAGTGGTTGAAAAAGATCGATGGCGAGCTTCATCAAACTTGCAACAAAATCATTTCGATGCAATCGAAATCAGATATGTCAGAAAGGGGACGGAAAGATCTCTGGGATCAAGCGATTGCTCAAGTTCGGACGTCCTGGGAGTTAGTCAATTTGGTCGGAAACCATTCTCAGATTGTGAGTCGCCCTGTGGAGTCGGCCTCCATCATCGTGCTGATTTTTGGAGTCTCTCGAACTCGTCTCTTTGACGCTTGGGCTGCGAGCACTGCGATGCTCGCACTGCTGTTAGTCGTGCTGGGGATTTGCATCGTGTTTTCAGTCTACTTGCGATCGGATCTTCGAAAGAAGCGTTTGGATATTCTTTCGACCATTAAAAAGATGTCTCTTTCGGCAGAGCTTTCCGGTAGGGCCGCTGATGAAAAGCATGCGGATGACTTGAAGACTTACGAGAAGGCGATTTCTTCAGTCAGTAAGGGGGCGTTCCAGTCCAACATCACGAATCCGGTGCTCCGGGCTGCAGTCTATGCCGTCGCCGGATTTTCAACCGCACTGTCGCAATGGATTTCTGTCAGCTTATTCCGATAGCGATTCCGCTTCGAACGTTTACCAAAACCTTGCGCCGAATCGGAATGCGGACGTTCACGATCAACGCTTCGACGCCGGTTCAACAATGTTCTGGATGGGCGTACGGGCCGCTTCGACGGCGGTTGCGATGCGTTGCGGTTCGCCTTGGATGTGTTGGCGAGCCTCGGTGACTTCGGTTTCAAGTTGCTCGATTCGTCGTTCCAGTCGAGTCACTTGGTCAGCTGCCGCTTGCTGACGATACTGCAGCGCCGTGACGTCAAAGGGCTCGGATCCAGAGATGTTGAACTCACGTCGGAACCGCTCTCGGGCTTCCGATTCGGCGACTTCGACGGCTTGATCGCCCTTCGCACGCAGCGCATCGAGTTCGGCTTGCATGCTGTCGAGTCGCCCCTGTTCGATCGCCGACAGTCCCAACCCTTCAAGGATGCGGTCGGCGGTTTCGCGTTCGAGCAGCAAGACATGTTTGTTGTGCTCGTGTTTAAGTCTCGCGAGTTCGAGTTCTTGTGTCTGCTCGACTTCTTTCACCCGTTTGGTTCGTTGGAAGTGCAGCGCCGCGACTTCATCGTCAAGTTGCTGAGTTTGTTGATCGAAGGTGGCTTGTTTCGACGCGATCGTCGCTTCGACTTCGGCCAGTGCTTCCACGTTGACTTCGATGTCGGTCAGCCGTTGAATCTGTTCGACCAGTTCATCGCGGCGGGCGGTCAGTTGCTCAACTTCGCCTTGAAGCTGTTCGCGTTGTTCCCCGAACTCGTGTTCCAGTCGTTCAAGTTTCAAGCGATGTTCGCGAGTGGAGCGTTCGAGATTGATGGCGAGCGATTCTTCGCTGCTTCGGATGCGATCGACGACGTCTTTGAGCTCTTGACGGACGGCGTCGGCGGCTGAATTAGATTCGGCTGTTTGTGCTCGGTACTTTTCCAGTTCGAGTTCCAGCTGGCGAAGTTCACGCTCGTGTTCGCGTTGTTGTTGGGCATCTTCTTTTTCGGCCTGTCGCAGCTTCAGTTCAAACTCCAGTTCAAGCATCTGGACTTCACCGGGGGAGATGGGACCTTGCTCTTTGGTGTCGAGAGCGTGGAGCAATTCGACGGCCAGATCCTTGGCCTCCTGTGCTTTGAGGGACTGAATATCTGTCTCGGTCCAATCTTGGTAGCTCATTTTATCCGTCTCCGAAGGCGGCTAGGCGAAGGTGCCCAATCCGCCTGTTTTGCCTGGCTTGGAATTAATGGCAGGATTATACCACTGGTATGCAGTCGGTCATCGGCGGCGGCAGTACCTGCCGGTGGGGCGGGGGAAGGAGAGGCAGTGGACACGCAAAGTGCATTCACGAAAAGATCAGACGGAGCTAGACAGGCAAGCATCGTGCCGTTAAAACAACGCCCTGCACCGCACCCGTAGCTCAACTGGATAGAGCATCGGTCTTCGGAACCGAGGGTTGGGGGTTCGAATCCCTCCGGGTGTATTTTTGCTAAATGCCGTTCAGTAAACGCTTTAGCGTCGATAACTCCGCAGCCGATAGCTGTGGAGTTTTTTCTTGTCCCCCCACTAATGCATCCGAAGTTGCATCGGTGGAGAGTTTCTGACGGACTTCCGATGCAGCGGCTTGAGCCGAACGCACTGGCTTCGGTAACGCTGAGCCGTAGTACTTCTCCGTCGTCGCGAAATCTGCGTGACGCATGACGACCATCAACGTCTCCGCAGAGACGCCGGCATTGATCAGACGCTGCGCGCAGCCTCGCCTGATGTCGTGAGCACTCGCGAACTTGGTTCTGGTGCCCGTTCGCTCATCTTCTTGACGAACTACGATCCCGGCTTCTTCTCCGATCGCCGCAATGGTCCTGCCGACACGTTCCTTGGTCAGTCGCTCGGTAATTGGAACCTGCACCGCACCGGTTCGGCGCTTTGCACGGCTCTCAACATCCTGGACGACCGCCTCCGGGATCGTTCCCGTGTCGACCTTGAACTCTCGGCTTCGCCGAAAACCTTGCTTCTTCAGCCACTTCCGCACCGCCGCATCGGACACCCCGCAAGCCGCCGCAATCGACAGATTGCTGTACTGCTTTGCCAGGGCGATCAAATCATCGGGTGCAGGTTGGAACCACTTGCAGCCAGGCTTCACCGTTGACGTGACCGCCAAAGGATTGACGATCCAACCGGTGCGTTTGGCCTTGGGCACTTCCAACAAAAAGGCTTCCAATTCGGGCAGCATCGGGATCTCCTGAAGCTTGCCGTTTTTCTGGGAGGAGGGGACAGTGATCGTTGGGTGGACGTCGCTACGACTCGGCCAGACAGGCCGGATGTGACGTTCGTCTTCCCAATAAAAATCCATCAAATCACCCACCCGAAACCCGCTGTACCACAGCACTCGCAAGGCAAAGTGCCAGGACGGGGCTTCGTTCTTGCCGACCACACGCGATGTTGCCTCGATCATGCGATCAAACTCTTCGCCCGTAATCGGGCGACCCTTCATCACATCATCGACGCTCAGCGAATCGAGGTCAGGCACTTTGACGATCCAATCACGCTTGGCGCAAAACCGCACAAACGCCATCACGGCACCCATCGAGCTGTTGACGGTGTTCGGCGACCGATGGTCATACCGAGACTCGTCACTTTCGAGCAATCGCTCTTGAAGGTACTCCAGCATGTCGAGTGTCATGACGTCTTGGACCATCACTTCGCCTTCGATCCCATGGTCAGCCATGTCTCCCAGAAAGATTCGTTCGGCGACACTGAGCCGCGAGGCCGAGTGCTCGAACGATTTTTTTCGTATCCGCAGTAACTTGTACGAGCGGTACTTCTGATAGCACTCCTCCCAGGTCGGACCGCGATCGGATTTGGTTCGATGGGACTGGGAAAAAAAGCTTGCACTGGAGCCGGCATGATGTCGACTTCGTGCTCGGCGGTGATGGCACCGCCCGAACCGACGTAGTTTCCGTCGAGCAATCGCTGTTGGCATTCCCGCAAGATCCGCCGTGCTTCGCGTCGATCACGAGTGCCGCAGTTCTTGCGGACGCGTGTCTCACGGATCGGGCAATAGAATTTGAGGGCAAAGCCGTTGCGGTCGGTCTTTTTGAGCGGCCGGTCCGGATAGAGTTGAATGTTGCCAATTTCGGGCCTTCTCGGCATGGCAATCTCCTGTTTGGTTTCAGTTTTGGTGTTGGTTGCATTCGCGTTTCCTCTCTGCGTTCGCTCGCGAGGTGTTCGATCAGGGCACGCCCCGTCACCCACCGTGAGTGAGCGACATTCGTGTAGGGCAGCCCACCACCTGAGCAGTTGACCCAGAACTTCTGTGAGATTCCAAGTCTTTGCAGTACCATCTGCTTGCTGTACGCCTCATCCACCCGGATCAAGCCCGTATCAATCTGCGGCATCGTTCGCCTCGCACCATGAAAAAAGAAAAATCGGACAACCACCCAAGCCGACAGAGATTCCAAACTCGGCCCAAGCACACCGAATTGATTTCAGGCAAAAAAGAGCGAGGCAAACGTCGCTAAAGAGCCAACAAAGCGAACAAGAAAAACCGGCGATTCCAGTCAATGAAGTCGCCCCGCGGAGGTCGAATCGTTCAAGATTCGTCGCGTGGTTTAAAAGAAATGCCGAAGCGCGTACCTCAATTACGATGCGATGACGCTACGCTCGATCACAGGAAATTCCACGTGATCACGAAGCAAAAAAGAGCAAGCTCAAAGCCCGACAACAAAAAGGCCGTCGACGGACCTCTTAAATCGAAGCAAAAAGCTCTTATGCGACGAGCATGAAGCTACGTATCCAACGCAGTCCGCGTCACTGGCCATTGGAACAACGCACAGCAGGAAGAAAACAGAACACTGCTGCACGATAGACACTTGGTCGTCAGCCGGAAGCTACACATTCGTGTTCAACAATCGGTTGAAAACGTCGGCAAATTCCTTGGGAATTAAGGACGGGATATCACGAAAGACATGGTTAATCACGTGCACCTTGAGATCCCCTTCGTGACTTGAAAACTTACGGAGCTCAGGAAAATGATCGACAATTTTGCTTTCAAGAGTGTGACCCTGCATCCGGTTGTATGACTCAAGTACCTCTAGTGATATAGAATCGTATGAGTTCGTTTCCCTCGGACCCGGTGTCTCAAAACCCAAAGCGTTCTCCACCTTGCACACGATAGATTGCTGTCTCGCATGATCCATTTCTGGAATTGACAAATGGCCTTCGTCATTACCTAAGCCAATGGTGGTCAACCTGCTGCGAACATCGCGTGCGATAAGAGCGGCAACAATCAACGGGTCGAACAGGAGATTCTCGATCGCATAGTGCTTTCCATGCGAAAGCACAAATACTCGATCACCTGGAGTGTTGCCAAGATCCCAGTCGAGAAGACCAAAGACACTCTTATTTCCCGATCCAGCAAGTCGCTTTACAATATCCTTAACTTTGTCACACCCACCTCCGGTCTCATGCCCAATCGCGATGAAGGACAGACTTCGTGACGACCTTAACTGCGGTTTAAGAACCTCATACAAGGCACTGTAAGCTTTCGCATCGTGTTGACTTTCAACGAATACTTGCCTTCTGCCGTCAAATGAAATTGAGATTGTGGGCACGCCATCCGTGAGCACCGAGAGCGCCTCTTCCTTCGATACTTTTTCGATTTGCTGCGGATTGGCCTTCATCACGTGAACTGCTTCCTCAGGCGCCAATGCAACTGTAGAAGGCGAGTGTGTTGTCATTAAAACCTTTATGCCATGATTGCCCACCAACGTTTTCGTGGTCGCATCGAGCAATGTTTTTGACATCGAAGGATGTAATGGGGCATCGACTTCGTCGAGTAGCAGAACTTTCGGGTAGGTTGCTAGTTGCCGTTTGTCTTTGGTGTAGTAAAGACACAACGCAAAGGACATCAGCACTTTCTCGCCCGATGACAAGTCCGCGAACGAAACCTCCGCACCTGTGTCTGTTTTCGTTAGGCGAGGGACATACGGCAAGTCGCGATAGGGATCTGGGCTGTCTATCGTAAATTCGAGTCTTGCATTCTTCAGCGTGTCGTTCACAAACTCCCACGGCGGAATTCCATACCTGTCCACAAATGCCTCGTTAGAGAGCGGGTTAGCCTCCGTATCACCATCACTTGCACACAATCTTCGAAGGTCGTTTTCCCGTTTTCTGTCACGATAGGAGACGAATAGACTCGCAAAAGACTGTTGGAATGCGGACACTTGATCCCAAATCAAGGGCAAGTCTTCGTAAAACTTTTTTTCACTGAGCGAAATGAGTGAATTTGGGTTCTTGTTAAAAAGCTGATTGCACCAATGGGGATTGCGATTTCTGCCAACGAGCTTTTCCCGTATCCCTGATGAGGCTTTGCGCAACGATTTCTGTAGTTGTTCATATTTCGCCGCTGCTGTTTCCGGCCCAAAGAGCTCCGTGCAATCGTCCTGTGGAACCGATGCAAGTCTTTCAAAATCGTTCAGAAAATCACTTGGAAAACCAAGATTTCGTGCCGTATTTACCACCTGCGTCCTAAATGAAGCCTGATGCCGTTCGAATCCCCTCCATGCTTCCAACTTTTGCTTCCCAATCTGGTGCGCAGAAGACTCTTTCGCGTTGTTGGGAAATAGGTTTGTCCAATCAAAATAGCGAATATCAGATTTGAAATCTGCTGCAATATCGACGCCGACCTTGCCTACCTCGATTGCTCGTAGCAAATGCGTTTTACCAACCCCGTTTACACCCGTGAGTAGCGTGAAATCAGGAAGCGTCGTCTCCGGTAAATTAATGATGGACAAGTGTACGTCTTTCTGTTTTAGTTTCATGGCGATCGTGGTTCATTCTCCCTTAATGTTTCATAGAGTTTCGACGGCCCGATCAAGATGTCTCGGAGGCCTTCCTGGACTGATTGCGAATTGAGGGCTTGGGCGCTCATCTCGGTGTGGGCGTCTAACGCTTGCATCACGGCGGTGAGGATTTCGGTTTTCAAATCGGGTGAATTGGCGAATTGTTCTTTGGTGTTGTTTCTGGCTTGTTGCTGGAGCGTTTCGGATTCTAGCAGCTTGCCCTTCAGGACATCGTTGACGTAGACCAGTTTGTCGTTTTCGGTCAGTTCGTCTTCGAAAAGGTCGTTCACCTTCTCGATGATCTCGGACAGGTAGGCAGTTTGCTTCTCGCGGACTTGTCCCGAGCCGGCGGCGGACAGCGGGTCCAGCTGTGGCGTCTTGCCTTCGCGGAGATTCATCTTTTGCTTGCCACGGTTCTTGAGATTGTGGTGCGTCAACCGAACCTCCGAGAGATCGACGTCTTGTCGCTCACGTCCAAACTTCAGCAAACGTGTGAGGTGCTTGTAAAAGATCGCCCGTTTTTCGAGTTCGCTGTTTCCGTAGTCAAAAATCTGAGAGAGAAATGTATACACACGGATGTAGCTGGCCCCCACATCTTCCAGCAATTGAGCATCGTCGAGTGACCGCACACGCGAGCCTGTTCCTGGTCTTCTGCTTTTTCGGCCTTGGCGATCCAACGCTCGCGAAAATTCTCGATGGCTAAACCATCGAGATCGCCTGGCGTTACACTCGCACAAACATCCGCCGAGAAATCGTGCCCGCTCTCGGAGTAGATACGTCGCAAGCGATCATCGCACATCTCGACAAGGCTGTCTTCTTTACGAACCCAACGATGCCCATCGTGTTGAATGGCCACGCCCACGGGGCGTGATGGAACCGAAAAGACGAGTACCCGGCTGTTCGGGGCACAGTCGGGGTGGTCGATTTCTTCAAAGTCAATTCCCAAGGGAATTCGTTCGCATAGTCCCTTCCGAGTGCGTTCGGGCTGTTGAAACGCCTTCGAGCCGACGATCTGCCGAGGGCGTTCATCGGTCACGCCGAGAATGATTTTCCCGCCGCCTTCATTGACCAACGCGACACAGTACTTTGTCAGCTCTTCAAAGTGAAAGTTGGATCAACGGCATGATTCTCCAGTGTGATGGCACTCTGCCAAACCATTTAACACCAGAGTTCTGATACGAGTCGTATTCTAGAAAACTCAACGTGGACCCTCCGTCGATGGTTCCGCTTCTTCGTCGAGCCACATGTTGCGGTAGGCGAGAACGTAGGTTGCCGTCGCTTCCGGATTGATTGTCCAGTAGTACTTGCAGAGCCGCCGGAACAGTTCGAGCCCGACTGGATGGGCCGCGGCGTCGAGCAGATGGTCGAGTGAACGTTCAATTGCCGCGATATCTTGGCTTTGCGCTCGAATCAATCGTTCTACGATCGAACGCTGTGATTCCGCGAGTTGTAGATGTAGTTCGCTGATCTGTCCCGCTAGGCCGCTGACCGTTTGCATGAATTGCTCGTAGGTCATGTTGCTTGCGTCAGATCGCATTGGTTCAAAATGCTCTGTCACTGAGACAACTCCCCGATGATTTGAGCGATCCGGTCCGTGACGCCTTTCAGATTTGCATCGAGACGACATGTGTTTGTTTTACCGGCGGCTAGCGCCTTGCCGCTCACAACAACGAATATCAAAAGAACCAAGAGCGGCGAGGCACTAGCCGCCGGTCCAAACCTGAACGTTCCACGCACGACATCGCTCACCGCCGGTGAGCATGCAGACCTGAGCGGCGAGGCGCTAGCCGCCGGTGAGATTGTTGCCCATGCCTGATTGCGCTTTCGAATCAATCTCATTACTTTCCTCGCTCCATTCGATCTTGAGCTTCCGTGACATAGACCACGACCTGCTCAAGATCTTCATCGGTATCGATGAATTCCATGTCGCCTCCTTTCGTCCAGACCTTTTGCTGCGAAATTGCGTCAGGCATTCGCCGCAATGCTGTAGTCGCGTTGGCTTTTAATTGATCTCGCACCGTTTTAGGCGCGGCACACGAAGTGGCAACTACATGTACGTGATTCGACCGAACGGAGACCGCGTGTAATTCCCAGCCGCGAATGTTCGCATGGCGACGAATAACCTGCTCAACTTCTCTGCGTTGGGCTTGATTCAGAATGACAGGCTTTTCCTTTAACCTGTCCCGGCACCAATCCGCCAGCAACGGTTGCGGCGGTTGATCCCCGGCTTTTTGCTTCCTCCATCCACGTGAATCGCCAGGAAGCCAGGTTCCGTAGGTGGTCCAGGTAATGAACACTGTGATAGGGTCGGTTGGTTTGGGGGTACCGGCGGCTAGCGCCTTGCCGCTCATGGAATCGGTCATGACCATTAAAAGGGGAAAAGGGTTTTAGATGAGTCCGTTCGGTCTTTTCTTTCCCATCGCCCTGCTTGCTGGACTCGTTGAAGTCCGGGAAATCGGGCCGGTCGAGCTGATCATTTGCGGCCACCGGTGGCGCGACGATCTTCTTGTTGATCTGATCCCCGATATTCGTTTTGCTCTTCAACTGAGTCAGGTCCCCAAAGCTGCTGCCTTCGGGGATGGTGATCGGAACGAAGGGTTGGCTGGCGTACAGCGGGTTGCGACACACTGTCGATCTATGACCGCGAAGCAAGTCAAATCATGACTTAGTTTTGTCTCTTTACCGGGCCTCTTAAAAAAAATTGTCACATCGTGATACCTCGCTCGCTTTGGTTGGCACACGAGCTTCATCACTAACCGGTAGCCAAATCATGTCTTTTTCTTTCCGCAACGCTGTGCTTTCCGCCGCCTTCACGCTCGCTGCCGTATGGGCCCCCGCCAACAGTTTCGCAGAATTGAAGGTTGCCGTGGGCAGCCCTCTTCCGAACACAGGGATTCAGCTCAGCTCGGAAGAAACCGATAGACCTTCGTTTTCGATCGACGACAAGATGTTTTCGGAGCTACTTCAGCAAATCTTGTCGGAAGCAATCGCTGAGTATCAGTTTCTGCAGAGCCTTTTGGCCGAAGAAATGCAAAATGCGCCGCAGCAAGCGTCGTTCGGGTCGAAAGCCGAATACGCCGAAGCATTGCAAGAGTGGGCGAGGGCCGTTGCTGAGCTACAAGCGGAACTTGATCGCCTTGAGCAGGAGATCAACTCACTCATCATTTTGACAACGAATTCAGATCTCCTGACACTTCCTTCAGGGACAGGTTTGGGAAACAGCCGCTAATGGCAACTCAACAGGCCCCTAGGCGAAGCGACCGCGAAATTGAAGCAACGTGTCAGGGGTTTCGAGTGCGGCGTGTCCGCGGGGAATCCACCTTCACGGATCTCCGGTTGTGTCGACAGTTGACGTCCCGACGGCAGTCGCACTGGATCCGATTCTGCCTATCACGGAATGCGCCAAGAATGCCGTTAGTCGTGTTGCATTTAGGCGATGTGGTCTTGGGGGCGTTGACGAAAGGCATGAGGCAACGAACGCCGGACTATAATCGTTCGACCCCGAGAGTTGTTCCTGTCTTTTGAAGCCGATTCGAAATCGAACGAGACCCGTATGCCCCTATCTATTCGCTCGCTTGCTCTAGCGTTCCTTCTGATCTCCGGCGTCGTCCACGCTGAGGAAACTTATCCGGTTCACCCCGACACCCAGGTCAAGGACGGTGTGCCGCGTGGCAAGGTCACGGCACATCAATTCTCCGATAGCAAGGTCTTTCCCGGCACGCAGCGTGATTACTTTCTGTACGTTCCGGCTCAATACGATCCGATGAAACCTGCGGCGCTGATGGTTTTTCAGGATGGCCAAAAGTATGTGCGAGAAAACAGTACCTGGCGCGTTCCCACGGTGTTTGACAATTTGATCCACGAAGGAGCGATGCCGGTTACGATCGCGCTGTGTATCAACCCCGGGGTTGTTCCCGGCGGTGATCAAGCACAAAACCGTTTTAACCGCAGTTTCGAATACGACACCGTCAGCGATCGATACGCGAGTTTTCTGGTGGACGAGATGATCCCCGAAGTCCGTAAGAGTTACAACATTACCGACGATCCCAACATGCGAGCGATCGGCGGCAGCAGTAGCGGTGCGATTGCGGCGTTCGGTGTGGCATGGCACCGGCCCGATCAATTTCGCCGCGTCTTTAGCACGGTCGGCACTTACGTTGGCTTGCGAGGCGGAAACGAGTACCCGACGTTGGTGCGAAAGTCGGAGCCAAAACCGATTCGTGTGTTCCTTCAAGACGGTCGGAATGACTTGAACATTTATGGCGGCAGCTGGTGGCATGCGAACACTTCGATGTTGTCGGCTTTACGATGGGCGGGCTACCAAGTGAACCACGCCTGGGGCGATGGTGGTCACAACGGCAAACACGGCAGCGCGATCATGCCGGACGCAATGCGATGGCTGTGGCAAGATTTTGAAAAGCCTATCGAGGCACCGTTTGGTGATCATCCTGAACTGACAGCCCGTCTGATCGACGGCGAAGGCTGGCAGCTGGTGAGCACGGGGCATCGTTATACCGAAGGCCCGGCCGTGTCTCCCGAAGGCGGCGTGTTCTTCGTGGACGGACCGAAAGGTGAGATCTGGAAAGTAGATGCCGATGCATCCTCGGCGACGAAGTTTCTGGACATGCCGAGCGTTAGCGCATTGATGTTCGACGCAAAGGGCAGACTTTACTGTGCGAGGAACAAAGCGAAAACGCTGACACGGGTCGACGCAGACGGAACCCAAACCGACCTGATGACCGGTAAGAGCTGCAACGACCTAGTTGTCCTTGACCACGGCGTTTATTTTACCGGGCCGGACGAACAAGCGATCTGGTACCTACCCCATGGCGCCGACAAGCCGATCAAGGCGGGGACCGGCCCCGAAAAACCAAACGGCTTGATTGTCACTCCTGATCGCAGGTTCCTGCTGGTCGTTGATTCCCTGGGCCGGTACGTATGGTCGTACTTGATCGGCGCAGACGGGACGCTACGTTTCGGTCAGCCGTACGGTTATCTTCATTCATCACAGGACGAAGTCCGCACGGCCGGCGATGGTTGTACGATGGCAGAAGACGGTTCGCTTTTGGTGGCCACAAAACTGGGCATTCAAATTTTTGACCAGCCCGGCCGAGTCCATCTAATCACGTCGCGCCCCACCGGAGTTCAGCGGTTCTCCAATTGCGTGTTGGCTGGTCCAGAGATGACAACCCTGTACGTGACCTGCGGTAAGCACGTTTATCGGCGAGAAACGAAGATCAAGGGGATTGCTCCCTGGCAGCCGGCGGTCAAGCCGGAAAAACCACGGTTATAGGAAAGCATTGGTCGTTGATTTCATGTCTCACGGCCTGCAAAAGATGCTGACGCAAGGCCAGCGGTTGACCGCCGCTCTACGAATTAGCTTGCGGGTCGGATCACGAATTTGAGAAAGGTTCTAACGCAACTTGAGTGTGTAGGCGTAATCACACGGCCGATCCGCAGGCAGTTTGATGTGCAGGCCATTGGAATCACGGGTCCAGCTGATTTCGGCATCGCTTCCGAGTAATTCGATCGAGGAAATCTTTGGCAAGTGAGGATTCGAGTCGGTGAGCGTCTTGATTGTCACCTGCTGCGATTCTGGCCAGTCCAGTAGGATCGCATATAGCGCGTCGTCTTTGGTGGTGAAGCGAATGTCCCTGGCGGTAAACGGCTGATCCTTGTGCTCGGCCAAGTGCCCGGTCGTGGTTTTCGTGGGGCCTTCGCCGTAGGTTTTCCAGTAGTTCGTTGCGTAGATTGCTTCACCGTTGACACGAAGCCATTCGCCGATGCTGAGCAGGATGTCGCGATCCTTTTGGGGAATCGTGCCGTCGGCGCGAGGCCCGACGTTGAGCAACAAACAACCATTCTTGGAAACGATATCGACGAGGTCATCGACCAAACGGCCTGCCGATTTGTATTTTTGGTTTTCGGTATAGCCCCAGGAGCTACTGCTGATAGCTGTGTCGGTTTGCCAAAAAGGGACACGGATCGCGTCCATTTTGGAGCGTTCCAAATCGAGTACCGCGGCACCTTCGGGGAAGGCTTGCCACTTGTAGTTGACAATCCCAAGCGGCCTTTCTTGTTTGGACGTTTGGTTGTAGTAGTACGCCGCGAATCGCTGTAGGTAGGGTGAGAAATGGTTTGCGGTGAAGGTCGTTTCTTGGCTGTTGGTGATTCCAAAATCGAACCAGACCAAATCCGGATCGTACTTGTCGACGATTTCGCATGTCCGGGCCAACCAGTCCTCTTTAAACTGTTCGTCTTGCGGTTCGAATCGCTTTTTGTAATCCGCCGCATCGTCCTTAAATAGAAATGGCATCGGTCGACCGTACAAACGCGAGTACTTGGGGTCTGCGTTGTCGAAGTTGGGGCTCCGCACGAAATACTTCCAGTTGAAGGCCCGATGGCTGCTTAGTCCAAGCTTCATCCCGTGGGCACGAATCGCCGTGCCAAGCTCCGCGATAATGTCTCGCTTGGGGCCCATTTCGGTTGCGTCCCATTCGGTAAAGCTGCAGTCATACATTGGGAACCCGTCGTGGTGCTCCGCTACCGGCACCACGTATCGGGCACCCGCTTGCTGGAACAACGCTGCCCATTCATCCGGATTGAAATGTTCTGCTCTGAATTTCGGAATGAAGTCTTTGTAGCCAAATTCTGAATGCGGGCCGTACTTTTCGACGTGATGGTGAAAGAAGTTGTCGCCTCTGCGTTCGGTATCGATATACATCTGACGCGGATACCACTCGCTACCAAATGCGGGCACGCTATAGACGCCCCAATGAATGAAGATCCCAAACTTAGCGTCCTTATACCACTGTGGGATTTCATAGGTTTCCAGTGACTTCCATGTCGGTTGGAAGGGACCGTTGCTGACCACCTGATCGATCTGCTTGATCGCCGCAGCGACATTCGGATGCGGGGCCAGTGGATCGTCCGCAGAGCTCGGAGCGATGTCGAACCAACCAAGGGCAATCAGGGTCAGTACTACGAACTGTGATACGGTGTGTTTTGGCTTCGGTCGATACATCGAATGTCTGATTTGAATCGTAGTTTTTAAAGCTTGTCTGGAAAACGGAAATACCGACGGGATCGCGTCGTACAGTTCGGGAAAGCGAGTGTCATCGTTGGCCTGTGTGCCGGCCTACACCGGTTCTAAGGTCGATTCGTCATGATATTGTTCCGGTTTCCGATTCGAACTTTGTAAAGGTTCGAATGCCGTACAGTGCGATCAGGACGAAGCAGGCCGCCGGCAACCAGAATGAAGTGCGAACGGAGTACGCGTCGATCAAGCCTCCTTGAGCTTTCGTCAGCACCGCCCCTCCGACGATCGCCATGATGAGAAATGCGGATCCAAGCTTAGACTCTTCTTCCGTCAGCGAATTTAGCGCGATCCCGTAGATCGTCGGGAACATCAATGACATGCAACCCGAGACCAGAACCAGACTGATCAGTCCCGTTTTTCCCGGAAGGTAGATCGCACCGACAGTGAATACGAACGCTCCGCAGGCAAATCCGGTTAGCATTCTGCCCGGGCTAAAGAAACGTAGCAGCGCCGTACAAACCCAACGGCTGCACAGGAATATCACCATCGCCACGATGTTGTATGACTGTGCCTCGGCCAGCGATAACCCGACTTGTTCCATGCCGTAGTGGACGATGAATGTCCAGCACATGATTTGCCCGCCGACGTAAAATCCCTGAGCCGCGACGCCTTCGCGAAATCGAGCTTGACCGAAGATATTGCGGACCGTTTCTCCGAAGGCCACATCACCACGTTCTTTGGAAAACTTCGGCATCTTGGTCATCGCATAGGTGACGAGGAACAAAGTCACAATCACGGCGATCACGATGTAAGGCATCTTGACCGCATCCAGATCGGAACGCTGCATGGCAGCGAAGCCATCGGGATCGTTCGCCCGGAAGCCCTTAAGCGCGTCGGGTACCGCGGCGTCCAAGGTGCCGACTTCGCTACGAAAATCAGGCAGTTCCGAGTAAACGGCGACCGTCGAACCGTCAGCTAGTTGAGTGCTCGGCGCCGCCGCCGAGGGATCGACGATCAAGTACTGGGTCACCGCGGGATCGCGGTCGCCCAGCTTCTCGCGAAACTCACCGGTTTGAAGTTGGGGTGCGAGAACAAGCGTTGCGACGCTCATGCCGATCAACGATCCGACTGGGTTAAACGCCTGAGCCAGATTCAATCGTTGCGTCGCCGTTTCACGAGGCCCCATCGCCAGGATATACGGGTTACACGCGGTTTCTAAAAATGCCAATCCATACGTCAACACGTACGAGCCCAACAGAAACAGTCCGAACGTGGCCGTCGATGCTGCCGGCACGGCCAACAGGGCACCGAGTGCATAGAAGCCGAAACCGACCATGATGGCGGCCTTGTATGAGAACCGCCGGATAAACAGTGACGCCGGCAGAGCCATGCAAAAGTAGCCGGTGTAAAACGCGAATTGCAGCCACGACGCCTGCGACGTCGTGATGATGAAGACGTTCTCGTAGACCTTGACCAAGGGATTGGTAAAGTCGTTGGCGAATCCCCAAAGTGCGAAACAGGTGGTGGTCAACGCAAAGGGAAGCAAGTATTGCCGGGGGACCACGGCAGGCGTTTGAGATTCCGACATTTCCGGCGACGAAACCTCACTTTCAATGCTTTGCGGTGACGTCATGCTGTGACCTCGATCATCGCCTTGATGACCCCCGAATCAGGCGCGATCCATTGATCGAATACGTCCGGCACATCGTCGAACGAGGCATGATGTGTGATCCAAGGATCGGTGTTGATTTTTCCTTCTTCGATCAGGCGGATGATTCGTGAAAAATCAGTTGGCAAAGCGTTGCGGCTGGCCATCAAGGTCAACTCGCGGCGGTGGAAGACAGGGGCGTGGGGAAAATGCAAGTCGTTTTGAGTGATGCCGACGTAGACCACACGAGCGGCGAACGCGGCAAACTCGAACGCCCGCACCATGCTGTGATGATTTCCGGTCGCATCCACGATCACATCAGCAAGTCGTCCGCCGCCAAGCCGCCGAATCGCATCGATGTCTTGATCGGTTCCGTTGAGGAGCACCGTCTTGTCGACGCCCATTGATTCGGACACAAAATCCAAGCGTTGTTGGTTGATGTCAGCGACGATTACGTTCGCATCGGCGAGCCGAGCGAATTCCAAGGCGGATAAGCCTATCGGGCCCGCGCCAAGGATCAGCGCGTTTTCGCTCGCCTTTGGCGCCCCACGATCGACGGCGTGGCAGCCAATGGCCAACGTCTCGACCAGTGCCGCTTGTTCGTAGCTCAGCGAACCAGCCTGATGCAATTTTCGCGCGGGAAGGATGACTTGATCTGTTAGTCCTCCGTCACACATCACGCCAAACGTTTGGTTGTGCTCACAACAGTTGGTATGCCCACGTCGGCAGGAATCGCACTCGCCGCAGTTCAGGTACGGCTCGACGCAGCAACGATCACCGGGCTTGACATTCTTGACGCCGTCACCGACCGCGATGACTTCGACGCCGAGCTCGTGCCCGGGAATTCGTGGGAACGCGAAGAAAGGAAACTTTCCGAGATAGCAACCAACATCTGTACCGCAGACGCCCATCCGATGAACGCGAACGAGTGCTTCACCGGCCCCAGGGGCGCCTGGTTCTGGAATGTCGATTCGCTTCCACGTTTTGATCTCACTGATCTGCAAAGCTTTCATCGCTAGTTGTTCTCCGGAAGCCCTTCGGTGTGGCTGATGTTGTGAACCGGTTCGAGGACTTTCAGTACATCGCCGAGCAGTTCTTCGTCGATCGGTTCGCTGATCCATTCGGCCCATTTGCGAATGTTGTTCGGGTTCGCGCTCCCGGAGACCGTCGTTGCGAGGTCGGGATGATTGCATGAGAACTGAAGTGCCAGCTTGGCGATGTCGACACCACGACTTTGACAAAGTTCAGCGGCCGAGCGTGCCGCCTGCTTCACTTCGGTCGAGTCCTTGTGCCAGCTCGGAAGTTCTGCATTGGTTAGCAAACGCGCCGCAAAAGGGCCGGCATTCATCACGCCGACGCCTTTGGGTTTGAGATGCGGTAACACGTCGTCGACCAACCGAGTGTTTTGCAATGTGTACTGGTTGTACGACATGACGCAATCGAGGTCGGTTTGCGAAGCGACTTCGTTGAACACCTTCATCGGATAGCCGCTAATGCCAATCGCGCGAACTTTGCCGGCTTGCTTGGCTGCTTTGACGGCCGGAATCGTTTCTTCGATGATTTGCGCCAGCGGCACGAATTCGATGTCGTGGCAAAGGACGATGTCGAGGTGATCGGTTCCTAAGCGATGCAAACTGACGTCGATACTTTCGGCAACGCGTTTGGCCGAAAAATCGAAATGCTGGACGTCGTAACGGCCCAGCTTGGTGCAAAGCATGTATTGGTCGCGTGGGACGTTTTTAAGTGCGACCCCTAGCAGGACTTCTGACATGCCGCGCCCGTAGTAAGGCGAGGTGTCGATCAGATTCATCCCAAGCTCCAGTGCGGCGTGCACACTGGCGAACACTTCTGACATTTCGACGTTGCGAAACTCGGCACCTAACGACGACGCGCCAAAGCTAAGGATCGGTAGATCGAGGCCGGTATTGCCCAGCGGCCGGGTGGGTAGTGTGGTGATGCTCATGAGGCTCCCTTATCCGATAAACAATGGTTTCATATGGCGATCAAAGAGGTTCTGCGTGACCTGTTCGCCGACGATCGCTTCGTTCGCTTTGAGCAGATCGAGGTACCGATCTCCGGTTTTCGCGGCGACCTTGAACGCGACGTGCAGTAGCTGGCGAACGTTCGGGTTGAACTGTGGGTCATGGGGGATGTGCCGAAGCGTTGATGCCAACTTGGGGCCGTCCCACCCGTTAACCTCGTCGACCGATGGCAGCGCCGACGGGTCGATATCGATCACACTGGCGTATGGCGAGCAAAGCTCGTCGATGTGCCCGAGCGAATATGCATAAATCTCTTTCGCCAATTCAAACCCATCTCCGCCCGCTTCGGACAACCCGATCAACTCTTCCAACCAAGTGGTCCCGGCCGTCTTCACATGGATGCCAATGTTCTTGTTTTGGATCGCTTCGCGGATGACGGGATAAATGCTGAACTTATCGCTGCCGCTATGAACACTCAGTTTCAAGTTCTCTGGTAATTGATACCGTCGGATCGCTTCGGCGATGACTGCCAGGTCCTCGTTGAATTCCCGATCGAACTGTTGGACGTCTCCGACATAGTCAACGCCTTTGTTGAATCGTCCGGTGAATTTGGGGGCGATGGTTTGCAAGCGAATTTTCTGGTCGGCCAGGGCCGCCAGGATCACCATTAACTCGGGAGGAGTTTGTGGCGAATCCGTTTCGTCCATCGAAACTTCGGCGATGAAGTTGTCTTCTCCTTTAGCGTCAGCGATGTAGCGATAGATGTCGCCGGCAGCTTGGCAGGCGCCTAAGTACTGCCGTGCGACTCGTGTCACGAATTCACGGTCGACGCTGTAGGCCGCCTGCATGCCTGGCAAATTCAGTTCGCCGATCAATTCGCCATGGGCGTCGACGAATCGCGTGATTGCTTCTTCGTCGATCGCATTTCCGATGAAATCGGCAACGTCGATCGTGAAAAAGTCGCTGCAATTCAAGTACGGATCGACGGTCGAACGTTGAATATGGTCGGCATCCACATACCAGCTTTTGCTCCAGCCCAAATCGTTGACGGCCACTTGCGCCGCGGCTTTCACGCTGGCCGGCTCGGATCCGACGAACTGGTGTTCCCGATTGGATTTGTTCCAAACCGGGACCACGTCCACGCCGGAATCCGCCGCTTGTTGGAATGCGCGTAATTGCGCTGCTGCCTGATGGGCAAATCGATCGCCCACGCCAAAGGTAAGTTTTTCAAGTTGCATGTAATTCGCCTCCTAATTGGTTTTGGGGTATCATTTTGGCCTTCAGCCGCGGACTCTCCATAGCCAAATCCGAACTTCGCATGCCTTTTCTTAACCTGATTCGATGACCGTTGAACC
Organism: Roseiconus lacunae; assembly: GCF_008312935.1. Lineage (NCBI taxonomy): Bacteria > Pseudomonadati > Planctomycetota > Planctomycetia > Pirellulales > Pirellulaceae > Roseiconus > Roseiconus lacunae. The sequence continues at coordinate 71,113 of NZ_VSZO01000001.1, read as the reverse complement.
CGATTTTGTCTCTCGTCAAACCCATGACGCGAGACGTTTTTACCTGAACCTGCAGCCGCAGGATGGGCAACCGCTGTCGCTGGTATGCGGCGGGGTCGAACGGATGGACCCCGACTATGTCGTTGAACGAAGCGACTTTGCGTATTACGTGGTCGAGTGGGTCAGCGAGGGGCGTGGCGTGTTGACGATGGGAGGGAAGGAGCATGATTTGGCAACCGGTTCGTTGTTTGCTTATGGTCCCGGCGTCCCCCATCGAATTGTTAATCTGCCGCCGGACAACATGCGGAAGTACTACCTCGACCTGGCGGGGACAGAGGCGGCCGATTCGCTAGCGAGGCTGGGCTTGCTTAACGGTCGCCCGGTCACGGTCGCACGTCCCCACGAGCTTGTCGAGTTATGGAACCTGATTGACCGCGAAGTGCGTGATGTCGCCGATCACTCACACGCCATTTGCGAGATGCTCGTACGGGTCTTCCTGCAAAAGATTCAGCAGCGGATGGTTTCTTCGCGAGCCGGCGAATCCTCCGAAGCTTTCCAAACTTTCGAGATGACCCGGCGACTGATCGAGGAACATTTTCTTGAATTTCGGACGGTCGAAGAAGTCGCCTCCGAGATCGGGTTTTCACCGATCTATCTTTCGAGGCTGTTCAAACGCTTCGCAGGATCCGGCGCTTATCGTTATCTATTGCGTTTGCGGATGAACTATGCGGCGGAGCTAATCCTTGAACGTGGATTAAAGGTCAGTGCCGTAGCAGATCGGCTTCAATACTCAGACGCGTTCCAGTTTTCACGCGCATTCAAGCGAGTCTACGGGGTCCCTCCGAGTTCGCTTTCGAAGACTTTTTTGATCGATGGCGGTGGGACGCATTGATTGAAGCCGCGCATGACCCTTCGATTCACGTTTGTGGGGGTAGCGGCACGCACCGCGGCTTTCATGGCGTAAAAGGCGACTATAGCTATAGCAAAAAAACGTCCGGGTTTTAGCCGCTTGATGGAATTGCCGGTGTAATAGACATTGAAGAGGCAAGCTTTTGACAACGATTGCATAACGTCTCCCAATCGGCTTCGCTTTCGAAGTGAATGCGCATGAGGTAGTAAGATCCACCGCTTTGGCTAGATAGCACGATGACTTCGTCAAGGATTTCGACACGTTCGATTTCGCTCAGGGAAATCCGGATTCCGACAGAGGTCCACTGGATCGCTAATTCTTCACCGCTCGTCCATCCGCGCTGATTCCATGTTTGCTGACGCGTTCCTTTGTAATAAAACCAGGCGGATCGGATGCCATTAAATAATGCGAAAACACCGTACCCGACCATAAAGTAGTCCGACCAACTACTAAAGAAACTCGTGTCTGTTCCCGCGATACTCAGCAACGCCGCGGCGCCAACTAAATTGGCAATTAGCAATACGAGCGTTCTTGGCGTCCGTGTCGACTGCTGCATGGTGACCGCACCGTGAAAGTGAATCGCATCGCCGGGCGGCGGGTTCACTTCATCCCACATCGATGGAACATCATCGGATGGATCGCGAGCATACTCGAACCATCGCTCTCTCAACCCTTTGGCAGTCTTGACGCTGTAGTGATCAAAAATCCGTTCGGTCATCGCGAGGAAACGATAGGGATCATCGGTTAATGGAATCCGAATTCCGGCCGGTGAAATAACCGCGGTGACCAACTGCCGTGGTGAAAACCAGTGGTGACGCACTCCGTCGTCGAGCGTCATCCCCGCGGCTGTTAAACGTCCCCGGACGATCCCGAGTAGATCGGGGTGTTTTTCGATCGATCGCATGACACGACGATCCGAGTGAAAAAAATATCGGTAGACCGCGACTGCGATTGCTCCGAAGACGAGGGAAAACAGGATGACCGGCAGCAGTATCTCGGTATCTCGTCGCCAAATCGAGATGCTAGCGACCAAGACGAGCGGAGCGATTGCGGTAAAGCCGAGCAGCGAAATCAAAACGATCACCAAGGCTCGCTCTGGATGGCTGCGCCGGAGCATTCTTTGGTAGTCTTCCAATTCGATGATCGAGTCAAACGTCAGTTCGGTTGGCCCATCGTCTTCGACGACCGTATTCGCATAAGGATTGACGTCGGTCACGCGAACGAATCACTAGGGCATGAGTAAGTTGTTTCACCGAGAATGACAAGATCGGAAAAGCAATATAGCAACTTACCATGGCACATGGACGGGTTACCGGACGGCCATCATGACCGCCAACATCTCGCGTCCAATTTGTTTTGATCGGTCATCGTAGACTTCTGCTTCCCGTTCAGAGTCGTCGGCGACTTTGGGATCTTCGTAGCGGATCGGCAAACGCAAATCGCACCCCGGAACGATCGGGCATGCATCGTCGGCGCTCGAACAGGTCATGATAGCCGCGTAGTCAGTACTCGGATTCGGTGGATCGCTGTAAACTTTGGAGAAACAATCCATGGGCTCAGCCTGTTCCGAGTACCGTATCCGATAAACGGGATTCTCAGCTTCCGCTTCGTCTGTTTCGACCAGTAATCCCGATCGCCGCAACGAAGCGACGACCCGCAAGTTCATCGCGGTTGCTTCGGTGCCTCCCGAATACGTCTCTACGCCTTCAAGGCCGCACGCGTCCGCGGCGACCTTGGCCCAAATCTGCGATAAGTGGCTACGCCGAGAATTGTGAGTGCAAACGAAAGTTAGCTTTGCCGTCCCCGAACGATCGAGACTCTGCCGAACATAGTCTGCAAGTTGCGAAAGCTCCGCGCGGCGTGATGCGGGGATTAGCCCCTGTTCGATATCACGGTCACGAAGCCATCGGATGATCGGTTCGAAACACTGAACCTTGGAACGAGTCGATAGCGAATCAAAAGTCATATTTTATTCTTGAAGGTTTAGATGAATCCCTGATCTCTCATTAACTGATTGAAACAGTGGTGTCTTCCTGTTTTAGTTTCACTTGAGCGACGAAACGACGAAGCCCTGCGATCCCCGTCGGCTGAACAGGGTGCCAAGGGACCAACACCGTTCGTTTGGAATGCAACGATCGAACTTCATTAAGATACGACTGCTCGTTACGCTGACGACCCACCAGCGTCGGATCACGAAGCGGGAGGGGACTGAGCGACTGATTGATCACCCATGCATATGGTTCAATGTCGGCGCGTCTGAGGTCTCTTTGTAGCGATGCCGCTTCGTGCACCGGCGTCGACTCTGGCAGAGTCACCACTAAGATTCGAGTGAAGTCAGGATCACGAAGCCGCGGCAACAACTCTTCGACACTCTCCGGCATCTGGGATGACTGGCGTGTGACTTCGCGGTGATAAGCCAAGGCCGAATCAAGCAGGAGCACGGTGTGTCCGGTCGGAGCGGTATCGAGCACCACGATGCCGTCTTTTCCTTCTGCGATCGATTCGGCAAAGGCCCGAAAAACGGCAATCTCTTCGGTGCACGGTGATCGCAAATCTTCGTCCAGCAGCGCCTTGCCCTGTTCGTCCAAATCAGCTCCCGCGGTTTGCATCACTTCACGACGGTATCGGTTGGTGACCTCCGCCGGATCGATCCGGCTGATCGAAAGGCCATCGAGGCCTTCGTCTGCCAGGGCAGACTGCAAATGGGCGGCCGGATCGGTTGTCGACAGATGAACCTTCAGCCCACGTTCGGCCAAGGCGACCGCAACCGCAGCGGCCACGCTCGTTTTCCCGACCCCGCCTTTGCCCATGGTCATGATCACACCATGCCTCTGCTCGGCAAACTGGTCTACTAAGGAACGGAGCGATGTGAATCCATCCATCGAAAACATTGGTCCCGACGAAACCTTTACTTCATCGGAAGGAGCGGTGTCGTTCTCGGCATCGATACCGAGACCACGAATCTGCCGCAGCGCATTGATTCCGATCAATCCCCCCGATGCCAAACGCACCGACGTTTGCTCAAGCGAAACCAGTCCTTTCGGTAGGTTGTCGATCGCCTCAGCACATCGGAGCTGCATCGCAATGGCAATCGGATCGGAGGGGTCAGTTGCCTTGAAGGTTCCGTTGATCACCAAGTGCTGGTTATTGACGCCCAGCGAACGCAGTTCCTCACTGGTGCGCTGGGCTTCTTGAAGTGCCGATGGCTCTGGCCGCGTGACCAAGACCAAGGTGGTTTCCGCGGCGTCACCGAGTCGCTGTTTGGTGGCCTGATAGATCCGCTGCTGCTCTTGCAAGCCAGCCAACGGGCCGATGCATGACGTCCCCGAGGTATTCGATTCGATGTAGCCAGACCAAGCCGATGGCAGGGTCAGAAGCCGTAAGGTGTGACCGGTAGGAGCCGTGTCAAAAACGATGTGATCAAAATCACTTGTTGTGGCTTCGTCGCCGAGCAATTTTGCAAATTCGTCGAAGGCTGCGATTTCCAGCGTACATGATCCCGAGAACTGTTCTTCCATGTTCTCGATCGCAGCTTCCGGCAATACGCCACGGTAAGGTCCAACCATCCGTTCACGGTAATCGGCGGCGGCCTGTTCCGGATCAATGTTCATTGCCCAGAGATGATCGACACCCCTGACCGGCGTGGGCTTGCCCGAAAGCGTCGTCCCCAGCACTTCATCCAAATTCGATGCCGGATCGGTGGAAACCAAAAGGACACGTCGACCGGCATCCGCCAGCGAGACGGCGCTGGCGCACGACATCGAGGTCTTTCCGACACCACCTTTGCCGGTAAAAAAAAGATGCCGAGTGGGATGTTCAAGAAATCGCATGAGTCTCTCTCTCAAAAATATCGAGCGTTTGCGGCAAAGACCCGCCCTAACAGCACCCCGAACCGCCGCTGCATCCGCCGTCGGCCATCGGAAGCATGTTCTTCACAGGGAGCTTCGTCTCGGTCCAAAGGGCAAGGTTTTCACGAGTCGGGTACTCATTGCGACTGACAACCTTGCCGTCAACAAAAATCAGAGGCAAGCAGTCCACCCCTTCCGCTTCGAGCATCTTTTGGACCGTCGAGTTTGCTGCGTATTGGGCCGCGTCTTGCGCCAAATTGAAGCGATCAACTTGATGCCCTTCCCGTTCAAGCCACTCCAAGTCGGCGGCGAACTTTGGTAATACCGGATCGACCTGAGGTCCACAGACGCCGGTACTGCAGCACATCGCTCGGTCATAAATCTGCACATGACTCATGGTTCAACTCTCCATTCAGTTCGAATCAAATAATCGCCCATCGCCGATGCGCGATTGGACGGGGTGAAAAATATCGGCCACATGACAATGTCGCTCAGTTCTCCGAGCTGATAGTGCGATAAGAAACCGCGAACGGCTCGGAGCGCCGAGCGACAATCATTGATCGCTCGTTGCTCAGCCGCGCTTGCTACAACAGGATGGTGGCTAACCTTAACGTCGAACTGGAACGAAGTGCTCGCCACCAACACTAAAGCTTGCCGACCAGAGTTTTCAATTTGGTCAATTGAGCTTCGTTGATACAGTAACAAACCTTCGGCCCATCGACCTCGCCCTGAATTAAGCCCGATTCCTTCAAGATTTTGAGGTGCTGGGATACCGTCGATTGGGCAAGTGGAAGTGAACTGACAATTTCGCCACATACACACGCATCACGTCGCAACAGGAGTTGTACGATCTGAACGCGGGCCGGATGGGCGATCGCCCACGCCAGTTTGGCTAATTGATCCGCTGCCGGATCCGGCGTCAGCTTCGCCGGCGACGGATCGCACTTCTTCGTCGTTTTCTTTTTTGCCACGTGTCTTTTGCCTGATCATCGCCGGTACGGCTTGCCACCGTGCAACACACATCATCGACCAACACTATGTTTATCGTCAATCTACGATCAACAATAAAGCAGTTTTCTGCTTCGGTCAAGGAAAAAACAATCCCAGATTCATTTGGCAATCGGTCGAAGCTCACCGTCTGCGGCGAGATCGCTGGAATTCTTGAAAGAACACTCGGGCCCGGCGGTATCAGACCAGACATTGACCGATCAAGAAAGTTCCCTACACCAAGCAAGCAAGCTCAAGCGGAGAAAACGATGGAATTGAACCTCAAAGGAAAAACGGCACTGGTGACGGCATCAAGTGGCGGAATCGGGAAGGCAATTGCGACGCGTTTGGCCCAGGAAGGAGCCACTACGGTCATCAATGGACGCAGCGAAGATTCGGTGAATCGAGCGATCGAGGAGATTTTAGAGGACAACCCCGGCGCCACACTCCAGGGGCTGGCCGCCGATAACGGGACGGTCGCAGGCATCGAGAAAACCATCGAGCGATTCCCCGAGGTGGACATTTTGGTGAACAACCTGGGAATCTTCGCGGCCGTCGATTTCTTCGACATCACGGATGATCAGTGGCGCGAAATCTTTGATGTCAACGTGATGAGCGGAATCCGGCTCTCGCGTCACTACCTCAAGCGAATGCTTGACCAAAACAGCGGTCGCATCATTTTTATCAGCAGCGAATCGGGTGTGCTGCCGGCCCCAGAGATGGCGCATTACGCGATGACCAAGACGGCTCAACTCACGCTTTCGCGCAGTCTTGCGGAATTAACCAAAGGAACCAAAGTCACGGTCAATTCGGTCCTACCGGGTTCGACCGTCACTCCCGGCGTTCGAGAATTCGTCAAGGGGCTCTATCCTGACGAGTCATTCGAATCAGCCGAGAAAAACTTTGTATCCGAAAACCGCCCGACCTCTTTGATCCAGCGGCTGATCAATCCGGAAGAAATCGCCAACTTGGTCGCCTTCGTCGCCAGCCCTTTGGCATCGGCAATCAACGGCGCCGCCCTACGAAGCGATGGCGGTATCGTTCCAACGATTATCTGACACTCGCCCCTATGCCAAACGATCGGTTGCGACGTGATACTGCGGGTCTTCCGAGAGATTGACTTCGACCAGCTCACCCGCCCGATCGAGCAGTGTACGGCATTCTTCGCTGAGGTGTGTCAGGTGCAGACGCTTGTTTGCCGCTTGGTATTTCTCCGTCAACGTCCGAATCGCTTCCATTCCCGATTGGTCGTAGACGCGGGTGTAATAGAAATCGATCACAACGTCTTCGGGGTCATTCTGAACGTCGAAGAGTTCCTTGAAGGAAGACGCCGAAGCAAAGAAAAGCGGGCCATGCAATTGATAGACCTTGCTTCCCTCTTCGTTAATTTTTGTATCCGCACCTAGGTGAGTCGCGTGTTTCCAAGCGAATACGCAAGCCGAAACGACGACACCCAAGATGACGGCGGTCGCGAGGTCGTGCATGACGACGGTGTAGCCCGCGACCAAGACCATCACAAAGTAGTCCGAGGGAGGAATCCGGCTGATCATCTTTATCGAGGCCCACTCGAACGTCCCGATGACGACCATGAACATCACTCCGACAAGAGCTGCCATCGGGATCATTTCGATCCACGGAGCGACGAACAAGATAAACAGCATCAAACAACAAGCTGCCGTGATGCCGCTTAAACGTCCCCGACCTCCCGAATTCACGTTGATCAATGATTGACCGATCATCGCGCAGCCACCCATGCCGCCGAACAAACCACACACCAAGTTTGCGACACCCTGGCCGACACATTCGCGATTACCGCGTCCCCGCGTTTCGGTGATCTCGTCAATCAAGGTCAACGTCATCAGTGATTCGATCAACCCGACACCGGCAAGCGTAAGGGCGAACGGAAAGATGATCTTCAAGGTTTCGAAGCTGAACTCCGGAACCAAGTATTCCATGAAAAACAGCTTCGGAAGTCCACCGCCGATCGATGCCTCGACGGGGACGATCTCCTGGCCATTGGCGAGTTGTTCGCTGGCGGTTGCCGCTGTCGCATGCGTTGCCAACATGTCACCCACGGTAGCGATCGCGTTCGAAGAAATCCCGTCGCCGGCGATTTGCCCGCTTCGATTGATTCCAACTGAAATCATCGTGACGACCAAGATCGCGGCTAACGACGCGGGAATAGCTTTGGTGAAACGCGGCAATCCGACAATGATTAGCATCGTCAATCCGACCAGGCCAAGCATCAACCACAGGCGAATACCGCTGAGATAAACCATCTCCCCGGCGTCGAGATCAAGGATCTTGAAACTGCCCAGTTGAGCCATCCCAATCACAATCGCCAACCCATTGACAAAGCCGAGCATGACTGAGTGCGGGACCATGCGGATCAGCTTTCCAAGCCGAGCAAATCCGATCGCGATCTGAATCAATCCGCACAGAATCACGGCAGGAAACATGTACTCGATCCCGTGAATCGTGACCAAGCCAACCACGACGACTGCCATCGCCCCGGTCGCTCCGGAGATCATCCCGGGACGACCACCCAGGACAGCGGTGATCAACCCGATAAACACGGCGCTGTAAAGACCGATCAACGGCGACACGCCGGCGACAAACGCAAACGCGACCGCTTCGGGCACTAACGCCAAGGCTACGGTCAAGCCAGAGAGAACATCATCCTTAGTGTTGGCAGTCTGCCGACGAAAGAAATTCAGCATTAGAGGTGGGTCGCGAAACTGGTTGAAGATTAATCGATTAGCCGCGAATCGTAGTAGCCCTCCGGAGCAGGTCAACCGCTCTAACCACAATGCGGCCACCTCGGCAACAGGGGGTCAAACCACCGAATTGCCGGATGTGAATTTCAGCCACCTTCCGGCGAAACAAGGAAGCCGTCTGGCAACGTAACCCGCCGTGAAAGCCGATGAAATTCTGATGGAATTTTCTAGACGGCTTTCCCGAATCGCCCCTCAGTCATCGCGCACCTCCGCCACCGGCGCCTCCCATCCCACCCCCCATGCCCCCACCGTTGAAACGCTGGAATTGTAAGTCCTGGTTGATTTGCCGCTGCAAATCCGTTCCTGTGATCGTCTTCGTACGGTCCATTTCGATTGTGAATTGATAATGGTGGTCGTAGGCGTCGCTACCGAATCGCTTAGCGGGAACTTGCAAATCCCAACGAAGAATCCCTGTCGGCCGCACCAATCGAAGGTATTTCGCGTCATCGGATAACGTGCCGAGTGACGTTTCGTCGGCGATCAGATCAATGGCGGTTTCGCTGTCACTGATGGGCAAGCGATCGAACAAATGGACGTCAACCGCTTGATCGTGAAAATTGGAAATCACCAAGCGATACTTCAGCGTTGTCAGGCGATTGCCGCCTTTAGGCTCGACAGTTCGTTCGAGTAATTCGCGGCGGGTGCGGACTTGCCGATCCGCGCCGAATCCCAGTAACAACTCGCCACCGGCGGCCGTCGGAGGAACAGTTGTCCTGCCAACAAACCGACCATCCAAGAAGACCATCGCATCGCCGCCGACTAAGTTTTCTCCCGATCGGTTTTCGACCTCAACTTCGCGATAAGCAAAACTACTCAGCAGCGGAACCACGACCCGATAGATGTCGCCCTTCACGGTCGATTGCAAAACCGTTACCGATTGCTTGATCGCTCGATGGGGGACGTCTACTTCACGCTCAATCACGTAGGTTTCATCGGAGACGTTTTGCCCTGCGTCACTCGCAAGATCACGTTGCACCGATGCAGGTTGATTGATCTCCTGAACCTGCTTGGTCGACGCGTCGGCATTGAGTCGCAAGTTGGTTTGCCATTCGCCAGGATCAACCCATGCGGGAATCGATTGATCGCCTCCCAATCCTGGTGAATCGAATTTTGAACTCGCACCATCGACTGTGACACGCAACGGTGCCAGGACCGGACCGTCCGCTTTGACGTCTGGCACGCCGGTGCAAAGTACCAACTTGACGCCCTTCCAGTCCTCACCGCTACTCTGGGAAACGTGACCGTCAAGTTGAATCATAATTTCGTCTTCAACATCAACATTCGATGTGGCGCGAATCGTATAGCTCGGTTGCCAAGAAACGTCATCCACCCAGTAGCTCAGTCGTAACGGCCCGCCCTCCGTTGCATCCACTCGGATGATCGCGTCAAATGTCTGCTCGGTATCCGAATCAGTCTCTTCCGAGATCTCCGCGATTATCCCTTCAAGCTCCTGTTGCTTTGCACGCAATGCATGCTGTGCCTTCAACAACTCCTTCGCGAGCGCGCGTCGCCGCTGCATCACGAAATCCGCTATTTCGGTAATCGATTCGGCATCCAACGTTGCTTGGCGGAGGTCATGATTTGCTTGTTTGGCCGAAAACTGCACCAAGTTTTCGATCGTCATCAAGTCCCGCTCAATCGCCGCGACGTTTTGCTGAGCTTCCTCGATCGCCTGCTGTGTCTGTGCGATCGATGCGTTTTGCTGTTCCTCCTGTTTCCGATCGCGGACTTCCACATGCGAAAGCACGCGCACCGATCGGACATTGATGGTCGGACTTGGTTCGCAGCGGATGGAATGTATCCGCATTGCTTGCGGCAGGCCGCTGACCCGCAGGGTCTGCATCGAAGTGGACGGGGCGACTTGAATCTCGCGAATGACGTTTGCTTCCTGCCGAAAGACCGTGACGGATTCGATCGAACTGGCGACATCAATGGCATCGTGATCGATCACCGACGGTTGAGCATCCGCGACCGGAAAGTCGACCGCGACGATGATTACAACGGTTGCGATCCACCGAACCAATCTTCCGGCACGATGCATGTGGGCATGGTTACGGATCTCGAACAATCTCTGTTTACACGATCGGGTTACCCGCATCGATTCACTCCTTGCAGTCATCTCGAGACAAAAGCAGGACTGTTGCATCATTCAACTGCTACGTATCAATTCGCCTTGCGAGATACAACAACGAAGGCCTGCTAGCTTGTAAAACGTTGTGATTCGCATGCGGCATACCAATTGCTCAAGGCAACTGACTACCAAAGGCTTCAAGCACTAGGAGAGTGATTAGATGCGTTGCTTGATTCATCGTCGACTACGATTAACGATCGTCATACTATTCGTATTCTTCGTCAGGAATCCGGGATGGGGACAAGGACGATCACCGGACCCGTTCGTAATGATGTTTCAATCGGGGGTCGATCGAACCGCTGAGGTCCAATCAAGTCCGGGCTCGAAGATCGCTTCTTTTCCCTGTGATCCCATGATGACACCTCCACAGGAGGCTCAGGTTCTTGCGTTGCTTAACCAACCAACCTCGTTCGCTTGGGAGAGCGACTTGACAATCGCCACACTAGCCCATGATTTGGGAAGCGTCGTTCCGGTGGTCATCGACACTCGATCTCTCGAAGAACTAGGGATTGATTTGAATGAGCAAATTGAAAACGGGACCCAAATTTGGCGCCCCCAATCTGCCGTCGAAATCAACGCGCCGGACGCTAGCGATTTAGCTCGACCGTGGTGGACACGATCCGTGCAAATACAGAATCCGGCATTCGGATCGCCTTCTTTGCTCGTTGACATTACCGAACGCTTACGGACGCTCGATCTAGAGGTTTTAATTCGTCACGGACGAGTAATCATCACGACATCGGAAACTGCCGAAGAAGCGGAAATCGTCCGACTCTACGATGTGACGCCGCTTATCGGCGACGCCGACAAAGTGGAGTCCAACGTGACTTCACACGGTCCATGGCAACGTCAGGATCACCGATACGATCAAATTGTCGACACGATCGAGACGATGGTCAGGCCTTCTATGTGGGCAAGGTTGGGGGGCGAGTCCGAAATTTCTCCGATTACGATTCGAGATCGGCACTGGTTGGCGATCTCAACGTCAACGTTGGTTCACTTAGAAATTCAACGTCTCCTCGATCGATTCAACCAAGACGGTTCGCGTCGTTACTGAATATCAATCCGCAAAGTCCCCGAAAGCGTTTGCGGCTGAAGACACCGCATGTCATCGCAGGCCTGAAACTGCAACTCCAACTGAATCGACTCTGCCGAACCAGCCGCGACCGGTTCGATCGAGAATGGGATTTCGATTTCGAGCGTCCCCGAGTAGATTGCCAGTTCCCTCCCTAAAACAGGGTCGTTTTTTTTCGTAGCGGCGGGCATCACTATCGATTGCATTCGAATGGCCGGGCCAGGCTTTGCGGTCAGTCTGACCGGACGAACCAAAACGGGGGCATCGCTAGAGCGTTTGTCACCGGCTTCACCATAGAGGTGAAAACCGGGATCGATTTTCACCGTCACCACCAGACGATTCGACTTCGCTTGCGCTGATTCGGTTTGATCGGATGACGCGACCCTCGCCTCCATCGTGACGGGACTACCGCGGACGATCAGTCGACGATCGTCGGCTGTTGGCTTTGCGTCAAGCGTTGGTATCACCCACGTTTCGATCGCTTTCAATAGATCTTCGTTCGTATGAGCTTGCCGATCGATCGCGACGGCGAAGGCGTTCAATGTTTTTACCGCGGATCGACGAAGCGCCGGATCATTGAATTCTTCTGACAATTCGAACATCAATTCCGCGGCGATCCCGTTTGCATTGGGTAAGTTACCGCCGGAACCAAGGAACTTCGATCGCACGAGTAGCTCTTGGTGTGTCTTGCCGGTTTGAAAGAACCCACCTTCTTCGGCATCTTCAAATTCGTTTCGCAGGTGATCGATCAAACGTTTTGCTTGAAATATATAGTCATCTTCACCAGTTGCCTTAGCCAACTCAGACAGACCTGCGGCTAAGAATACATGATCATCGAGGAAGCCTGGTTGTTTCGCTTGACCGTTCCGAAAAGATCTCATTGCGCCTTCATCGGTCATCATCGCTTTGACTAAAAAGTCAGCTGCTTTCTTAGCAGACTGAAGATAGGCAGGCTCGTCGAGCAAACGTCCCGCCTTGGCCAAGGATTTGATCATCAACCCATTCCAACTGGTCAGGATTTTGTCGTCCTTGTGTGGCTGGGGCCAATGAAGTCGTTCTTCCAAGAGAGCATCTCGGATGGCATGCATACGGCGTCGAAAGTCCTTGGGGTCTTCACCATATTGTTGTGCAATTTCATCGAGAGACTGCACCCGATAAGGAATGTTCTTCCCAATGCGCTCGCCACTCGCTTCCTCCCGAAAGTTGCCTTCGTTACTGAATTGGTACACTTCGGAAAAAAGATCTGCGTCTTCTTGATTGAGAGGTTTCTCCAGTTGTTCGGTCGACCAAATGAGCGACTCGCCTTCCTTGCCGACTTCGCCTGAATCGATGGCGGAATAAAACCCGCCTTCCGGAGAAGTCATTTCTCGGTTCACCCATCGATAGATGTCCGCGACCGCTTCTCGGTATCGGGGCTTTTGAGTCAGTGCATAAGCTTCGGCATAAGCATCCATCAGCTGCGCGTTGTCGTAAAGCATTTTCTCGAAGTGGGGCAGCAACCACTTGCGATCCGTCGAGTAGCGATGAAAGCCGCCACCAATGTGATCATGAAATCCTCCCAACCACATCGCATCGAGCGTTCTGGTCACCGCTTGAAGAATCTTGGGATTCTCTGTCGTGCGGTATCGCTGCATCAGAAACGATAGTGTGCCGTGGGGCGGGAATTTTGGCGCACCACCGAAGCCACCGTGAACGTCGTCAAACTGTGAGAGAAACTCGTCGGTTGCCTGCTCGACCATTTCCAGCGACAGCTCAACCGTTTCCGTGACACTTGGGCTGCCTGCTTGTTCGGTTGCACGAACAATCGATTCGGCTTGGCGATTCACATCATCGCGACGGTTGACCCAAAAGTTCTGAAGCTGTTCAAGAACGACGATGAAACGTTGCTTTGGAAAATACGTTCCGGCCATCCACGGATCACCGTCGGGAGTGAGCCAAACGGAATTCGGCCAACCACCACGACTGGTCAACAGTTGCGTCGCCAACATGTATTGCTCGTCGATATCCGGCCGCTCTTCGCGATCGACCTTGATTGCGATGAAGTGCTCGTTAATGACCTTGGCAACATCCGGGTCTTCGAACGATTCTTTCTCCATCACATGGCACCAGTAGCACGTGGAGTATCCGACCGATAGAAAGATCGGCTTGTTCTCTTCTTTAGCTTTCGCGAATGCTTCTTCGCCCCACGGATACCAGTCGACCGGGTTGTGGGCGTGCTGCAACAGGTAGGGACTGGTTTCGCTGATCAGTCGATTCGTGTGCATGTGCGAATGCCCTTGTTCGGTACTCTGTTGGCCGAAACCTTGTGGTGAATTGTAGGCCAACGCGACAAACGCCACCGCGAGTGAGAAAATGACGCTTCGTTTTGGGTGGGCAACCAAATGAGACATACAAAACAGTGGGGTAGGAAGATGCTTGGGGAGCGCTTTGATGGGGATGGCCGGCGGCATTGAGCCGTTCATTGTAACGGCCCGAACATCATTCTGATTCTGTCCGCTTTCATCGTGTCATTTCTGACCTAAGCTGCATTTGCATCGTCCGCACAAAACCGGGCATCGGATCGGCTGTTCTAGCGCACTGATGGGAACTTGACGAAACGAACCCGATTTAGACTTGGCCTCCGATGGCGAATGAGCAGCTTTCTTGAGAGCCGACGACTCCGTTCTCCGGCTCGTGCGGTCGTGTGCCGTGCCGCCTGAGGGGCCACCCGCAGAAGCGGTCGATGGTGCCGTTGACGATGGTCCTTTGCCACGGCCCGGGACAGGCGTCACTGAAGCATCCCCCGAAGACTCGAGAGAAACAACAAGATGTCGTTAATTGCTGGTTACATGAAAGACAAAGGCACCGGGATTGGTGGTGGCTATGAAATCCGAACGGTGCCGTTTCTGAAGATGATTGGACTTACCCCTTCGAACGGAAAATTCATCATTCAGGGAACCCAGAAGCAGATCAAGGGGTGGCTGGGTGAGCACGGAAATCTGGTCGTTAAAACTGACGAGCACTTCGATACGTTCCATGTCACCGTGGGCAAATTGAGCTCGTCGAATGCCGCCAAGATCTACTTGGAAGAGTTCTTCAAAGGTTTCGTCCCCAATGGAGGCGCGATCGCCCGCGTCGCCAGCTTTTTCCGAAAGGATAACTGGGCATTGATTCTTCGGATTGGCGCGATCAACGCGCGGATTCCGCACAAGACCTTCCCTACCAACACACGCGTTTCGGAAGTTGTTTCCGCCGGTCGAGGCTTAAAATTGGCCAGCGATGTCGACGCCGTCGGAGTCGTCGGTGACGCCCTCGATGCCGCATCGTTGCTTGGCTAAATCGACGAGGAAACCAATCCCGATGAGGTGTTTTAGGGTTGTTTTTTCGGCAACGGCGATACTTCACCATAACTTGGCTTGTGGCCGAAAGCCGCTGTATGCTACCTGAACCGTTGGTGTGTCAGACACAGCGTCTTGGAAAGAGTCTCCCGTGTCGACCTGACGTCCAGTTCACGGTAATAGAATGCCCCATCGATCCGCTCGCCATTTACGAATCGCGACCGCGAAAGGTCTCGCGTTAGCGAATGGGCTACTGATCGCGGTAACGCTGGTGTCCGGCTGCGCGATGCCGACGGGGATCTTGAAATCGAGGTGGGCGATGGACGACGCCGACTACGCCGCTAAGTACTGCGACGGCGCCGAACGCTGGGACATCCCGGGAAAACTTAAGCAAGCGTTGGATGCTCGATTCCTTGACGGAGCAACCGGGATGTTTGCCTCCGGAGGCTACACCTACCGCCCCGACTCGGACCATAGTTTGATGTCGCTCGATGTAGGGGGGGAAGCCTACATGACGAGCTACTTGACCGGGCGTGCTTCGTTGATGGGAATGGTCAACGAAGACGATTGGTTTACCGGTGCCGATGTCGGGCTACGTGTGCAAACCCCCAGTCGACTCGCTCCCTTTGTCGGAACTGGCGTCTACGCGGGAGCGGCACGAGAAACCGTCGATGCTTCCGATGATGGTATCGACAACGACGATGACGGCTGGGTCGACGAAAACCGAGAAAAGAAAAAACGCTTTTCGGGGGCGTTCGCGGCGGTTTATCCCGAAGTCGGCGCCCACTTTTGGTGGACCCCTCGCATTCGCCTAACGAGCTACGGGCGATACATGATCGCGACAGAAGGCCGCGAGGCCGACGATTGGATGCTAGGCGTCGGACTCGCGGTATTTTCAAAAAACTAAATCGATGTTCGGGCAATTCTCGAATCAAGCCCGATCTTTAAGTTGATTTCGAAACCCTTGCGACTTTCGCCCGACAGCAATGAATTCGCGAGGTCATCGCCGACGATTTCGCGTTTGGCGGGAACCCACTGCACGAAATGCGACCTACGCCTCTGCGGCGGCTTCTTCTGTTTCAGCCTCGATCACGTTCTCAGCGAACGAGGCGTACGCTTGACCAATCTGCACGGCCATCGAATCCGGGAACGCGTGAAATTGCCCGTTCTGAAGTGCCTCGACGATCGCGTCAGCAACAAGGCTTGGCGGTTCTGCCATCTCATGCAACCCGGCGTCGGTTGCCATGTCAGTATCGATCGGCCCTGGGTGAACGCTAACGACGTCAACGCCTTCCGGTTTGAGCTGAGCGCGGAGACCTTGGGTGATCGAATAAGACGCTGCCTTCGATGCCGAGTACGTGGCAAAGTCGGGAAAGTTGGTTAGCGATGCCACCGAATTGAGCTGAACGAGCGCCGCACCTGCGTGACCAGTCCCGGCCGCGGCGTTGCGTTTAAGTACGGGGGCGAACGCTTGCGCGACACGAATCAGTCCGTAGACATTCACATTCATTTCAAACTGAAATGATTCGATCGCATCATCGGAAAGCGCACTTGCGGCCTTCAAGACCCCTGCGTTGTTGACCACCAGCGTCACGTCGGACGCCGAACCCGCAGCCGCTGCGATGGTTTCCGGGCGGGTCAAATCGATCTCCAGGGCAACCACTTTGTCGCCATGAGCCTGGCGTAGTGGCTCGACCGAAGAAACATCGCGGACGGCGGCATATACCTTGGCAGCCCCATTTGCGAGCAATGCTTCTAGAATTGCCTTGCCAATTCCGCGATTTGCACCCGTGACCAATGCGACTGAATCTTTGATTTGAAATGTCATTTCCTTGTTCCTTCGGCGAGTGATTACGTTTCTACAGGCAGGGTGTGCTTACCTGTTTTGCTTACCTGCTGTGGAGTACCGCACCGGTGCATCAACCTTTCAATACGAGAAAAGTTTTTCGCGATCAGCGCGTCTGAGAGCATGATTCGTCGATTGCGGCTCGTTAGCCGACGGGCATCAGTCCTGATACGGAAGATTTAGCCGTAGTCAATTGCAAGCGGCGTCGACGGCAAGCGGCTCAACCACTCAGACAAACGCCCTCAGTGCGAATCAAAATATCTATCGGTATGCAAATCCTAATTCAGGATGCAAATCGTGAGCCGAAGCGACCGATGGCGTCCGTCCGCAAGCCGGCACGCAGGGGTCTGCCGTCGGTTTCTAAGTAGATCCCGAAGCTGATACCAAATCCTCAGTCGCTGCCAAGGTCCACCGGTAATTACACCATCGATGGCGAAAAGGGTGAAGCTACGTCGCTTGATACCCCTGCAAAAACATGGACACCGTTTGCTTGATGAAGGTCGCTTGCTTGACATCCAGCGATGTTTTTTCGACGCCGCACAAGGCTGGCCAGAACCCGTATCCCATCAACATCCCGACCAACTGATCTGCGGCGACTTCGGGGCGGGGCACCTTCAAACGCTTGTCGCGGTGTGCGGCCCGTAGCCAATCGGCCAACATGGTATTTATCTGCTCGGTGTGTTCAGAAATGATCCGACTGTACTGGGGGACGATCATCAATCGTGAAAGCACCACACGAGCGAGATCCCTGTACCCCTCGTCCGTCAGGACACTCAAGATCTCTTCTGAAATCGATTTCAACTGCCGGGCGAGCGGCAATTCCGAGTCATAACGAAATTCCATTAGCTGATCCGCCCGTGACATCATCTCGTGGACCATCGCCTCGAACATTTGGTCCTTGCTGCCAAAGTGGTTGTAGACCGTGCGCTTCGATGCGCCGGCGGCTTCGGCAATGCGGTCCATGCTGGTGCTGTCGTAACCGGACGCACGAAACTCAGAGACCGCCGCAGCCAAGATGTCTGCTCGCTTGCGTTCGGAGTACTTCATCACCATCCAACCCGGCGGCTCGCCGCCATGTGTGACACGAATGCCCATCTGCCCAGGGCGAATCAAACGAAAAGGGCGATGCAATTGCCCATAACCAATAATTTACACTCAGGGGTTTACCTGCGCAATACCGAAAACTACACTCGGCAGTGTAACTTTTAGCTTGGCGGATGCCGTGCGTGCGAAAGCCCCTTGTCGTCAAGGCTGGAATCATAGCGGTCTGTTCGCATCCTGCGACGAAGAGAAATCGTAGATCACCTTTCCCACGAAAGAGTTGCGTTGGGTCGATAAAGCCAAACCGGCAAGGCACCAGAAGGTGTGTTGTCATCATTCCAGTCGTGCGCTTCATTCGTCTCTCAGCGACCTTTCCGAGCAACTTCTCATGACAAATTCGCTCGCGTTCATGAATCAAACCGGATTGCGATGGGCCTTTGTGGGCATCTTAGCGTTCTGTGGTTGCTCCAAAAGCGAACCGGATCTTCCGCCCAAATCGCCGCGTCCGGTGACAGCGATGGAAGTCACGAAGTTTGTCCCCGAAAACTCGTTCACCGTTTCTGGATCCGTTACTTCTTGGAAAACCGAGCAGATCGGATTCGAAGTCAGGGGACGAGTCATGTGGGTGCTCGAACCGGGAAGGAACATCGAAGGCCGAACGGTTGACGTCGATGGGACGATTATCCAGGAAGGCACCCCGTTGGCCGCCCTCGATCCTGAGCAATACGAGGTGGCCGTTGATTCTGCCCAAGCTTCGCTGGAAGCAGCTCAGTTGGATTCGCAAGTCATCGCCGAGCGAATTAGCGAATCCATCCCAGCGGATATTCGATCGGCCGAAGCGGATCTAAAACTTGCCAAGAACGAATTTGATCGTATCGCGCAGCTACGCAAGTCCAACGCTGCGTCGATCTCTGAATACGAAGATGCGGCGAACCGGATCGCGACAGAGGAAGCTCGGCTCGATCGACTCAAGGCATCGAGTAGCCAAGCGAAAGTCGAATTGAAAGCCGCCGAGGCTCGTGTCAAAGCAGCCAAGCAGACGCTACGTAACGCACAGCGAGACTTGGAAAACACCGTGCTCTATGGATCCTATCCCGGTCAGATCTCCGAAGTAGATGTGGTTCCCGGTAGCGTTGTTTCGGCGGGGGCTCCGGTGCTGACTTTGCAGATGATCAACCCCATTAAAGTGGAGATCGAGGTGTCAGCCGAGCAGTCGCGTTCACTGGAACGGCGACGGCAACTGAGTGTTTCATTTGTGATGCCCGACGGTGAACCGGCGGAACGAAACGCGATGGTCTACAACGTTTCCCCGAGTGCCGATCCTTCGACACGAACCTTCAGCGTGTCGCTATTGATTATGAATGAGCAATACCGTTCTCCCTTGTCCCAAATCCCCGGTGGCGAGGCCTACGCACGAACCGAAGACATTTGGCCGATGAAGCTTAACAAGATCATCGGCGCCCCCGAAAACATCTTGCTTGTCGAAGAAAACTCGATCGACCACGACGACAGCGGTGACTACGTTTGGGTTGCGACCAACGCCCGATTCGGTGAGCGGCTTCAAGAGGTCACCAAGGTTCGTAGGCACTACATCACCGTGCTAGATGCAAAGATTCCATTTCTCGGCAACTGGGTCTTTCGGCCGGTGATTTTCAACACGGTCGACTCGACTGATTCGCCCACCGTGAATCAGGAGTCATTAATCATTGGCGAATTGGAATTCCCCGCGGGCGATCGCAATCGATGGGATGGTGAGTCCGTGGTGGTCGACGGCGGTCCACACTGGATGCTACGTCCCGGTGACTTGGCAAACGCAAGCTTGTCCGATGGTAAGCCGAAACTGGGGTACTACATCCCGGTCGAAGCGATCTATCAAGAATCCGGTCGAACGTATGTGTTTGTTGTCGAGGATGGCCGGGCAAAGAAGACCGAGGTTCGAACCGAGCTTCCCGATAATCTTGACACCGGTTCGTTGGTACTGATCGAATCGACCGACCAAGGCGATTTTCCAGACGGAACCCAGATCGTAGTCGGCGGTGTCCATTTCTTGATGGATGGGGAACGCGTCAACGTGATCACGAGCGAACTGCCAGAGGAAACTCGTTCCATCGAAGTCGCCGCAACTGATCTTGCAGCGGGTGGAACGGCGAAGAATGACGAATCGGAGGTACCGCAATGAACCTCCCTCAGCTTGCCGTTCGTTACCGTCCGATTGTCTTCTCCGCCACACTATTGCTGATGGCTTGGGGCGTGATGACGTATTTCACGATTCCCAGACGCGAAGATCCCGAGTTTACGATCCGAGTGTGCGTGATTTCGACTTCATGGCCCGGTGCGCCGGCGGAAAAGGTCGAGGAACTGATCACCGACAAGCTCGAGCAGCAGGTCATCAGCATTGAAGAAGTTGACCACATTCGATCGACCACCCTGACCGGCCAATCGACGGTCTTTGTGGAACTCGATGATCGGGTACCTCCAGATGAAATCCAGTCCGTTTGGGACAAAGTTCGCACTCGTGTCGAATCCGTCCGAATGCCCGAAGATTCGATCAAACCGATCGTCAATGACGAATTCGGTGACACCGCGATCCTGGTCCTCGCCGTTCACCAGACCCCCGTTCACGGTCGCGACTCCGTACGCCCGGAAGACCAATACACTCTTCGCGAATTAGAAGAATTCGCCGAAGACATTCAAGACGACTTACGATTGCTTCCTGGGATCGCCAAAGTCGAGATGTTCGGCGTGCGCGACGAAGCCATCTTTATCGAAACCGATTTAGCCAATTGGGCGCAGCTGAACCTGACCACTCAGCAGCTCGAACAGCTTGCCACCGATCGCAACATCATTCAGCCCGGTGGTGAAATTGATACGCCAGCGGGCCACTTCTCCGTAAAACCGGCAGGTGAGTTCAACGCGATTAATGAGATCAATCAAATCGCCAGCGTCGTCAAGACGGACGAAGGTGGAAACAGCGTTTACCTAACTGACTTGGGGCTATCTGTCCGCCGCGCCTACGAAGATCCGGCAAAGTATTATTGTCGTTATGGGGATCCCGACCGGAGCACATCAGCGGTGACGCTGGGGGTGACCATGAAGTCGGGTTCCAACATCATCGATATCTGTGATTCCGTCAAACGGCGTCTCCAGGAACTGACCGATGTCGAAAAACGGCTCCCACCAGACATTGCGGTGACGCCGGTTAGTGATCAGTCGGAAAACGTCTCCGCCAAGATCAGCGAAGTCGTGCTCAACGTCATCGAAGCGGTTCTGATTGTTGTCGTCGTTGTCTTCCTTGTCGTCGGGATGCGGACCTCGTTTGTGATGGCTGCGAATATTCCGATCGTCGTGTTGATGTCGATCGGCTTCATTTCGATCTTCGGCGTCCAGCTCGAACAGATTTCTTTGGCCGCACTCATCATTTCACTGGGGCTACTGGTGGACAACGCGGTCCAGGTTTGCGACCAAGCTCGCACCAATCAAATCGCCGGGATGGCTCCGTTCCCGGCAGCCATCGAAGGAGCCAACACGCTTGCGATTCCCATGATGGTCGGAACGTTGACGACGATGGCGGCATTTGTTCCGATGCTGATCGCGCTCGAAGGCGGCGGTAAAGAATACGTCTACAGCCTACCCGTAACGGTCTCAACGACGCTGGCACTCAGTTGGCTGTTGGCGATGTCGCTGTGTGTAATCTTGGCGGGACTATTCATTCGGCCGCCCGAAAACGATCGACCGGCGTCTCCGGTCGTCAGACTGTTTTGGACATTTAGCGAGCGCATACCGCGTCTCGGTCGACGTCAGCGATGGGGGAAGGGATCGAGTGATGGCGGCGGTGAACGCAATCTGCTGTTCCGTGTTTACGAGCGTACGGGGATGGTCGCCCTGCGATTGAAATGGGGCACACTGGCAGCCACGCTCGGTCTATTCGGCTTCGTCATGTCGCTGCCGGTCAGCTCCGAATTCTTTCCCGATGCGAACCGGGATCAATTTGCGGTCAAAGTCCATTTGCCCGAAACGGCGACCATCGAACAAACCAATGAAGTCGCCAAACAGGTCGAAGAAATTATTCGCCGGCTTAGCCCGGTCGGTGCAGACGAACCGGTCTACGGCGGACATCATGAAAAACTTCGCGCGATGCGTACGCTTGTCGGTGGCGGTGGTTCACGTTGGCATCTGGCTTGGTCGCCCGAACCTCCGGCACGCAACTTTGCCGAAATCTTGGTCCGGACGACCGACGGCCGTTACACGGCGGAGTATGCACACCGGTTGCGGATGATTTGCGAACAAGGCGATCCAGAACGTCAGATCAATCCGGTCGTAGGTGCGAGAATCGTGCCGGTGAAACTCGCCCTCGGACCTCCCGCCGACCCGTTGGTCTTTCGTGTCATCGGAAGTGGCTTTGCCGATCCGGCGTTGCTGCGGCAAGCGGCCGACCGTTTGAAACGGATCGTCAATCAGCAGCCTGAAACTTGGAATGTGCACGACTCTTGGGGCGTCGATGGATATCAAGTGCTGGTCAACATCCAAAAAGATCGTGCTACCTTGTCCGGAGTCACAAACGCCCAAGTCGCCAAAACGCTGAACTCCTACTACTCCGGTTTACAGTTAACGACATTTCGCGAAGGCGATCACCAAGTCCCGATCTATTTCAAACTACGCCCCGACGCAACACGATCGATCAGTGAACTGCAAGAGTCCTTTGTCGAAGGCGACAACGGAAAAATCCCCTTGTCGTCACTGGCGGGCTTTCGCTTTTCGTGGGAGCCGGCTCGAATCGAACGTCGTGACATGAACCGCGTGATCAAAGTCTCGGCGCAAATGGCTCCGGGCGTGACCGGAAACGATGTGGTCAATCGCGTGTTGAGCCTTGAAGCTTTTCGGCGACTGGAGGCATCATTGCCGGTCGGTTTTAAGATTGAAACCGGGGGATCCTATGAAGAGAGTCAGGAGGCTGGCGGCCAAATGATGACGTCCTTTGCGATTTCGTTTCTACTGATCGTGATGTGCCTGATCGTTCAGTACAACGGATGGTCCAAGCCGTTGATGATCTTAGCGACCTTACCGCTCGCCCTGGCCGGTGCTTGGTTAGGCTTGTTCCTGTCCGGAAACTCTCTTGGTTTCATGCCCCAACTCGGAATTTTGGCCCTGTTTGGCATTGTACTTAACACGGCGATCATCTTTATCGAGTTTGCCGATATCCTGATTGCCGAAAGGGTGAAAAGTTCGGATGGAACCGGCGTGATCGCAGGCATCGACCGCGAGACGTTTCGCCGAAGCCTGCTGGATGCGGGGAAGCAGCGGATGCTGCCGATCTTTTTGACGACGGCGACGACAGTCGGAGGTTTAATTCCGTTGGCACTCAGTGGTGGACCGCTTTGGGCGGGACTCGCTTGGTGCATGATCGCGGGGCTGTTATTGACCACGCTGCTGACGCTCTATTTGGTTCCCGTCTTGTACGCCATCATCGTCGAGACCTTTGGTATCAC
The DNA here is from genome assembly GCF_008312935.1 of Roseiconus lacunae. Classification (NCBI taxonomy): domain Bacteria; kingdom Pseudomonadati; phylum Planctomycetota; class Planctomycetia; order Pirellulales; family Pirellulaceae; genus Roseiconus; species Roseiconus lacunae. The sequence goes on along the minus strand of NZ_VSZO01000001.1, from coordinate 47,716 downwards.
TCCGGTGCCAGAATCAGTGATCGTCACCGCTGGTGACACCTAGCGGAATCGCGTCAGAGTCTTGTGCGGTGGACGTGTGTCCGAGAAAAAAGCTGGGATGAGGCGGCTTATTGTACGAGACGTTCTGCCAAACGAGGCTTAGTCGATACTGATGGTCTTGCAATAAAGTCGGCAGACGCTCTTCGGTCGGAATGGTTGTCGAGTAAAGGCGCAACGCATCACCCTCCGGTGAGACGAGGAAAAACTCTTCACGCCAATCCCCTAGCAGATCCCCGATCAAGTTCGGGCCACGAGGCGCTCCGCGTCCTTCTGGCGAATACAGCGACACCTCTCGCTCCCGCTCCCAGTCCCACTTGGTGATTCGTCCTCGCCGGCTGATCAACTCTCGCAAACGATCGCCGTCCCACCAGATCGCAAACTCCGAATTCCTCGGGGCTCGTCCGATCGATTGTCCCGATTGATCTCGCAGTCCTCCCGGACCTCCCCATGCTTCACAGCCTGAGTAGCGAGGATCGATATCGGCAACCAATCCCGATCCGACATCGCGACCGGGACTGTGACTCCAGAGGATCTCACCAGTTCGAGCATCTCGCATCGCCGCGCCCGGTGTTTGAAAACGTTCACTGCGTTCTTCGTTTTCTTGAACCGTAAACACTTCCAAGCCAGGGCGTTGCGGGTACCAGTCGCTGACATGCATCGCATCACCATGGCGTAGGCCTGTCGAATAAAGTCCGCTTCCGTCGTCGTCGACAACCATGGCTTGGTAAACGATTTCGTCACGACCATCCTGGTCAACATCTGCGACGGCCAGTGAATGACCGCCCATGCCCGAGTAAGGCGAGGCATCTCGATAGGGTGGCGCATTGATTCCCGAATCGAATACCCATCGCTGCGAAAGTCCTCCCGATTGCCAATCCCATGCCGCCATCACCGTGCGACCATAGACGCCGCGGCACATCACCAAGCTTGGATGCACGCCATCGAGATAGGCGACACAGGCCAAAAATCGATCGCAGCGATTTCCATAGTCGTCATTGCCCGCATTACCACCGATGCCTCCCCAGCCATCGATCGGCTCACGCCCGGGGACGTAGTCGACTGTTGCGACTGCTTTACCAGTCTTCCCATCGAACACCGTCAAAAATTCTGGCCCTCGAAGCACACGACCATACGAACGCGAGCGTCGGTCAAGATCACGATGGTCCTGTTCCGGATCTCCAATCGCGTCGCCGTTGCCATCGACGGTTCCGTCAGCTGTTTTACAAGCCACTTCGGCACAACCGTCTCCGTCCAGGTCGTAAACAAGGAACTGAGTGTAATGCTCACCTTCACGGATGTTGCGTCCCAAGTCGATCCGCCACAGGTGCTCACCATCAAGCTCAAATGCATCCAGAATCGGCGTACCGGTCAGACCGCTGTGTGAGTTGTCCCTGGGGGTGTTGATCTGATGCAGCACCAACTCGTACTGACCGTCGCCATCGAGGTCGCCGATCGACAAATCGCCGGCACGATATCCCTCGGCCAGACGTAGCGGAATCTCTAAGTATCCGTCCATCCATACCGATGCCGTGTCCGTCCCATCGGTCGGTGCGGCTTCACCGGCCGTCCGCACCGCATAGACGGTTCGGCTGCTGACCTCAGCGGAAGAGTCGACATAGTTCGTCCCGGCCGCGAGCGATTCGTCGCTGAGCTTCCGGAACGGGCCGTCACCCTCGCGACGATAGAGATCGAACGCGACATCCTCAGTATCGGTGCTCAATAGTCGCCAACTGACAAACGCACCGCCGGGCTGTCTGATCGCCACCAACCCGCGATCGATCCGTTCCATTGGGCGACCGGAGAAGAGATCCGCACCCCGCACCTGCGTTCCGCTTGCTTTAATCTGGGCACGCAGTGGCAACGGGAAAAACGCGACAACCATTGTCGCAATCGGAAGCAACGAGTGTTTTGCAAACATCAAAGTTTTTTCAAAGCGGCCAGGGCCGAAAAAGGGGAGGCAACGGGACGAAACTTGTCACGCAATAGACGTCGTGATTGCGCAACATGCCGCCCCCTTCACGTTACTTGAAGTTTATGCCCCGGGAAGGTGTAAGGCGGGGCGGGGCCGAAAGTACTCTCCCGGAGAACAAGGACTACCGAACACTCCCCAAACAGACTCGCTTCATGAATCGCAACACATTGACTTCTAGTGGCCTGCTTTTGCTCCGCGTCACCTTTGGATTGCTAATGCTCAACCACGGCTGGCAAAAACTCAGTGGATTTAGCGAAATGGCAGAAACCTTTCCTGATCCCTTGGGGATGGGGAACCAACTCAGCCTGATCGCGGCGATCGGCGCCGAATTGGGGTGTTCGCTACTCTTGATCGCGGGACTGGGAACACGCCTCGCCTCATTGCCGCTGGCGTTTACGATGGTGATTGCTCTGTTTGTCATCCATGGCGATGATCCCTGGCAAAAGAAAGAACTCGCGGCGTGCTACTTGGCGGTTTACGCGGTCATCCTGTTGACCGGACCGGGAAACTTTTCGATCGATGCGATCATCAAACGACGCTCGGATCGGCCGACGATCTCGCCCAAGCTGACGGAAGAAGCATGAGCGAGAGTTCGATCGATTAGCGGTACACTATTCGGCGTCTTCATCCCCCGTGTCTTCGTTGTCTTCGGCCGCGGTCACCGCAGCTAAGTCGGCTTCGTACTGGGCGAAGTCGTCGGCCGAAGCACCGTCGGTCGCGAGTGAGTTGCCTTCGCTATCGTCGCAACCGCAAAGTGTCCCGACGAGCAAGAATACGGAAAGGAAATGGAATGTGATTTTCATAGGTTTCATTGGAAAGCGTAGCGGATGATGGTGAATTAGGGGCCGCCGCGATTGTGACCGCGAGCGGCGAAAGCGGTGAACTATGATGGACGCGTCATTGATTGAGTTGCTCGTCAATCACTTCGTTGCTTGCTCGTGTGCCAAGCGCGCCCCAGAGCCCATAGGGACTTGGCGACCCTGGCATCGCTTCTCCGGTACCGTTCAGCCACACCATCGGAGCCCGTGCATCGCCCGCTTCGACCGAGTCCGTCATAAAGACGACCGCACCGTCCCCCATTAAAACGTGCGCCCCTCCCTGGTGACGACTCGATGGTGGTGCGACCAACGTCGTGCCCAACGCGTTGTAACGACCGCAGGCTTCGCGATTCGGCGGCAAGATCGTCGTGACGCCCGACATCAACGGATAGACACTCGCCCATCGGTGGCCGCGGGCAAAGTTACGGCGATTCTTTTGCTGAAATTCCGGTAGCCAAAAACGAGGGCGTTCAGGGTTGATGTATCCGTTGTCGGTACAAATCGAAGGATTGTCTCGCAAGGCAGCCAGCCCGAACGGTCCCGAGTTACCGCCGTTGGTGGCGACACCATTGCCACGAATGTCACCGTCTTGAAGTGCCGTAATAATCTCGCCCATTGCGATGGTGTTCGATAGACCGTCCAGCGTGTCGCGAAATTTTGAATCCTGAAACGGCTTGAAGAAACCACGGTGGGCAGCTCGCGCATGACGGGCGCGACCGTTGGTGATCGCGGTGCGGTCGTTGTTGTAAGGGGCGACGTGTAAGAGCCATATCGAATCACCCAGGCAGGCCGCATAGTTGGTTCGCCCCAAGGCAGGCAAGCCGATCCCGGGATCACTGGGACAGCGAAAGGTGGGGATCTCATTGACCCACGGAATGTATTGAATCTGATCCGGTGTCGGCCCCATCGGCGGCCAGGGTGGATCCTGCGTACCGCCGTCAGTCCGTGTCAAACTGGGATTGGCGATGTGATCCCACAACGCCTGCTGTTCGATAAACGGCACCATCGACACGAGCGCATTGAGGCGGAACCGATTGCCCATGGTCGACGTGCGGTACCAAGCGTCTGGCGGATTGGGCTGTGTCCCTGTGCCGTGCCGCGGTGCTTCCTTGTACGTCGAATGATAGTTGTGCATCGCCAAGCCGATCTGCTTGAAGTTGTTGCTACAACTCATTCGCCGCGCCGCTTCACGGGCTGCTTGGACTGCTGGGAGCAGCAATCCGACCAAAATTCCAATGATCGCGATCACCACCAGAAGCTCGACCAACGTAAAGCCACCCGTCCGTTTCGAACATTTCATTGCAATCTCCACCCCACAAATGAGTTCGGAATCGCATCAAGGCCACCAACGATCAAACATCAGCAAAGTTACCTCAACGGAACCGAAGGCACCGATCGAGCGTCACTAAGGGACGTCAGGGCAACCTGACACACCCTCGAGGCTATCACTGCCCCACCCGGCGAACAACCAAATTTCATGGCTCACACTAAGGAAACCGCACTGCAACTTGCCTCGCTTGCCTAAACAAGAACGTTGGTTCACCGAGGTTGCACCCGACCGGTGCTCATTGGTCCAGTGCTCGCACGAAAAGCGAATCCCAACGGCGGCTTGTAGCCCAATCGATCGCCGTCCACTCTCAGGTGTTCGATGGATGAAGGGCTAATGCGCCGTCCAGCCTCCGTCGACGGTGAGCATGCTTCCGGTCACGTAGCTTGACGCCGAGCTGGCGAGAAAGATCGCTGCGCCCTGGATCTCATTCAGTTCGCCCCATCGCTGAAGCGCAGTCGCACCGACGATGAACTGCTTCGCTTCTTCCGTTTCAGCGATCGGAAGATTCATCGGTGTGAGAAATGGTCCCGGGCAGATCGCATTGACCGTGATGTGATCGGCGGCGAGTTCGATCGCAAGGGCTCGGGTCAAGTTAACGACCGCGCCTTTGCTTGCCGCGTAAGGTGTCCGATTCGCCAAACCGACGAGGCCCAACGTGCTCGCCAAATTGATAATCCGCCCGCATCGCTGACGTTTCATGATCGGCGTCACGTGTTTGGCGCACAGCCACAACGCATCGACGTTGACTTGCTGAACTTTCCGAAAGTCATCGAGTGAAAGTTGATCGATCGGACCGCGGATATTGATCCCCGCATTGTTGATCAACGTATCGATACGACCAAATTCGGCATCGGCAAATTCGACCATCCGTGTTACGTCAGATTCGGAAGTCACGTCCGCAGCAATCCCGATCGACTTAACCGGGTATTCGTCGCTGATCTTAGCCGCCGCTGCCTGTGCTTCATCTTCATGTCGACTGACCAACAGAACGTTCGATCCGGCCGAGGCCAGACCGGCGGCAATCGCTTCACCAAGCCCCTTCGAACCGCCAGTGACGATGGCGACATTGTCGGTCAACTCAAATTGCGAAAGTCCTGGCCAGCGTGTCATCGCGTGTCCTTGCGGGTAGGGTTTTGAAGAGGCAATTTCAACTTCAGGTCGTGGGTTTTCGCGGCACTAAATTTTGTCGCCTTCGCGGCGTCCTCCGCCATCGTCACTCGGACGGCTGACGACGTTGTTCAAAAAGCTCTCGCCGCTGATCAGCTTACCGTTCAAAATGTCTTTTTCAGTGACCTTTGACAGAAAAATCGTATGCTGCCCGATCACACCACGGCCCTGATCGTAGACGATGTAGATCGCGTCGTCGTTCCCCAGCGTTGCAGACGGGTAGCTGATTTGCCCGTCGTCGCATAACAACAGCTTGTGCGGAAAAGTCTTGCCGTCGTCATCACTCAGATAAGCGGTCATCCGAGTCCGTACCGTTCGGTTCGTTTTCAGTTCGCGTTCGCGGCCGTTCTCGTCCGTATAAAGATAGACGCGCTTGCCGCCATCGTGCCTTAACTGGACATCGTTGGCGACCAACAAGACTCTCCCCGAAGGTAGCGTTTTAAGGATGCATTTGGTGTTGACCGAAAACTGCATCGGGTAGTAACCGCCCAGTTTCCAGGTCCGTCCACCGTCGAACGACTCTGCAAACTTCTGTCCGTTTTTGGCGCGGTAAAACGTAAACAAGCTCCCGTCTTTCCGAATGATTGGCATCTGTTCGGCAAATCCGGCATCGTTGTCGACGGGCAACTGCGAGACAAACATTGGCTCTCCGTCGGCGTCTTCTTTCAAAAACCGAATTCGCACTTGGTCAGGCTTTCCTACCAATTTGAAATCGTCCATCGATCGCATGATCGTCCCATCGGGAAAGATCAAAGGCTTCATGACGGACATGTTTTTATTGCCTAACAGCCGCGGCTCTGACCAAGCGGTATGCTCGTCTTCGGGATCAAGCATCGTGAACTCCCAAGCCGACGTTGCGAAGTCGTCTTTCCCCTTGAAGTCGATATTGCGAAGGGCGACGAAGCGGACGTTGCCTTTGGCGTCTTTCCATAACAACGGATCAGAAGCTCCGCCTCCGAGAAGATCACTCGGATCGAAAATGAAAACCTCTTTCCAAGTTTTACCACCGTCGGCTGACGTCGAGATGACCGAGAATTGATCTTGATGGAAGGGCGCACGTTCGGCTTGGATGTTTGAGCCGAACCAAGTCGCCCAAAGTCGACCGCCGTCGGAGACCTCGACCTGAGGGCAGCCCTGAAAGAGTCGCAGGTTGATACGGTGCTTGTGATAAGGCTTCTGCCCCTTGAAGTTAACCTTCGTCAATGAAGGCGGTGTCTTGCCTGTGATGCCATATGGAAATACCTGAGAGACGGCACTCGATGCGGGCATCGAGGTATCCCCCAAAACGGACTCCACCGTAACAGTCTGGGCGTCGACCTTCGGGGCAATGCAAATCAAACAACTGGCTCCGAAGACAAGCGAGAGCAAACAAGTGCCCGCGGGTCGGCTTAGGCCGGGTTGACTCTCAACGGATTGACTCAGTCTGGTCAGTTTCAATCGGCGTAGCGTCATGGAAGGACAGTCTCGGGGAGGGAGGGCTGGAGGGGGTGGTCAGTGCTAGATTCCTTGAAAGGATTGCGTTCGACCGGTTGGCCTATGGTAACAACTCCCACCCCATGGTGCGGATGACGTGCGATTCCTACCGGCCGCATTGTCCATCGACCACGAAGAAAAGAGGGGATGGAAAAAAATCATCACATGGTAAATTACTCAACGACCTGCGGACTCTGAGGCCCGCGGTTTGCGGCATCCCGTTCCGGAGACATCGTACGCCGAAGGCGTGGCAACTCTTGGAGCTTGTAATTGCCGTATGGTTCCTTTGATGAAGCAAACGGGAGATCCGTATGAATCTTCAAACGACCAGTTGCCCGTGATCACCAGCGCGTCAGGTTGACGTCTTGATCGCTTCAGAATCCACGTTCCCCATCAAAGCTAGGAAATTCCATGCGTCGTATTTTTGCATTGTTGTTCTTGATCGTTCCCGCGTTGCTCATCGGTTGTGGTTCCGGTGAATCAGAAGCAGTTGTCGACAGCGGCGATGCCGACGCGATTGCTGAATATGAACAAATGATCGCAGATGAGGAAAAGGCCGCATCGAAGGCGATGGAAGGCGCTCAGTGATTGCCCCAAAGAAGCGGTTTAGTCACCACTTCTTGGTCGTCCGCGATACTGCGCCGCCATCCCATTGAGTCACCACCCCATTACGTGGCGACCGTGGCGTAGCGATTTTTTGAATCAGCATTCTGATGAATCCAACAACCGCGTTGATTCGGCCTCGGACCAATGCTGACCCTGCAGCCGACAAATGAAAACAGCCCCTGAGAATTATCTCAGGGGCTGTTTTCGTTGAAAGATAGTCGCTAAATCGGGCCAGGTTTAACTGAACCTGATTTCGCAAAGACGCAACTTAGAGTGCTTCATCGATCACTTCTTTAGCGGCGCGGCTTCCCAAAGCCCCCCACAAGCCGAACGGGCTTTGCGATCCGGGAACGTTCTTGTTCGCGGCGGTGCCGTTGATAAATACAACCGGGTTGTTCTGGTTCCCAGCTTCGATGGAATCGGTGATGAAAGTCACCGCACCGTCACCCATCAAGACGTGAATACCGCCTTGGTGCCGGCTCGAGCCGCCTGCGATCGAAGGACCATTTGAATCGTGAGGAATACAAACGGGCTTGTTCGGCGGGTGGATGGTGAAAGCCATCGACTGCATCAATTGATCGTCGGCCCAGCGGAGTCCGCGACCTTTGGAGGCACCTTCCATGCTACCGCCCGTCCAGAACAGGGGACGCTCCGGGTCGACCATTGTGGGATCTTCGCGACACAGATTTGGATTGTCACGAATTTGTGTTTGAGCCGACTGACCGCTGGGGTGAATCTTCCCAATCGTTCGGGTATCAAAATCTCCGAGGTCGGTCGCAATTTCCATCATCGCCACGGTGTTGGAGAGACCGTCCAGGATGTCACGGAATTTCATCGCCTTGTGACGAACGAAGAATCCACGGTTGGCGGCACGAGATTCTTGGGCGTAGCCGGCATTGGTCGGCCCGACATCGGGATCTAAGTCACCGTGCTGTGCGCGCCAGAACGAATCCCCCATGCAGGAGGCGTAGTTCGACCGCCCGAGGCCAGGCAACCCAGTTCCAGGGTCACTGGGACAGCGCAGTGTCGGAAGCTCTGTCGCCCATGGAATGTACTGGATATTTTGGGGGGTTGGACCCATCGGCGGCCAAGGTGCCGTCGGCGTTCCGATCGCGGCACCGGTGTTGCCATCGGTTCGCTCCGCGTTCGGGTTGGTGATCGAATCCCACAACCCTTGCTGTTCGATGAAGGGTGTCATCGCGACAAGTGAGCTCAACCGCCAGTGATTGTTGGTGTTATAGCTGGTCCACCAATTTTGGGCGTTGTCAGTCTTGTCATCAGTCCCCGCGCCATGCATAGGGATCTGCTTGTAGGCGGAGTGATAGTTGTGAATTGCCAAACCAATTTGCTTGAAATTATTGCTGCAGCTCATCCGGCGTGCCGCTTCCCGAGCCGCCTGAACGGCCGGCAAAAGCAGCCCCACAAGGATGCCGATAATGGCAATCACGACGAGTAGTTCCACCAAGGTGAAACCTCTCTCAGTACTTCTTCGCATTCAATTCATCTCCTGGAAAAAAATGTCCTCATCAAACCTCGAACCTGCTTGGTCGAGAATGAGGTGGGTAAGCACGCATTAACGTCGCCACACTAAACCCTTATCTGAATTTAGTGTAGTGCCAAATTTCCTTCATTACTTATAAACCGTAGGTATTCTGCAACCAACGATCTCCACCTGGGTGCCTTCGATTACCCAGGCGTGACAGTCATGAAGAGTGACTGATGAAGTTTTGATCGTTCTTTAATGTAAGTCGCACTTTGGCTCTTGCCACATCGAACGCACCCAACGGGCAATCGTGCCGATTGAGCGTCTTTCCAAATACCGCGCGACGCACGCGTTGGCGGCGGACCAGTGCTATGACGACCGGTCAATTCAGGGGGATTTGGCCAGCATGGTCGGTCGAAAGTAGGTTGATGCTGGTTCCCTGATCGGCTCTGAATGACGTCATGAACATGGGACGAACCGTCAAACCTATGGGAAAGTATTTTGACGTCTTTCTAATGCCGAATCTAAGTCGAAACCCCCATAAGAGGCGTAGCTAAGCAATAGCACGTTTGGTCCCAAATTGGGGACTCGCCGGTTTTATCAAGAACATAATCTTATGAGGTAGCGTCCCCCCTCATCTAGAAGCCTTAAGAGTTCGCTTGCATGCAGCAATGGTCACAATTGCGCAGGGATCGGGGTTCGCATAGTAGAAGATCGGTGCGCCTTAAGGAAAGCGACCGACTATTTATTAACACTTCTAGAGCTAGACCAAAGCTGCCGCATGTGAGGTTGCGATGCATCCGAAACGGTGTTCCCCCAACACTGCATGCCGGGCGTCCCCCCGCACCGACTGGCGCCGCAGCAACAGAGCTTATTCGTTGCCGAGCAATTGCTTCAAACGCCGATACTCGTTCCGCGCCGCGGCAACATTCTTGCGAACGGCTTCCGCTTGATCGGCGCTACGGCGATTCCAATAGTCGAGCAGCCCGGCACCGGACCGGATCAGACGCTCGGATTTGGAGATTTCGAATTCAATTTCTTCGAGGACGTTCAATTGCTTTTCCAGCAGAGCCCCGGCTTTATCTCGGTCCCAGTGGCGGTAGCCTTCTCGGGTGAGGTAGATCGGTGTCGTATGTGCTTCTGCGCCGTCATGGGAAACGGCGTGGGCTGCGATCCAGCAGCCGCGCCCTACTTCGATTTCCACGTCTAGATTCAGCGAGTCTGCATTGGGTTCGTTTGCTACGGCCTCACGCTCCACTTCGCCAAGTTTGATCAAACGAAGTCTTGCCGGCGCGGCTGCCCCTTCATCACCCCAGGCTTTGGCGGTGACCTGCAGTCGTCGGTTTCGGTCAGAGCAAATTTCATCGCCGGGCAATGCGTCCTCGCCATTGGGCAACGCCGCTTGGACTCGAAAGTCTAGCATCGGCCCGTTGGTAACAAAGGTCCGTCCGCGTTTGATGGCCGCGAACCAGGCATCTGGAGAACATTCCTCGGTGTCACCGGTGTAGGCATAGGTTCGGACGGCACCAATCGTTCCACCATACGGGGTGTCCGCTCCTGCGGTTGCCGTCATCTTGAAACCGAGGTTCAGAAAGTCGTAGTACAGTTCAGTCCCAAGTTGAGCCTGCATGATGCTGTTGAAATCGACGATTCCAAACGGCGTGAACAAGGCCATTTGCCGATGCACAAAACAAGCGTTGGCGCCGACGTGAGTGTGACCATACAAACCGCCTTGCTGATGGATCTGTTCGGCAATCCACTCATTAGACAGGTAGCGGTCAAGGTCACGAACTTTCGAACTTAGGTTTAATCCGATCGCATGACCGAGAATTGATCGTGGATCTTCCTGACCGGGGACCAACCAGTGATTCTGGTCTCGAACTCGAAAGTCTTTTCCGAACCCACGTTGAGGATAGTAGGTGCGCATCACGTCGCCCATTTCCAACACGTTTGCGACATTGATGTCGACAGCCCGCGTGTAGTCCATCAACTTGCGAGCGTCTTCACTATTGATTAATTGCGCGTGGACATGGTCATCGCCGGAGTACCACCCTCGGCGATTCATATCGGTCCAGCGTTTCGGTTGAAGCGTTGTTCGCGTCCACTCGTGGGGGACGACGGCCACGGTCTTTTTGATCGGCGTAAATTCCAGGCCACGCAACACCTTGATGTCCCATCGTCCGGCCGGCAGCGTCATCTCGATCGGCGGCCTGACGACCCAATACCTGCCCCTTCGCTTTCCCGGCAGATAGAACATGTAGCCTCGCCCAGATGAACTGAGGTGTGGAACGATGTCATTGAAAACCGTTGTCAGATCAACTGCCTCAGCCGGTTCCCATAGCCTTCCGCCCTCCTCTGTCGCAAGACTCATCAGTACCGGTATCGATTGGCCGTTTTGATCGACCACATCGATCGCCAGGTGACCCTTGGGCGCCGCACGCAACGTCAGGGCAAACGTTTGTAAATCATCCCCCGTTGCTTTGTCGACGAAACGCAAGTGGGAAATGGTCTGATCGTCGGGCAAACGACGAAGATCGATGAGGGCATAGGTTACGCCCGTGTCAGCGATGTCGATAGCGAAATGTGATTGCGGACGTTCACTGGCCAGATCCCAAGTCGCGACCGTGAGGTGATCAGGCGAGACTGTGTTCCCTCGGCTACTTTCTCCGCGTCGCACCCGAAGCAACAACATGTCATCTTGTCCGTCGACCATGATCCTCGCATCGGGAGAGCGACGGGGAAGTCCGTTCCGAAAGTCCAACTCGATTACGTCGGGCGACGTCAGCTGGTTCAAGACTTCGAACAAAGCTTGCTCGGTGCGCCAGCGATAGTAGTCAACTAACCGAGCCTTTGAAATCGTTGTTTTTTGCTGATCGCTTCCCAAATAACCTGCATCGACACGACTCATCATTTCAAGATGGTGTCGGACGTGGTCGAGTTGATGCAGTTGTGACGCATTGAGTCGATGACGAAAGTGCGTGACAATCTTGCGAGCGACTGGTATGGATTGTCCCACAGCGGGTTGAACGCGTTGCAATTGATCCTCTGTCGGCCATGCAACTGGCGTTTGGTGAGCAATCGCGATATGCGGTGTCATCGCCGTCGCGAGCAATCCGGTAGCCAGACAAACGACATCTCGAAGACTAAAACGGGCGGTGATCACGGCGTGGCCTCGTCGGTCGTATCGTTTTCAAGCGTACCGAAGTGTTGGAGTTCCCTGTAGTGCTCGATCGCCTGACGATACTCATCAATCGAAGACTCATCGATCAAACCTTCTAGGTCGGCAATCTCGTTTTCAAGTTGACTGATGAAGTAGCCGAGGGCTTCTTTCCGCGGGCGGATGTGACTTCCGGGGACATCGACGAAGACCGGATTGGTGTGTGCGAATCGCACTCGGTCGGTCGGGTGTTCTTCGAAGCAACGCACCGCCGCCCAATAGGAATGCTCTTTGGCCAATTCAAGATCTATTTCGCTCACATAGGCTCCGCTGTCACTGCGGCGGTTGTCCGGGTGGATCGCCCGTTCGACGTTGCCGTTGACGATGACCTCGATAAGTTTCAGTGGGCGTCGGCTTATCGCAGACCCTTGAATCCGAACGCTGGCGTCTGTTGGGTTAGTTGGCTGGAAGTGTTCGCCGGCATCTCGATCGTTGAAGCGTAGATCCAACATCGGACCGGTCGTGACAAAACTTTGGCCGGCATTGAGTCCGTTGACCCAATCTTGATGACTGAATCCATTGGGCAATCGGACATACACCCTCCCGAAGCCGAGTTGGACAGGGTGAACTCCCGAGGCAGTCCCGGCGGTCACCCGCATGCGAAACCCGCAATTGATAAGTTCGTAATAGGTTTGCATTCCGAAATCGATCCATCCCCATTCGGTCAAGCCTCGCTCGTCACGCTGGACCCGCATGTAGGGTGGTACGGCGTCGATCGTCCATTGATGAAACCCGAACTCGGTTTGCCAAACATGGTTATTGGAAAGCTCGAAAAAGTCGATGCCCATCGTCGGAACGATCATCAATGACCACGGCCACGAATGTTTGTCCAGGTCCAATAGCGCGCCTTGCGACCTGGCTTGCTCGGCGATTGGGACAAGCGGCGGCGCAGATAAATCCAGCCCTGAAGTCTGGTTGAGAATTAGAACGGCGCCGAGTGTCCGCGGGCGACCGTTCACGGCAAATATTTCGTATTCGGTATTTCGCGGTACGATCACATGTGTCGCATCGACCTCGATCGTCCCGGAGGCGTTCTGTCGGTTGAGTGGCCCAAGCTCAAACGGAGAAGGCTGGTCGGCCGTATCGCGAACCCAAGACGTGATCGGGAAAGCCACGTTCAAGTCCTCGGCCAGCATAACGTTAGGCAATTCATCGATGTCACGATGAACGTGAGTGTCACCGCTATACCAACCTCGGTCGGCCATATCGATCCAGCGACGGAGCGTGATTGTCTGACACAGCGGTTCGTCGCTTACCTGAAATTCGACGTGTGCAGGATGGTATTCTTTGCCACGTTCCACTCGAAGCTGATAGCTGCCCGGGGGAAGTTCGGCAAAAAAAGACGCTGCCGTTACCGTCGTATGGACTTCGGGGCTGCTTGGTAAATGCGGCATCTGACGCCGGTAGGCGATCGCTTGGCCGTCAGCGGAATCGACATGAAACCAATCGCCACGATCATTCCGGAGGTGAACCCGGCAAGCCAGCGGTCGATGGCTCGCCGCATCAACTACGTCGAGTTCCAGACGAACCGTCGGAGCGGCTGGCGCGACGACTTTCGACGCACCGCCCTCCTCCGCGGTAACCGTGATGCCTAGGACCAAAAGCGAAACGAGGAATAACTGTCGATCGAAAGACAAAAAACGCGACACTTCAATACCGCCTCTGATTGATTGATTCTGAAGGATCTTATCGAAGCTCGCCGACTATTGGTCGATCGCCGACTCGGCGGCGGTCGACTCGGCTGAATATCTGAACGGCTCGATGTCTGGATAAGCAGTCCAGGGTTGCCATTTCTCCGCGATCGTTTGGTAGACCTCCGGACGTCGCTGATGAAGCATTCGGTTGTTGCGACGTTGGATTCGAATTTCTTTCAAATCAAGATCGCCGACCAGGAACGCTTCTTCACCCGGTGCAGGTGCGGCATGATCCAACCGCCAACCTGGATACGAACAAATCGCAGAGCCACAACCGACGGATTGATTGGACGCGACGACATGGGTGCAGGTGATAAAGCTCGCCGCCTGAATCACGTGGGGCTCGACCATTCCACCACGAGCATTGACCCAAACCAGCACTTCCGCACCGCGCAGAGAGGGCATTTGGAAGCTCTCGAAAAAGTAACCGTCGTAACAGGTGAGCAAACCGATTCGACCGAAGTCCAAATCGATCACGCCATTTTCGTTACCGAGCACCATCGTGTGCTCACCTCGCTCTCCAGGTTCCGGTGGCCAGCAGTAAGGTGAGTTTGCCCCCAAGGCGGGATGCATTTTGCGATGCTTTCCAGCAACATTCCCTCCACGGTCGATTACCAACACCGTGTTGGCGTACGTCTTTGGTTTTGGTGGGTGTTTGATGATCTGACCGGGCAAATACTCCCACCCTCCGACGATCACATTGAGATTTCGCTTGCGAACTTGATCACGCAGTTTTTTGATCATCGGGTCATCAATGTGATAGGCGCCGAGAAGGTACTCCGGGAACACCAACAAATCTGCGTGGGCTTTCTCAGCACGGTCCATCCATGGGATGAGTTCGTCGACCGGATCATTTTCGTCGTTGAGTTTTGCCTGGTCGATCATCATCTGTGCCACCGCAACCTTCACGGTGTCCTGACGGCGTTTTAGTTCAGGAACTTGCTTCGCCTGCCTGGCGTGCGTCTCCTGGGCCTGGACTTCATCGGCGGCCCCCCAGCCAGTGATGACGCCGGCGGTGATCGCGATCGATAAACTCACCCATGCCAGTCGGTAGGTCAACATTCCTAAATCCTCCATCGAGTTCGTTCGAAGTCATGCGAGTATTCTCGGTCGAGACGCGACGACTTTGCTGCCATCCTGTGTGTTGCGACCTCACCGAATGATCGTTGTCACAACGAATGATCTAACGCAACAAACGTCGTGAACGTGGGACTTCGTCGAAAAGCTTGCATCGACGTGTGGGGGGACATCAAAAAAAATACGTTTCTCGCGTTAGTTTTCGCGAAAGCGCAACGATCTAGTCGTGATTGCCCCGCCGTATCCACCGCCTGACGTGTCCCGCCGATCTGAGTGCTTTGAGATGCAATTCGCTTCAGCCAACTCCACCGAACGTACCTGCAAATTATCTAGGCGCAAGTTTGGCCAGCTTGCGGCGGCAGCGGCGGTCGGGACGGCGGCCGAAAGTTCAATGCCTTTGGGAGCTGCTGCAGAGAGCGATGCAAAGCCATTCTCCGATGCCGTGGATCACCCGATCTCGGCGGCGGTGATCGGGTGTGGGGGGATCGCAACGCACCACGCTCGCGTCAATTTTGCGCCCTGGTTCCAAATCGATGCGTTATGCGATGTCGACCGCCGGCGCGCAGAGATGTACCGCGCGGTTGCCCCGGACGCGAAGACTGTGTGCTCAGACTATCGAGAGCTACTCGAACGTGATGACATCGAAGCATTCTTTGTTTGCACGCCCGATCACTGGCACACCAAGGTAACCATTGACGCGATGCGTCACGGCAAAAACGTCTACTGCGAAAAACCGCTGACGTTCTCGGTCGACGAAGGCCGTGTTGTGCGGCAGGTAGCAAATGAAACAGGCCGAGTGCTACAAGTCGGCACCCAGCAGCGGAGCGATCCGAAGTTTCAAACCGCCGTCGCGTTGGCCCGATCGGGGCGACTCGGTGATGTGAAGCGAGTCACCGTTGCGATCGGCGGTGGGCCATCGGGCGGCCCTTTCGAGACCGCCGACGTGCCCGATGGCCTCGACTGGGATCGATGGCTGGGGCAAGCACCGATGACCGACTACCTTGCCCAACGCTGCCACGGTTCCTTTCGGTGGTGGTACGAATACTCGGGCGGAAAGCTAACGGACTGGGGCGCGCATCATGTCGACATTGCGCTCTGGGCCCTCGGCTGGGATGCGGAAAAGTCAATCGAAATCGAAGTCCTTGACGTCGTGCACCCCGTCGCGATGAAGGACGGCTGGCCGACTGATCGGCAGAGTTTTAACACCGCGAATCGATTCACCGTTCGCTGCGTTCTTCCCGGTGACGCTGAGCTGATCATACGTGATAACGCCGCGGACCTCGGCTTTGACAATGGTATCCTCTTTGAATGCGAACGAGGCCGCTTCTTTGTTAACCGAAATCGCCTCGCGGGGAAACCGATCGAAGACTTGCGTCGCATACCGCTTACTTCACGAGAACGCGCCGACATCGGACTCGGGAACGACGCGGTCTCCCACATGGAAAATTTCTATCGAAGTTGTCACGGCCACGCGGTGCCGATCTCAGATTTTGAAAGCCATATACGTCATTTGAATGTGTGTCATGTCGCCAACATCGGACTGCGACTTGGCGAGAACCTTCGCTGGTCCGCCGCCGAGGCTCGTATCACGAATCATCCCCAAGCGAACGATTTTCTGGTTCGTCCTCAGCGATCCGGTTTTGAAGTTGTCTGAGTGAATCACCTCAAGAAGGACGAGGTAATCACCCGGATCATTACGAATGAAAACCCAACATATACCGGCGGCTAGCGCCTTGCCGCTCAGGATTCACTTACCGGCGGCTATCGCCTTGCCGCTCAGGATTCACTTACCGGCGGCTAGCGCCTTGCCGCTTAGGATTCACTTACCGGCGGCTAACGCCTTGCCGCTGAATCGGTGAGAACATCAAAAATGTGCGTTAGGTTGTTAGCATTGCCTACGAAAGGTTCTGTAGCCGAAGCATTCCCGTGGAGAAACGATGAATCGTGAACACCAATCCGATCATTCTCACCAAGATGATTTCGCGCTTTATTACATCAAGAATCAAGGCCGCGTTTATGCCTATATCGCGACATTGGTTCCCAATCGATCTGACGCCGAAGATTTGCTGCAACGAACCAGTCTCGTGATGTGGCAAAAATGGGATCGTTTTGACCCACGATACGGTTTCTTGCCCTGGGCGCGTGGTATCGCGCTCAATGAAATTCGCAACTACCTACGGAGAAGTGAACGGCGAAATGTGCAGTTGTCCGAAGCGGTGGTCTCGATGTTGGCCGAGCACTCTGAACAAGTCGCCGACTCGGATCGCAGTGAAGCTTTGTCGGTCTGTCTGCAATCGCTTGAGGAAAAGCAGCGGGCGTTGCTCGAAGGTTGCTACCTCGAATCGGCCGGTTGTAAGTCGACAGCGGAGTCGATGGGAATTTCAGTCGATGCGGTTTACATGCGACTCCATCGGATACGTCGCTTTCTGGTTCAATGCATCGAAGGGCGCGTCTCGGACGGTCTAGCGACCCAAGGAGTGACCGAGCAGATCACCAAACAAATCACCAAGCAAGGAGGTTTGAGCTGATGAGTGGATCACATCGTCGAGAGATGAGCCCACAAGAAGATGAGTTGATGGTGTTGGCAGGGCGTCACTGCGACGGCACGCTCTCACCGGATGACCTGAGCCGTTTGGAGGACCTTCTTGTTGAAGCTCCTGAGCTGCGGTCAAAGTACCTCGCGTACATGGAACTGAATGCCAGTTTGATGTGGCGTTATCGAACCGGCGAAGGCTTGCCCGCCGACGCTGCCGATGTTCGGCCGGATTCTTCGTCTCGGCCGTCGGAGCGGCGGCCGTATAGCTATCGAAATCCGTCCTGGATAAGACTCGCCGCTGCCGCCGTGATTCTTGCCATGTTCGTCAGTGTGGCCTACTGGGTGGGGCCAACGATCGATCGTTGGGTCGGTGTGAACGCAGATCAAACTACGGGGCAGAGATTGACCGGTGATTCACAAGAGATTCAGGTCGCGGTGCAACCAATAACTTCATCGCACGCCAATCCTTTTGTCGCGACGCTGTTGGATGCATCGTCAGCGGTTTGGGCGGGCGATGGCGACGCCGTCGATGTCGGGACGCGGATCCGTGCCGGAGAGATTCGTTTGGAATCGGGTGACGCCGAACTTGTTTTTGACTCCGGCGCAAAACTCGTCCTTTCCGGGCCGGCTCAATTGACACTTGAAACATCCTTGTCTGCTTCTCTAACGTCCGGTGCATTGGTCGCCCACATGCCAGAGACGGCAACGGGATTCCGATTGCGAACCGAATCGGCCGAGTTTGTCGATCAAGGAACTGAATTCGGCGTGATTGTCGAATCGGGGGGCCCTGCCGAAGTCCATGTGTTTCGCGGTCAGGTTGATGTCCATGGCGAAGGTTCATCGGAAGTCGTCGAATTGGTCGATGGCGAGGCGATGCGAATTGCTCATGCCGGTGACCAAGGCGAGCGGATCACTTATTCGAAGTCTCGGTTCGGCGGGCTCGCTTCTCGTGTCACGGCACCGATTCATTGGCCGATCAAAGCGGGCGGCAACGGGCATTACTATCAATTGATCTTGACCGATCATCCGGTGAGCTGGCACCAAGCCGCCCGTGATTCTATGAGCAGGCATCACCTGGGCATGCCGGGGCACCTCGCGACGGTCACCAGTGCCGAAGAAGATCGGTTCATCATCGAGAAGTTAATCGGAGAATCAATACCGCGTGGGATCTGGATCGGATTGACCGATGTTCTTCGTGAATCCCAATTCCGTTGGGTGACGGGAGAACCGGTCGGATATACCAATTGGGCGGCATCACCGGAGCAGCAACCGGACAACTATCGTGAAGCGGATTGGCATGGCGGAGAAGACTACGGCATGTACACCGCGACGGTCGGTAGCGAACGATCATGGGCTTGGAACGATCTAAGTATCGATAGTATCCACGAAACGATTTCAGCCTATTTGGTCGAGTATGAACCTCAGGTTGATGCATTGACGCAACGCACGATCACGCAGCCTCCCATTGAATGGTCGACCGCAAGCGGAGGCAACGGGCATCACTATCAATTGGTCTTATCGCTCGAGCCGGTCAACTGGAATGTTGTCCGAGAGCGCGCCGAACAATCCATGTTCAACGGACAGCACGGACACCTAGTCACGCTTGAGTCTCCCGGAGAAACCGCTTTCGTCGTCGACGAAGTTTTGCGTGTCTGCGGGATCTCCGAAAACATGATCGGCCTGACCGGTTCGAATCTGACCGGTTCAAAAGCGGAAGGCTTGCGTTGGATCAACGGAAATCCAGTCACCGACATCGCGGTCGGGAAACCGTATTTGCCCGCTGACCGGGTCTATGGCTTGTTGCGTTGGAACAACAACGAGGCTCGCTGGGAAGTCCAATCAAGAGCCATCGAGGTCCAGCCGGGAGCCTGGTTTGGATACATCATCGAATATCCCTAATTCCCATTGATCCGACACCGTGGTGCTCGCTGGGAGCCCACATCTTTTTCCGACTGCAGGAGTTTGAAATGCCGAATCGCCGATCCAAACGTGGCTTTACCCTCGTCGAATTACTGGTGGTGATCGCCATCATTGGAATCCTCGTGGGACTATTACTTCCCGCAGTTCAGGCTGCCCGCGAGGCAGCTCGAAGGATGAGTTGCAGCAATAACTTTCGGCAACTTGGATTGGCCCTTCACAACTATCACGCGAGCTACAAGCAGCTTCCCAAACATGGAACAGGAACTGGGCTCGCACCAGGATCGGGCGGCTGGGGAGAACCAACACCAATCGAACAGGCCTCTCACGAACGCTTGAGCATGCTGGTCGGCTTGATGCCCTTTGTCGAACAACAAGGGCTTTGGGATCAGATCTCGAATCCCAACCAAGACTATCTGACCACGCCTCCGGCAACAGGGCGGTGGAACCCCATGGGACCAGTACCACAGGACGAATTCGACTATATCCCTTGGATGACCGAGATTCCGATGTTGCGTTGTCCCAGCGACCCTGGTGTTGGTGCCCCGGCTCAAGGCCGCACCAACTACGGCCCCTGCATGGGCGACTCGTGTCATTCCGGTCTTGCACATGGTTGGAGTAACTGGTCGCTGACGGGAATCGATGCGAACATGGCCCCCTTCGTTCGATCGGCCGATCGCGGAACGTTCGCCTTTCGCCGAGCGACGAAGTTTCGAGATATCCTCGACGGACTTTCCAACACGATCGCGATGGGTGAAATCGTGACTGAGTTGGGCGACCGAGACATCCGCACCGCGGTATCGCTTGGCAATGGCGAAGATAACTTTGCGGTCGGTACCAACATGCCGCAAGCCAATCCGAATCATTGTGCCGACCAACGCCAAATCAGCCCCGAACGTCCGCGTTTCTGGTCCGATGGCACCGACGGAGGCACCCCGCCACCGTTCCTCGTATCGGACTATCCCGTGACACGTGGAATGATGTGGGCAAGCTACCTGCCCTCGGTTCAACAGGTCATGACAATCCTTCCCCCGAACCGTGAACTCTGCGGACCCAACTTGTTGGTCGTTCCCGGTGTCTACGGTCCCAGCAGTCATCATCAAGGCGGTTGCCACGTATTGATGGGTGACGGTGCGGTCAAATTTATCACCGATTCGATCGAGGCAGGAACGTCAAATGCTCCCGTGATCAGCCAACCTAATCGACCCGGGAGCCAAAGCCCTTATGGGTTGTGGGGATCCTTAGGAACCCGTGCGGCCAAAGAAACGATCGGCGAGGAGATCTAGGCCTTCGTTCCATTTGAAAAGGCGGGTTACTGTCTTCAGCCGACGGGCGTTAGCCCCGGTTATTGGACCGGATCCGCGGCTAACGCCATGCGGCTAATCCTAAAATCGAATGGGGACGAAGCACTAGTCCTTCGACGACAGTTTACTCGAACCACTTCTTCCACATCCCTTCATCCACCTCGTGATGTTCAAATCAATCTGCACGTTGTCTCTGTTTTGTTTTTCCCTAGCCATCGTCAGTGGTTGTGGTGGCAGTGGTAATCAAGTGGTCGAACCTCCTGATGAACAAAAGCTCGAAGCGAAACGGCAAGAGTTTGCCAAGTTTCAGGAAAAGATGGCTCGGCAATCCAATTTGCCCGGCCAACGATAACGCCCCGTAACAGAGCCTATGGATCAGGTGCGTCAATGTCAGCCGACGGCGCTAGCCGAGGTCCCCATCTTTTCGGGCCGCTGCCAACAAGCTGCTGGGCGATCAGCAGACATCACCGAACCATTGACACCATGACCTTTCAAACGAAGGAAACGCCATTGTTTAGACGGCTCATTAAGTCCGGCGTGCTTTGCCTTGGCCTCTTGGTGGGGCCGATCGCTTGCGGAGAATCACCTCAACCCTTCGCGGACTCTTATGTCCAGCAAATCAAGATTCGATTCGTCGATACAGAATCGGCGAAACAAGCCAATGTCAAGCCGTTGCCGCTCTTCGACGGGCATCATCGCGCGGTTTCCTGCCGCTGGGATGACAACTGGACCAGCGATAATCTTGGTGCCCGAACGGAAATGGAAGCGTTCGGTATTCGAGGAACGTGGTATCTCAACGGACGTACGTTTTCACCAGAGAACAAGCCCGCCGACTACTTGCCAGTGGCACAAAAACTCCTGTCTGGCGGAAACTCCATCGGAGGTCACTCTGAAACCCATCCTTTCATCACATACTTCCACAGCAACCGGACGTTCGCCGAAATGTCGAACGTTCGAATCGCCTGGGAAGCCGCACTCGACAGGCCGGTGATTTCCTATGCGTACTCCTTTGTTGATCTCGCGCCGCCCCCGGAAGGGAATGTCGTCCTCGATCGGACGCTGCGAACCCTTTCTCGGGCCGGGTACTATCACATCGCAGAATTTGTCGGATTCTTTGACAAGGTGGATCTACCGCATGAACTCAGTCCGATCATGCCCCCGGAAAATCAAACCTTCGAGCAATTCGAACAAGCGGTTCAATGGGCCTACGATGATCCGGAAGTCGGCGATCGTTCCCCGATGATTTCGAACTCGATGCATGCTTGGTACGGAACGCAACGCCTGCATTACGATTATTCCGAGCTTCGCAAACGCCTGAAATTCCTAGCTGATTTGAAAGATGTTTGGCACTGCAATCAAAACCAGTACGCAGCCTATCGCCGCCAGTATCGTAAGACATCGATCGAGCAAGTTTCTCGAAACAAAAAACAGATCGTCGTCCAAATACGTCGACCCAGATTATTGGACCTCAACGATACGACCCCGCTGACGTTTGAAGTCATCGGGGTCGACGCGAGTGATATTGAATTGATCGATGTGTCCGATGCAACCGTCACGCGTTCGTCAAACGATGATCGAACGCGAGTGATGTTCCACCTCGGCCATCCAAACGATGAAACACTCCCCGAAAAAATTGCTCACATCGCCAATCCAAGCAACCAACGCGATCGGCAAGGTTCCTCCGAAGACAACGACTTTCCATCGCTTCGAGGCCGCTTGGCAATCGACGGGAACACGTTGAAGATTCGAATGTCCTGGGACGAAGACGAACCGGTCCGGATCAATCGAATTCGGTGGCGTGTTCCGATCGCCTATCGAGTCGTCACCGAAACTCAACGAGCCGACCAAACCGTACCCCAGTCACTCATCGCCCAAGTTCAATTACGTCCCACCGACGCGTCTGACTTGTCCTGGGGAAACGAACACTTCGCCGCAGAAATTGACTTCGAATCCGAAGGTCAGTGTGGTCGGGTTCATTTGACCTGCCAGCGATCCGGAGAATCCCCGGATGAGTCGCTTCCACTAAATGGGTTTGCAATCCTTGGGCCTGTTCCGGCGCAAGCCAACTCAGAAGAAGAACTGATTCGTTTGGCTCAACAGAACTTTGCTGCCGAACGATGGGAAATACTAGATAGCCAAAGCTTGAGTTGGCGAACGAATGCCCGCGACGGATACATCAATCAAGAATGGATGAATCCAGAATACGTTCGCACGACGGGAACGTGGGATGCCGAATCGCCGACCTATGCGTTGCGAACGGTCGTCACTTCTCCCGATGATCGTCAAGCCGACTTGGTGGTCAGCCATCCGTCAATCACCACTGTCGTCATCAATGGCGAAGTGATTGAACCGTCGCACAATCACTCCGCACGCGTCACACTCAAGTCCGGTGAAAATACGATTGCAATTGTCTATCCGGGATGCCGATTGAACGTCGGCACGCAGCGTCTTTCTGCATGTTTCTTCCGTCTCGCGGACCCCGCGACCAGAGAACGTTTTCGTGACATCAAATATGCCGCCAATTGACGGTCAAAGGTTTTTGACTGTCCGTTCCCTTTCATTCATTTCCCACCCACTGCCTCGCCAGATCGTCTCCTACCGATGCTTCTGATACAGAATCCGACCGATCTCGACTTCGTACCTTCACCGTCAATGCACTCTTGGCGGGCGATGATAGCCGCAACACTTGTTTGTCTTAGCTGTGGCGTCTGCGCCGAGGATGCGTCGCAAACGTCCATCGCTGACGATGGATCAACCACGGTGAATGCGCCAGAACTTTGGCTCGGACATTATAACCCTGAACGACTGGGGAATCCGACCGAACGCTGGCCGGCGGCGAGCAAGGCGATCGATGGCATTGAGTTCTACATCAACATGATCGCTTACAAAGTCCCACGCGAGAACTTGACTGCTTTTTGTCAGTCACTTCGCATACATAAAATTCAAGTCGGCGTCAGTGGCGGCTACTTCGATTGGGAATCGATTCCCGAGGTGTTCACCGGTCAGTCAACCCAAACACCGATTCAGGAGAAGGTTCGCTTAAACGTCACATCCGGCGTGGGTGAATTGACCGCACGCGTAGAGATGAAAAAGTTGCAAAACCTGATCGATGCCGCCGGCGGAATCGATTTGATTGCGTTGGACGGCCCGATTCGCCGTTTGCTTTATCCGGGAGCGGACAATGGTCGGACAACTCCGAAGGGTGAAGCGGTCGGACTGAAGGACACGTCGCAAGCGGTCGAAGAAATCATCCGCTATATGCAAGTTTGGCAGGAGTCTCATCCGCAAATCAGATTTGTCGTCCTCACGAACTTTCCGAACTGGGGATGGCGAGGCGACATCGCCTATTGGGCCAGTGGTCCAGAGGGAGCTTATTGGGGCGATTACAAACCGGCGGTGGAACTCTTGATTCAACGTTGCCAGCAAGCCGGTGTGCGTTTGGAAGGCTTACGTGTCGACCATCCCTACGAATTCACAACGGGCGAATTCAAGCTGGCGGGGACCAAATGGCCGACTCCAATCCGTGATCCTAAAACGGTTGATTGGATGGCTCGTATTCGCGAACTTGAACAAATCACCCGTAAGGCTGGATTGCGATTTGAATTGATTGTCAACTCGGAATACGGCGGTGCAACCTCAAACGAAGCCTTCGCAAAACGCTCCCTCGAATACCTGCACCGTTACCACGAACACGGCGGACGTCCGGATCGCTACGTTCTTGAAGGCTGGTATCAGTATCCAAATCGCGTGGCCCCCGACACAGAAATGCATACGCTCAGCCACACGGCGTTAGAGTTTGATCGTCAAATCAACGCATTATCGCTGCCCGCTGCCCAATGATATTCCCTTGCGACAATCCCGGTGATTCGATGACCGCCTTCCTTTCACCAGTTGAAGCGGATCCAAGCAGCCGCACCACGCAACGACTGTCACGTCCGATCGGTACGCTAAGACGGTTTGGTGCGATGCTCCTTACCCTCGTGCTGCTCGCGCCCGCCGCGGTCGCACATGAAGGACACCTCGCGAAAAATCACTCGGGTGATGCGCCCCACGAACGTCGTGCCTATGAGCAATCCGAACAAGCGTTTCAGTTGTTTTCTTTCCTGCTTTCGCACTGGCCCTCCGACCTTCATGACGCCTTGATTCGACAGGCCTGGGAAGAACGCCAGTGGCTTCGCCAATCACCCGATGCGTTGACAGAGCAATCACTGCGCGACAAACGTGAACGCGTGGTACGGCAACTGCACGCGACCTTACCAGCGATCAAACTACGATGGGACGGTCGATCGTTGGCACCGCTCGATCCATCGACGAAACTTTCGTTCTGCCGAACGATCCCATCACCGCTGCTCGTCACAATCATTAACGATGATCATCGTGAGTTGCGACTTCGGATCAAAAACGCGACTGACTCCGCCATCGAAGCGACTTCGGCAGAGCAGTTCAACGTGTCGTCGCATACCGCGTCCAGCGTTTGCTTGACGCTACGCTACGACGCCGAAGCGGTGACTGACACCTTGCCTCTGCCGATGGTCGCATCGTCCGGTCAGCGTTTACGAGATGTCACGGTACCGATCGAGTTGACCGATCCGGCAACAATTCATGCAAGTGTCACTCTCAACGGACAGCCAACCGCATCGCGCGTCTTAGTGCGGTGCAGCGATGGCGTCTATCGCCACGGGGGAAGTTTGGCTAACAAGTCGACACTGACCGAAAAGCTGGTGGTCTACCCGCCGATCGATGTCTGGAAGAAAGTTCGCCACTTTTATGTCGATGGCGACGTATCGATGACTGTTCCACCGGGCCTTACTACCGTCACCGCCGAACAAGGATTCGAAGTTGAGCGTCAGCGAGTGGTAATCGATGCACAATCACGCCGGACAGGACGGCTACAGCTTCAATGCCAACCGATCAAAGACCTACCGCAAACCGACTGGGTTTCCGGAGACACGCACGTGCACTGGGTCACCAACCAATGGAACGTCGATGAACCGCTGGAACTTCTGTCTGTCGTCCAACGGGCTGAGGGAGTGCAAGTGGTCAATAATTTGACGTTGTTACAACGGCAAGCAAGCCATGCATTTATCAAACCATCTCAAGCACCGATGGGACCGATCGATGCGATCAGCGATTCCATTTATCACGTCCAGATGGGCGAAGAGTACCGAAACGAAGATCTGTACGGTCACCTTTGTTTTCTCAACCTCGATTGGCTGGTTCAGCCGATCGGAACTGGTGCGATCATCGCCGGTCCGGACGCGTTGGATTATCCACTGAATCGAACCGCAATCGAATCCTGTCGGCAGCAGGGGGGAATCAGCATTGAAGCTCACGGCACCGGTGGCAACAAAGATGTTCCCGTCAACGTAATCCATCGATTGACCGATTCACTTGATCAGATGGAACCCTCGGAATACTACCGGTTGCTGGACTGCGGTTTCCGTCTGCCGCTCAGCAACGGAAGCGATCATCCGGCGAGAACACTTGGTGCCGCCCGAACCTTTGTCAACGTCGAACCGCCGCTCTCATACAGTCGGTGGATCGAAGGGATTCGCGAGGGACGCACGTTCACAACCTCGGGGCCGATGATTTATCTCTCGGTCAGCGATGGCAAAATCGGTGATGTATTCGACACGGGACCGCAAGAACCGCTAAAGATCGTTGCCAAGTTCGTTTCACGCGACCGAATTGGCGTCGCACAGATTGTTTCTAACGGAACCGTCGTCGCTGAAAAACGGATCGATGCGAACCGAGGTGAACTAAAGCTGACGATCCCTGCAGAACACAGCCGCTGGATCGTGGCCCGATGCAGCAATCGAAACGACGGGCGATCCGACTTCGGGTTCGGGAATTTCAATGCGATTCTCGGTCCGGGAATCGGACACACCAGTCCGATTTACGTCACCGTCGATGGACAACCCCGTTTCGATCCAGCAGCTGCTGCCTATTGGCGGTCTCGAATCCGAGAGCACATTCGGGATATCCAAACCAAAGGACGTTTCGCAACCGATGCGCAGTTACATGAAGCGATCACGTACATGGAAGACGGCATCGCGATGTACGAACAGCTTGAATTGCAACGCAAGTCGGCTCGGTCACTTGTCGAGCCGTGGCAAACGATGCGAGACCGTTTGATCAACGTGATTCGTCGGTTCGGAGATCCCACGCGAACTGTCCAAACGATCCAACAATTGCATCAAGCCACCGGTCCACGAACGACTAAGAAGGCACTGGAGGAACTAACGCTACTGAAGGTTTCCGTTAATCCTGAATCGCGTGTCAAGATCGCATCGACACGCGATCGCATTGAGCTTCGTCAGGACCGTCCGCAGCGGTTTCTTATTGAAGTCGAAAACATCGCCGGAGTGACGGCGCCTCTGAATATCACCGGTTTTGATCTTTCGTTTGCCTCGCCGCTACCAGCCGATTGGTGTTCTATTCGAGTCATCGATAGCCCATTCACATCGATTTATCTCACCGGAAACCCAAACGAATACAAGGTAGTGGAGTTGACCGCCCACAAAGCCGGCCTTCGCGAGATCCGCTTGGTCGGTGATGCCGGCCAAGGAACCCAAGACCTCGGTTTCCGAGCGACAACGGATCTGTTGCTCGACGTAAAACCACGGCGTTGGGGATCGGCACCGTAGCGTTGTGATGCCGTCTATGATCTCGCCGTTTCACCTCGACCTATCCCACTCGATCCGATTCACTATGAACGCACTCGCCCTTTCCCATACGTTCTTACGACGAACCGTGGGGTTGCTCGCCTCGCTGACAATCGTCGTTTCTTCCGGCCTAGTCGCAGTGGCGGATGAACCGATCGCCGTTCCTGCCCAACCGATGCTTTCACAGGTGCATCGGTTGACCGAAGCGTTGGATGTGATCGGAAAACCGATCAGTGAGGCCGATCGGGAAATGCTCCAAGCAGCCCGGCAACTGAAGTCGGACCATCAAGTTACCCAAGCGGTCGAAAAGATTTTTGATCCGCTTTGCTTGGTGACCGTTCGGGTTCCACATTCTGGACCGGTGAATGTTCAGCCGGGAGCGGCCAATCCGGAACTATTAGAACAAGGTTGGCGGACATTTTTGGTCAAAGTTTTTAACCCGCATGGCCGTACCGGGCGTTTGTTTGTCGAAAGTCCAAACGCCCGTCCGCTACCGTATGCACCGGAATCCGAAGTCGGTTCGCGTTGGATGCAGGTATCGTCTTTCGAAGGCCAACCGATGCGTGCCAATCTGAGTGGACTGGCAATTGAATACCGGATCATTCAAATCTATAGCCGAGATGCAGGCCCGAAGTCGGCGATCCTTGAGTTCAATGTTACCGGTGATCCGAACGGCGATCGCGACTTGATTCGCGAATGGCGATTTGATGAGTCGACTGACGGCTGGAATGCGATGAACCAAGTCGATGTCCGTCAGGACAAGGGAGCACTCCTTTTCGACTCCAACGGCCCCGACCCTTTCATGGGATCCGAAGTCCAAGCGGAAGGCGGCCCGATGGTACTCCGTTTTTGGGCCCAAACCGAAGCCGAAGGGATAGGCCAAATGTATTGGTGGACCAAGGACGTTTCCTATGCTACCCCCGATCGGATCGCCAACTTCATCCTTGAACCAGGTGTCGCCCATCTTTATGAGATTCCGTTTCATGTCGACGGTGAACTCGCCGGCGTGCGTTTAGACCCGTTAATGAAACCGGGGACGATGCGAATCGATTGGATCGATCTCTATTCGGCCGAGCGAACTGAAAACTGGGTAAAGCATGAACTGAATTTCGCCTGCGAACCGGCGACGCAGGTTACGTTTCGTGTAATCGACGAAGAAGGCTTGCCGGCGGTGGCCAAGTTCGAAGTCCGTGATGATGAAGGTCGTATTTATCCGGCCCAGTCGAAACGCTTGGCACCCGATTTTTTCTTCCAACGCCATATCTATCGAGCCGACGGAGAATCTTTGCCACTACCACCCGGACAATACACGATCACTTGTTCGCGTGGTCCCGAAACGATTCCTGAAACTCAAACGATCACGGTCGATGAGCAACCGATTGAACTCGTCTACCGAGTCCGTCGTTGGGTCGATCCGTCAACTTTGGGGTGGTGGTCGGGGGATCATCACATCCATGCCGCCGGTTGCTTGCACTATGACAATCCCACACAGGGCGTTAAACCGAACGATATGATCCGCCACATTATGGGTGAGGACTTGAAGGTTGGCTGCTGCCTCACTTGGGGCCCTTGTTTTGACTATCAGAAACGATTCTTCACCGGCGAAGTTGCCGAACAGTCCGAGTATCCGTACACGCTGCGATACGACGTCGAGGTCTCTGGGTTTGGGTCGCACATGTCCGGACATCTGAATTTGTTGAACCTAAAACAGCAAATCTATCCCGGTGGTGAATCAAAAGACCACTGGCCGACGCTAGGACTGAACACCCTACGATGGGCAAAAAGTCAAGGTGCGGTCTGTGGGCCGGCGCACTCTTCGATCGGTCTGAATCGCTTCGTCGGTCGGCTTCCGGAAACGGAAGGCAAGGACGGCGAGCACCAGTTACCCAACTACAACATCCCCGCTTATGACGGGATTGGTGCCAACGAATTCATCGTGGACGTCACCCATCAAGTTCCCGGTCCAGACGGCAAACCGATTCCAGCGGTCGACTTCATTTCCGCGATGAATACCGAACGAGTCGCCGAATGGAACATGTGGTACCACGTCCTCAACTGTGGTCTTCGTGTCGCCGTCAGTGGAGAAACCGATTTTCCCTGCGTCAGCGGAGAACGGGTGGGGATCGGCCGTGTCTACGCCCAAGTTGATGGTGAGTTAACGTTCGCCAAGTGGGTTCAATCGATCGCCAATGGACGCAGCTATGTCAGCGATGGGTTCTGTCATTTGCTAGGTTTTGAAGCATCCAACGCAAGCGGTGATCAGGTGCAACTGGGAATCAAAGGCAGTGAACTCTCTGTCAAAGCTGGCGAGACAGCTAACTTTTCGGTCGACGCCTCAGCTTTACTTGAGTACACCGAGGCAACCGAAGTCGAGTTGATCGTCAATGGGCAACTGATGGCTCGTCAGACTCTTCCGACCGATGGATCCTTAGAAACGCTTTCATTCGATCACCAATTCGACGAAAGCGGATGGGTGGCATTGCGCGTTTTCCCGCACGCACACACGAATCCTATCTATGTCGTCGTCGACGGCACACCGATTCGAGGACCAATCGAAAGTGTTCGCTGGTGCCTTGCGGGTGTTGAGCAATGTTGGAAATCAAAACGTGACACCTATGCCGCCGCAGAACAGGCCGACGCGAAAGCCGCCTACGATCATGCTCGCGAATTTTACCAATCACTGCTGCGGTTGTATTCCAAGGACGACTAAACGCGAGAATTCGGAAATCAATGCAGACTTCCTAGTTGGCAGCGAAGATTCGGTACAATCACCGCTTTACCACTGCACCGCTAGCTCAACATGATTTTCTCGATGCGTTATTGTTTGCTTCTGACGTCATTCGTTTTGACCACATCGATCGGTTTTGGTGCGTTCCCACTTCGCGATGCGGTCGAATGCCATCCTCGCGACGGACTGCCTCACTTCATCAACAAAGCTAACGCCGGTGAAACCGTGCGGGTCGCGTATCTTGGCGGTAGCATCACTGCCGCGCCGGGGTGGCGAATTCAGTCGCGTCAATGGCTACAGGAACAATACCCTGACGCTACATTCAACGAAATTCATGCGGCGATCGGCGGAACCGGTTCCGACCTTGGTGTGTTTCGATTGCAGCGTGACGTGTTGCAACATCATCCCGATTTACTGTTCGTCGAATTTGCGGTCAACGACGGTGGGGCGCCACCAGAGAGAATCCATCAAGCGATGGAAGGAATCGTACGCCAGACTTGGAAGTTCGATCCGTCCATTGATATCTGTTTTGTTTACACGTTGACCGAAGCGATGTTGCCGGATCTTCAATCAGGGAAGATGCCTCGCGCGGCGAGCGCAATGGAAGAACTAGCGGATCGATATGGAATCCCCTCGATTCACTTCGGAGTCGAAGTTGCCCGCTTGGAAAGTGTGGGAGAGTTGGTTTTCAAATCTACCAAGCGAACTGACATGAACGCCAAGCCAATGGTTTTTTCGTCCGACGGTGTGCATCCCCACGTCGAAACGGGACATCGAATCTATACCCAAACCATCGCACGTTCCTGGCCAGCGATATCCGCGGCAAGTGGTGAACCTCGTGAACACCAACTTGGCCCACCACTTCGCGAAGACAATTGGGAGCAAGCCAAGATGGTCGCGATTCGTCCGGACATGTTGAAAGGCAACTGGAGAAAACTTCCCGGTGATCATGTCCTAGCCAAACGATTCCGACGCAACATGCCGGTGATCTACCAAGCGGTAGAATCGGGAGCCAGCTTGGAATTTTCGTTCGCGGGGACCTCGGCAGGAGTCTTCGATGTATTGGGGCCTGACGGGGGACAAGTCACGGTAAATCTTGATGACCGTGACACCGTCGATCGGAATCGGATCGACGGCTACTGTACTTATCACCGCATGGCAACCTTGCGTATTGGAAACGCTTTAATGCCGGGCACGCATGTGGTCAAAATTGAGTTAGCGCCC
The DNA here is from genome assembly GCF_008312935.1 of Roseiconus lacunae. NCBI lineage: Bacteria > Pseudomonadati > Planctomycetota > Planctomycetia > Pirellulales > Pirellulaceae > Roseiconus > Roseiconus lacunae. The sequence continues at coordinate 16,466 of NZ_VSZO01000001.1, read as the reverse complement.
ACGCAACTCGACAAACGAGAGGTCTTGTTCGAACGAAACCGAGATGACTTCGATTCCAAGCCGGAAAAATACGATGCGCATACCTGGTATGCGTCGTCGTTGATGTTGATCGGCGATTTGATCGAGCAATGACGTTGTCAGTCTCTGTTACGACACCAACCGCTTCCACTTCATCCGCCCGTGTCATTGATTGGTTGGGGTGTAGCATGCTCTTCGCCGGCATGTTCCTACACTGCCCGATCGTTCGGTCCGATGATCGGGGTTTGAGCAGTGACTTAGTGACACCGGAAATGTCCGACGGTTCACCGAAGTCCGGGCGGCGAGTTCGTGTGGCATCCCCCGAGTACGTGGGCACCGATGTCTATCATGCGCTCTACTTGCCACAAAACTGGGAGCCCCGCGGACGCTATCCGGTGATTGTCGAATACACCGGAAATAAGCACCCCGTGTCCGGCTCCAGCGGTGAAGTCAAGGATGCCAATCTCGGCTACGGTATCAGCGGCGGACGCGACTACATCTGGGTGTCGATGCCCTACATCGAACAAGATGGTAAAAGGAACGCGACGACTTGGTGGGGTGACAAAGAACGCACGATCGAGTATTGCAAAGTGAACGTTCCTCGCATCTGTCGGCAGTACGGCGGAGATCCGGACAACGTCTTTCTTTGTGGGTTTTCACGTGGAGCGATCGCGATTAGCTACATCGGCTTAGCCGACGATCAGATCGCGTCGCTCTGGAAAGGCTTTTTTGCTCACGACCATTTCGATGGCCAACGGATGTGGGCTTACCCGGACAGCGATCGCGGATCAGCACTTCGGCGACTCGCTCGATTACGAGGACGTCCGGTATTGGTCAGCGGATCGGGAAATGACTTCCTACGCGATCACGAGTCGCTAGCTGATTTCACGTTCCTTCCGGTTCCCGTGGTGGAAATATTTGATGTGCCCGAAGGCAAGGTTGTCCACCCGCATACCGATCTTTGGATGCACCGCGATAGCCAGTACCGGACAGCGGCACGACACTGGCTCGAACAACAGCATCAAACCAGTCGCTAACAAGCGAAACGCGACCGGGTACCCCTCCCAGCCTGTTTTCGTTACCGGGCCAGTTTGTCTTCGAATTCCAACTTCGACGAAGAATTCAGTAGCACGTACTCGAATTTTTTGACCGCTTCAAATTTCGAAAGTCGCATGTACCGCGCGTATGCGTCAAAGTCACCGCATGTGGCGAGGTGGTCGAGATCAATCGGTCGTCCTGTATCAAACTGATCGACGCATTCTTTCATGATTTCCGGGTCTAGTGAGGCTAGGAATTGATCCAATAGTGCCCCGTCTCGCGCATCGACGATGTCCATGTGATATGTGTTGCCGCTTTTTGAATCCCCTTCCGACTGGGTCACCAACAGCACTACGCCAAAGGCCGAAGTGGCGAGCATTGTTAGAAGAGCGGTTACGGCACGCATGGGAACTTCCTTCGATCAACCTGAATCGCATTCGAATGAGAAAGAGTGATTGATTTAAGGCTAGGGCGCCCTTCCGCCGTGTCAAAGTTCGGGTGGCAAGAAACCCACACACCAGTGCATCGTTGGTGCGTACTCGCCGACCGAAGTGCCCAGAATGCTAATTTCGAAGAGTTTTCTCGGATAAACTTGAGGGGCGAGTTCCATCATTTCGCAGGTTGTTTCAGCCACCTTTGGCCGTCTTAACAACCAACCGATGGGTATCACAATGCTCCTTCGCCGTCCCTTGCTTCGCTTTATCTCGACGACGTTCCTCGCACTATTCGCCACCTCGGGATTCTTGTCGGCTCAATCACCGAGCGAATCAGACTCTCCAACGGGTCGCCCGGCGACTCTTTTTAACCAGCTCTGCGAACTGAATGAAAACTGGCGTGAGCGCGAAATAAGTTTTGGTGATGCGATATTCACCGCGAAGGTCGATGACGAAGTGAGATTGATCCAGACGCATCTTCGACTGGTGCACCGACAGCTATCAGACGCCAGCGTGGACCATCTGGATGATTCTCTTCGCATCCGGCGAGCTGCCTTGCTGGACACGCTGTACGCTTACATGGAAGAGGGACAGTTTCCGCAGAACGTGTTCGTCTCAGGTCGTCGCCCGGTTTTTATCGACCCATGGGGAGTCCACTGTGCGGTCGGGCATTTGATCGCCGCATCGGGGCATCCGCGATTGGCCAAACGAATCAATGACGAACATCAGCTTTGTTACCTACGTGACATCACGACGGCGGGTCTAGAAAACTGGCAACAACGATCGGGGTTTAGCTTTGAAGAACTGGCATTGATCCAGCCAAGCTATCACTTCCGGCTGAGAACCAGGCTGAATTATCCCGAGGACATCGAATCACTGATCTTGGGTGATTCAAGCAAACTGATTGCCGCGTTGGAAAACGGCGAACGTGATCTCGATGACCGCTGCGGCGGCAAAACGATTTTGCACTTCGCCGCGGCTGCCGGTGACCTGAAACTGGTCAAGTTGCTGTTTGAAAAAGGGGCCAACCTGAACGCGTTGTCACGATCGGGATTGGAGCATGCCGATACTGCGACCAAGCAAATGTACAGACAAATCAAAGTCCAATGGGGGCATCCGACAACGGCAATCGGGCCCAACAATACGGGATACGGGGTCACTGGCGCTGTCTTTAACTCCGTACATGGTCGATTCATCGCCGATGTCTTATCGGATGTTCGAGGCGGAGTCGCCGGGCTCAATGCGTTGGACTATGCGATGCGAGCCCCCGTTCCCAGTGGCCTACACTACCGGACGAACGGAAGCGTGATTGGAGTGGGCTTCGGCAAGCACCCGTCCCAACGAGTTGATCCGCTAAAAGATCTGAAACAAAATCGTGCCGCCGTCGCCGCATGGCTTCAATCGCAAGGCTTGACAAAGACTAAAGCAATTGATCATTGATTCTTGCTTTGGTAGCTCGTTTGAAGCAAGGTTGGCGTCAAGCGAAACGGATTGAGTTTATTTAATCCGCTGTCGTCACTTGCTAGGTTCCAACCGGTGGTCCTGGCAGGTTGAATGGTCGGGATCCGGTAACAACTCTTCCACATTTGGAAAGGTGTGGAAGGACGCGTAACCCCACGACATCTCGCTCAGGGTGTTGGCACAGTGCCTGCGATCGCTTGAAGCGCCTTCGATTGCAAGCTTTCAAGTCGACCATTGATATCGATTTGGCGATGGGCGATCTCTTGACTTGCTTTCCGATAGTTGATCAGAAAATCCAACCAGTCGAACCACGGCATGTTGGGCGTAAAATCCCGTCGCTCCTCGGCCAAGGCCAAGAACTTTTCCATGATGGAATCGCATTCGCTCAGCATCTTCATCGCTTGTTCGTGTTCGCCTTGGCGTTCATAGGCGAGCGCGATCAGGGGGGCCGAGATACCGCTTCCGCGCCAATCAAACGTCTCCATTTCAGCTTGCTTCAGACGTGTGATCGCTTGTGAATAGTTCTTTGCTTCTAAGTGAGCCCAACCGGCGAGATAGAGCTGTGCACCGAGTGGAGCGCCCATTTGACGACGACGCATCGCCGACCAATCCTGCGGATCTGGCATTCGATCCCAATCACCGTAGCCTCCCACTTTCAGTTTTGACTCTGCAAAGCTTGCTAGTTCGGCGGCGTCATCTCGGCTGATTTGATTGACCAGTCGTCCGCGGGCTTCGACGGAGAAACGATCTTCTTCGAGAGCTGACAATTTGTCGTAGATTTCGCCGTAAATTTCGCGCTCGCCGACAAACCACAGCAATTGTGGGACTCCCAAAAAATCGGGTTGGTTGGTGACACCGCCCAGTTCGACCGCCCGGATGAAGTCGTTTGCTGCGAGTTTCCAAAGACCGTGCCTAGCGTAGAATGATCCCCGTTCGGCCCAGGTTTGATAGAAGTGTGGTTGGGTTTCGATCGCTTCTCCATATACTGCAAACGCATCACCAAGCCGCCCCGCTTCGACATGGGCTCGGCCGATCGCCAGCAGCGAATTCGCTCGTTTGAGGCGATCGACGAACTCCTGCAAGTCCTGCCGAGCTTGAATCGCAAAACTTTCCGATCGGCGGGCTTTACCCAAGGCATCGGTCGCTCGATCACGCTGCTCGGTCGCCACCGAAGCTTGCCAAGCACTGACCGCCGTCCCGACCATCAAAGACAACGCGATCAGTGCCGTTGAGACAATGGTAACTTTGTTTCGTTTGGCAAACCGAGACAACCGATACGCGAGCGTTGGGGGCCGAGCTAGCACGGGATCCCCGGTCAAATAACGTGTCAAATCTTCGGCTAGTTCCGCGGCCGTTGCGTAACGGCGTTCACGGTTTTTCTCGAGTGCCTTCATTGCGATCCAGTCCAAGTCGCCTTGCAACATGCTTTCTAATCGCGTCGGATCGGTGTGACGCACCATCGATACCGTCGTTCGACGAGCTTGGTCAAGCGAACTCACACGCTTGCTCGGGCGTTCGGGTTCCTCTTCACGAATCATTCGCCGCAATTCATCAAACCCAGCGGTTTGCAGTCGCTCGCTGGAAAGCGGTGGGGATCCGGTGAGCAATTCGTACATCAAGACCCCCAACGCATAGATATCGCATCGGGTGTCGACGCCGGCGTTTGTCATCTCCGCCTGTTCGGGACTCATGTATGCAGGCGTACCGACCATCGCGGTGAAGCGTGTGTAAATCGTTTCAGAAGCGAGCCGCTGACCAATTGCTTTGGCGACGCCAAAGTCAATGACCTTGGGAAGTGGCTTTCCGTCCTGAAGTGTGACCAACACATTGTTAGGTTTAAGGTCGCGATGGATGATACCCTTTTGATGGGCATGCAGGACGGCATGACAGATCTTGATCAACAAATCCAGTCGATCATCCATCCCCAACCGATGGTTATCACAAAAGGTAGTGAGGGGAATGCCACGAACGAGTTCCATAACAAAGTATGGCTGTCCCGTATCGGTGGCCCCCGCATCAAACACTCGTGCGATGCTGGGATGATCCATCATGGCAAGTGCCTGACGTTCGGCTTCGAAGCGATTGAGGACCTCCTGCGATTCCATTCCAGGCTTCACTAACTTCAGTGCGACCCGGCGTTTGACCGGCTTGAGCTGATCGGCCACGAACACCAACCCGAACCCACCTTCCCCGATCAGTTCACGCAGTTTGTAGTTGCCAATGAGGGTGCCGGCATCGAAGTGTGATGAGAAATCATGGTGGAATGGCTGGTCAATGGTTTCATCGCCTTGTGTCGGGGAGCCAAACTCACCGACGATCGGTCGGTCGATACAGATAGATGCCCCTTCATGCCGATTCAACAAATCCGTGACGGAGTCATAAAGTGCATCGTCGTGATCACAAACACGCCGTAAGAACGCATCTCGCTGGGCCGGATGATCGATTTCGAGAGCTTCAAAAAAGATTGATTTTTCAGTTCGGTTTGACATCACGATCACTATTTATCAACGTCCATGGCTCGCGCTAGCCAGACTCGAGCGTAGGCCCAATGCCGCTTCACCGAACGAGGCGACATTGCCAGCACTTCGGCGGCTTCCTCGACCGAAAGGCCGGCGAAATAGCGCAGTTCCACCAACTTGGCAAGTTCTGGTTCGTCGACGGCAAGCTGAGTCAGTGCCGCATCAAGGTCGAGCAGTTCGTCCGCGTTCTCGACGTTGACAACCCCGTCGGATCGATCGATTTCGAATCGTTGGCGATCACCACCTCGTTTCAGTGTGTTTCGCCGTCGCGCGTGTTCGATCAAAATCCGGCGCATCGCCTCGGCCGCCGCGGCAAAGAAGTGTGACTTTCCGTCCCAACGAACGTGCTCGCGTCCGATCAGCCGCAAGTATGCTTCGTGCACCAATGCCGTCGGCTGCAGCGTCTGCGCCGCGTTCTCTCGCCTCATTCGTGACGAAGCGAGCCGACGTAGTTCTTCGTATACCAGCGGCAGTAATTCGCTTGCCGCCGCCGGGTCGCCATGTTCAAGGTTGCTGAGAATGCGTGAGATTTCAGAGTCCATTTCCGCATTTTAGGACGGACGAAACGCGTTTGCAGTCTTTTCGCGAAGATCGATCACCAGACTAAAAAACAGCGGCACGATCAACAGGGTGAAAAAGGTCGACGTCGTTAGGCCGCCGACCACGATCGCTCCAAGTCCGCGGTACAGTTCGCTGCCGGCCCCCGGTGCGATCACCAACGGCAACATGCCGAACACGCTGGTGCAAGTCGTCATGAAAATCGGTCTCGCCCGTGTCTGGACGGACATTGCGATGGCCTCTCGCGGACTCATCGGTTCTCTCTGACCGGCATCCACCTCATCACTTTCGCCCCGCATAAAATTCAACGCTTGATGCACGATCAATATCGCGTTGTTGACAACCACCCCAATCAGTATCACGAAACCGAGCATCGTCAGCACGTCCAACTGCTGCGTCGGATCAATCGAGTGAACGATCGCCAGACCGGCAAAACCACCGACGGTGGCTAACGGTACGGTCAATAGGATCACCAACGGGTAGATAAAGTTTTCGAAGAGTGCGGCTAGCAACAAATAAGTAATCAGCAGCGCGATAAAGAATCGACTGGTCACCACACTCAACAACGAATCGCGGTTCCAACCGTCCCAATTTCCCATCAGCAGTTTTCGCACATCGGACAAACGATCAGCGTTCCCGGATAACGAAACGAACATGTCGTTGCCAAGTTTTCCCGAAGTTCGAGCTTGGTCGACAATTTCCAAGATCCGCGTCTGAGCCTCTTCGAGCGCCACGTCCTTCGGAGGCGTGACGGTCAAAGCGATCGCCCGCTGTTGTTCGACTCGGCGTATTTCCTGTGAGGCTTCACTACGATTGAAGGTCACGATTTGACCAAACGGCACCGTCATTGGCGTTCCCACCGAATCGCGAACGGTCACAGGGACGTCCGCGATTTCCTCGGGAGTTAGCTCGATCGCCGGATCGCGAATCAAAATCAGATCGATGTTATCCCCTTCGAAATCAAAGTCACCGACGAACGCGCCATCGATGATTGATCGGGCCGCGGTCGATAGCTCGGTGGCATTGAGCCCCAACCGTTTCGCGACTTCCTCATTCACCTGGATTTGCAGCTCCGGGCCAGCTTCGTTGAAGTTTCCCGGGGACGTTCGCACGGAAAAACGCGAAAACTCTCGCTGTAGTTCCGACTCTAGGTGGCTACATGCCTCTTTTAGTCGCTTCATTTCGTTGCCGCGAACTTCAATGTCAACGGCGTTTGAACTACCCGACCCTCGGCCAAAAATCGATGCTTGTGAAGTCACACCCTTGCTAGCCGGCACGACGCCGAAGGCGCGATTGAAGACAGCCGCGATCGGTTCGACGTTTTCCGGATCGTCGCTGATGCCGATCATGAACACGCTGCCCCGGGCGACGACGAAGAAAAATTCTTTGAGCGCCGGAATGTCCGTGTAGATTTTGCCTGATCGTTGATCCGTGATCGGCCCATGCGACGACGCTTCTTCGCTGGTCGTCGCATTCCAAAACGGTCGTAACTCTTGCTCAATCCGCTGGCCGACGGAATAGTTTTCCATGACGGAATATCCCGCCGGAGTCGACATTCTGCAGAACGTGAAGTTCTTGTTGCCGTTGGGCAGATAACTTGCCGGCGGCATCCACCACAGACTAAGCAATACCGACAGAGCCATCGTCGACGAGATTAGCAGTAGCCGTAGCCATGCACTCGACAAGCTTCGGAACGTTAGCAGATGAATCAATCCAGCCCATCGATCGGTCAGCCACGCAAACACGGATGCCAATCCAAATAGGTTATGAATTCCAAATGTCCCGTGGATGATTCGACCGCTCGTTGTTGGCGTGGCTAGGTCGTCGTTATTGGTGACCGGACGAAGAATCAACGACGCCGCCATCGGGATAGCGGTGATCGAGACGATCAACGAAAACCCGACTGCGGCGCAGATGGCGAGTACTAGATCGTAGAACAGTTGTCCTGCTTCATCTTGGATCGTTAGCACAGGCGCGAACACCGCGATCGTTGTCAAAGTCGATGCTAGGATCGCCCCCCAAACTTCGCGGGCGCCGCGCAGTGTCGCCGTTCGAACGTCCAAGCCGGACTTTAGATATCGATCGATGTTTTCCAAAACCACGATGGCATTGTCGACGACCATCCCAACGGCGAAGCTCAGGCCCGCCAGTGAAATCACATTCAGATTACGACCGGTCAGCCAGAGAACAACAAAGGTTCCGATCACCGAAATGGGGATCGCGAGTGAAACGATCATCGTCGATCGAATACTGCGCAGAAACAGCAACAACACTGCGATCGCCAACCCGCCACCGATAAACAAGTTGTCTCGGACCAAACTGATTGCGCTATGGATGTAGTGTGAATCATCAAACGCGTTGCGAAGTCGTAAACCGTAGCGATCATTTTTAAAGGACCGCAAGACACCGCCCTCGGCATTCATTTCATTGACCACTCGATTGACATCTTCGATGATGTCGAGCACGTTACTTCCGGTTTTACGTTTGACAAAAATCGTCATCGACGTCTTGCCTTTGCATTGGTCAAAGTGAACTGTCTTTTCCAGTACTAAATTGACCCTGGCGACGTCGGCAACGCGAATCGGGCTCCCGGCGTCGTCATACTTGATCACCGTTTCGCGTAGACGTGTCAACGAATCGAACTGTTCGACGACGCGGAAACGGACATCTTGTCGGCCGCCGGCCATGTCACCGGCCGAAACGTTGATGTTATCTTGGCGAAGCGCCGCAGCGACGTCGGAAATCGCGAGGTCACGTCGGGCGAGTTCTTTCGGATCGAAACGGACTTGAACCTGATGCTCGCGACCGCCTTTGATGTCGATTTCGGCGACCCCGTCGATCCGTTCCAAGCTGGGCTTCAAAAAACGATCGGCGTAGTCGTAGAACGTTGCGACCTGAAACTCAGGATCGTCAGCTTGAAGCAGAAGGTAGGCGATTGCGTTGTCACTGGCGGTGTCGGCCATGTCGATGACCGGACGATCCGCGTCCTCAGGATACTCGGATACTTCGTCAAGTTTGTTGGCGACATCTTGAAGCACACGATCGGAGGCGGCACCGACGTTGAACTCCAGGGTAATCGTTGAACTGCCCAAGCTTGCCAGTGAAGTCATCTTCCAAAGGCCTTGAACGGATTTCAGCTTTTCCTCTTGTTCAATGATGATCGACCGTTCGATCTCTTCGGGGCTCCGCCCGGGCCAATTCGTTCGAACAGTGATCACCGGTCGATCAACGTCGGGGGTGAGTTGGACAGGGATCGCGCTCAATGCGAGTGCCCCGAAGAGCAAGACCATCAAGATTCCGACCGCTGTTTTGACAGGGTTGTCGATTGCGAAGCGTATGGGATCCATGGCGATAACTTATTCCGATAGCACCGAAGGTGTGTTCCGTTGCACGATGAGTGAGCTATTTGGGGCGGCGGGTCGGTTCAGTCCAGCTTCTGCTGGCCATCGGCATACGATCCCGGCACCGGCACAAGCGGCTGCGAGTCCAAATCGACTCGAACCGGAATGCCGGGAACCAAGCGTTCTAGTCCTTCGGTGACCACACGCGTTCCGGGACGGAGTGCCGATTCATCGGCCGCTCGAACACTCCTGATCGCGTAGTGCTCCGTCGAATGCGAAAGAATCTTGACGGGCACCGGCCGTGTTGTCAGTGGTTTGTGGAGCGCCGATTGCTTGGAAGATCGCTCCATCGCTCGGGTATCAACCTCGACCACCCAAACCACTGACTCATCTGGTTTCGTGAGTACGGCATCACGAGGCACCAATAACTCGGTAGAAGCCTTCCCGGTCGGCACGTCAACGCTGACTCCCATTCCAGGCTTCAAGAATCCGTCTTGATCATGCAATGCGATGCGAACGGGGAACGTTCGACTACCGAGTGAACCTTGCGAGTTGATTGCGATCACTTCGCCGTTCAATTCAAGGTCGGAATGATCGACCCGCACCGAGACCAAATCGCCATCCCTTAGCAGCCCAATGTTCTGCTGTGGGACCATCGTTCTCGCATCGATCCGACCGGTGGAGACGATATCGACAATCGGAGCGCCGACGGCGATGTACTCACCCACTTCGGTGTGTTTGGTGATGACTTTGCCACTGAATGGCGCCAGGATTTCCAAACGTTGCTGACGCTCGCGGACTTCACCTAAGCTTGCGGTAAGTTCGTCGATACTGGCAACGGTTTGTTCGACGACCGCCGATTTTGCATCGACTTCACTGGTCGAAGCGGCTTGCTGGGCAAGCAGTTGTTTCAATCGCGACGCCTCAGCTTTTTCAAATCGCAACGTCGCTTTGGCTTGCGCGATTTGTGCGGTGATCTTCTTTTCTTGGAGATCTTCCCAAGTCCCGTCGATTCGAGCCAGAACAGTTTTCCCGCCAATGACCGTCGAGCCTTCGTCCACGAATACTTCCGCCACTCGGCCGGGGACTTCACTGGCAACCGACGCGGTGCGGACCGCGATCAGGTCACCGAGAAGGGTACGAATCGGTGAAATCTGATCGCGTTTAATCTCACCAACCCGGATCAACATCGCTTGAGTCGGTGGGGGGCCCTTTTTGCCTGGCCCAGCAGATCCGCCGGTCGTGACTTCGGCACCATCGCTACGTCCCCAGGCCCAGTAACCGATCGCGACGCCGATTAACAGCGTCGTGACTGCGGTTGATAACGCAAAAACCACCTGATTTTCGGCGGGAGTGGCGACCTTTTTGAGGCGTCGAAGCATATCAGCAAGCGTGTTGAGAGCCAGTTTTTTTGTGCGGTCTGGCAATGCGTCAACGCCGAACAGGCGGGGCCAATAATTCTCAACTTTGGCAAATCTTTTCCATCGGACTTCGCAAACGCGAATTTTAGATCGCAGTCATCGGTGCCGGCCTGCCATAAAAATAACCTTGGCCGAGTTCGATCCCCAATTCACAACAACAGTGATGTTCGCCTTCCGTCTCGACACCTTCGGCGAGCGTCGTTGAGCCGGCATCGCGGGCAAGTTTGACGAGTGACCGAAGCAGGTCAATGCGCGTCGATGGCGCCGAATCGATACTGCGGATTAGCCCCATGTCAAACTTCAACACGTCCGGCGGAACCTCGGCGAGTTCCAGCAATCGACCTTGCCCGGCACCGAAATCATCGTAAGACAGCTTCATGTCCAGTTCTCGTAATACGGCACGAAATCTCCGCATCGAATTCGGATCGGTAATCGAGGACTCATGAATCTCGATGGTCATTGAAGCGTCTGGGAACTCGGCTCGTAAATCCCGCAATGATTGAATCAGCCGATCGGTAATCACTTCACTCGGATGCGTGTTTAAGAACAATTCTGTCGATCCGAGCGACGAATCAGCGGCGATCCGCAAGCCCTCTTCCCGCATCAATTCACTGAGCGCGCACTGCTGCCCAAGACGTTCGGCGGCACCAAACATGAGTGCCGGATTCGAGAGGTTCTCTAAGTCGCTACGGGCGAGGACCTCAAATGCAATCGTCGCCTGGTCCTTCAGGGTCACGATGGGCTGATAAAATGGAACGACCGCGCGATCGGTCATCAGCCGATCGAATAGCAACAACGTCTGCGCCCACGGAACGATTCCTTCTTCCATGGTGCCATCGGCAACCGAGTCACCACGTCGGCCTACTTTGAACAACGCATTGGCGAATTGGATCAGGTCTCCGGCAACGACGGTCGAACAGTCGATCCGATGACCGTTCAAATACGTGCCGTTGGTGCTCCCCAGATCTTTAACCAGCATCTCTCCTTCGAGAAAAGAAATCTGAGCGTGCCGTTTAGAGATCCCTTTGGCCGCGACGGTCAAATCAGCTTCCCCGGATCGCCCGATCACTACCGTACGATTGGGAAGGTCAAACGTTCGTTGCTGGTGGTCACCCTGGCCAAATTCGGTCAATGTCCAGCGGTGGTTGGTCGATAGTGGAATCGACAAAGCTTCGTTTGAAACGGATTGGTTAGACACCGACATGGCGAGATACCTCAGTTGGAAATCGTTGTACCAACCGGTTTTTGCCGCCGGAAAGATCAACGGAATGATGTCGTGGGGACGTCGTCGCTGACGCGATTCGTTCTTGAACGGCAGGATCGGTGAAGACACTGTCGGTCAACGAAATGCCATCGGCGAATTCGTTTGCTAACGCGAGCACCTGACGCGCAGTGGTTCCGAAATAATCAAGACGTCCGTTCTGCGTCGTCACTAGCAACGTCCCTCGATGAATCGCCCGACTGAACGTGATCGCTGAAAGGTCCTCGCGTTTTTCCAACCGTTGCCCGATCGTGATTGCGGTGGACAACGCACGCGCAGGATCCCGGAAAGATGCCAGGACCGTTTCGCCTAATGACTTGATTGTCGCGCCGTCATGGCAGGCAACACTTTCTTCGATCAGCCCGATCGCTTGCTGAATGATCGCGTACGCTTGGGCATCACCCTTCGATTCGTAAAGTGATTCGCCGCCACCGATACGAATCGCGAGTAGGGTCAAATCGTCCGACGTGATTGCCCCGTCACGGCTGAGCACTTGGTCGGGAAATAGCTCACGAAAACGAGGCAGTGCCGATGCGACCGCGGCTGTCAACACATTGGACCGACGGATCGTCCGCTCTACGCGAACAAGTTCTTGATGATCGAGATCGTTTTGAAAGATCAAGTTCGCATTTCCAGACCGGACCAACGGCAATGGCCTTGGGCCACCGAGCTTGCTGAACCAAATCTCCACGCTACTCGATGCCGATCGTGTTTGCACTTGTAAGTTCTGTACGTTCCCGACTCCCGACCGACGTATCAGGTAGTCTCCCTTGGTCAGTGGAACATTGATCTCCAATCGTTCGCCCGGTTTTAGACGCGACTGCGCGACGACATGCGGTGAATGTTCGGGACCTCCGACGCAGTACTGACCTTGGTCCACTTGACGGATTTCCGCATGAGCCTGAAAGACCAATTCGATCGCTGAGGAAATGTCCGACTGGAACTCGGCGTCACAAGCCTCGCAGTGCGTGTGACGCTCGATTTCGGTAAGAATACTTGCTTGCGATGCGGGGGCCCGGCAACTCGGGCAAAGAATGTCCCAACGGAGTTGCATCACCCCACAGTGGGCCGCGACCAAGCAAGCGTCTGCCACCGCTTCACCAGAAAGGCCCAATCGGTCGGCAAGCTCGATGGGGCGAATTTGTGCGAGAGATTGTGGTGACGCATCGCGAATATAGGCGACCAGTGGTGTGGCAATCTCGACCGGAACACCCATTTCAATCATTTGATCGAGCCGCCGATCGAGACGACGGCGGGCTGTTTGTTTCAAGGATTCGGATTTTTCGAACGGGTCAAACAGCGGATTCGTTTTCTCTTTCTGAAGTGAGCGATCGATCCGTCGGTAAATCCGATCGAGCGCGCGACCGCCTTTCCATCCTGCTTCAATCGTCGCGACGCAGCGGCCTAGAAAGTTGCGTGGTGCAATGCGAACCGTATGAGTCAAACGCGTACCGCCGCAGGGAAGCGTTTGCAATTCGACAAGACTCAGGAACCACCGAAACGGTCCTGATTGAAATTCACGGAGAATCCCCATTCGTCGACCTTCAATCCATTCAAACGGATGTTCTTCCCATTCGATCCGCATTCCGGCGAGTTTAAAACTTCCAAATTTTCTTAGCCCGTGGTGAGGATCTTTCTCGGTTCGATAGTCAACCGACTGTAAACCGGCGGCACGGTTCAAGCGATCGGTGTTTGACACATGTGGCCAAAGCTGACGAGAAGAACTTTGCAAATCCCACTCAAACGTTCGCTCCCACAGTGGGCCATCGGGTGCCTCAGGTAAATGTGGGTGTTGTTGGAAATCATTGATCTGCCCACGGAGAAGACGGTCAATTTCGTGAACCAATTGACCGGCATCGGCTGGGCGATCGGCAGGAGCCTTCGCCAGCATTCGACTGAGTAGTGCCGCGGTCGATTCGGACACCGATTGATTGCGTTTACGAATATCCGCTGGACTATCAAAACAGTGCTTCGCCGCCAAGTTCATCGGATCATCGGATTGAAACGGCGGTTCACCGGCAAGCATCGCATAGAGCGTGATTCCGATGGCATAGATGTCAGCTGCCGGCGTAACCGTGCCTTCACCTTTGAATTGTTCCGGCGCCATGTAAGTGGGCGTTCCCAACAACGCTCCTGCTTTTGTGACTTCCATCGAAGCGGTTTGTTGCATCGCCCTTGCGATTCCAAAATCAGTCAACTTCAGCTCAAACGCATGAGGCGTTAACTGCGTCGCATCTTCCGAAGCGAGAAGGATGTTTTCGGGTTTGATGTCTCGATGAACAATTTCGAGTTGGTGGGCCTCGACCAGTGCCCGCGCAAGATCGGCAACGAGATGTAACGCAGTCGCTTCGTCCATCGGCCCGAGCGTTTTCATCCAGCGTTTCAAGTCCATCCCGTCGACAAACTCGAGGGCAAGGTAATGCACCCCACGATCGACACCTGAATCGAACAACCGTGTGACGAAGGGATTGTTCAAGCCGGCAAGAAGACGAGCTTCCTTTTTAAACCGTCGCACCGCTTGAGCGATATCACCACCGGTCGGGCGCAGCAGCTTAATGGCTACGTCGGTTTGGTTGATCGAATCGGTTGCCCGATAAACCATTCCCATCCCACCTTCCCCAAGCAGAGCGTCGAGACGGTAATGGGCAACCGTGTCGCCAATACCGGGAAGCGAAATGGTTGGCCGCGTCTGAACGCGCGAACCGACTTCAACGATTCCGGTTTGGTCTTCGTTGATTTCGGTGGGATCGTCTCCCGAGTCGACGAAAATTTCACATGTAGAATCCTCTATGCTTTCCTCTGGTCGCTCTTCCTCAGGCTCCCCGAACCTAACCGTGAATATCGCCGGATCATCTTCGGTTGCAGGATTCGGTCCCGTTTCGACCACATTGGTCAACAGCGTGGACCAGCGATCAAGCAATTCGATCGGTGCCTGCGAACTAACTTCTGCACGCATTAGGCTACGAAACTGCCCACGTCGCTGTCCGTCGCCAAGGATGGACTTATCGTCAAGAACAGGACACAGCAAGTCACGCAACAACGCCGTGGTCGCAATCGCATCGGTCTGGGCTGAAAACGAAGCGTCTTCGGATTCCGCCGAATAAAAACGGGCGAAGTAATCGATCAAGACAATTCCTTGATCATTGCGAACGATGTTTTCCATCGAAATCGCGCCGTGGATAAGACCGCCTAGTAAAGCTCTCTCAACGGAACCGATGATCTGAGCGGCGCACGCCAAACGCTCTCGGTTTGACAACTGATCGACGAACGCTGACAACGAGACATTCGCGAGGCTGATCAGCTTGGGGGGTGTCTGATCTAAATCGACCGAGACCAACGGGCGGGACGCGACGCCGGCGATCAGTTGTGTTAATCGCTGTTGTTCGCGAAGTTTGGCTTGCCAAGTAGATTGCACGCCCCAAGGGACCAAGCGAATTTCATAGTCAACATCGGTGGCCCGATCCCTTGCCCAGAACGCGTTGCAATGAACGTCATTTGGCAACGGACGCCAATCGGTCAAGACCAACATCGATGGCGGCATCGACCGGGCTGGATCGTCTGACGGATGGGCTCCAGCGGAAGACGCATCAAAGGTGACGGATCCCGTTGGCAATGCCGGGAGAGGTGGCACGACGACCGAGGGGATGTTTGGCACTTTTGAGCTCCGGAGGGCTGGGCGGCTGCCACTCCCAAATCCTCTGTTCTTCGCAGAAGCAGTCAGTATCGCAGAATCGTTTTATGGGAGAGAACGCCGAACCTGTATTGATCTTGAGTCAGGCCGCGCGATCTTGACTTCGCGCTTCGAGTTTGACGCCATCCATGTCCATTGACGTACCTTCGCGAAACTGGGTCGCCTAGTCACATCGCGCCGCAGTCGCCAGGATGTTGGGCGACGGATCCACTGATAACGCCTATGCGGATATCAACGGCATAAGTCGTGGTCGGCATTCTCTTGGCGAGGGCTCGATGACACTTGCTTTCGGATTCTCGCACGCGTGAACATTCTTGGCACGAGACCTGCGCCAGCGTTGCTCGTCGTCTTAACAGGAGTCAGATTGTTGTGGCGGAAAAGTGTCCGGAAATCAAAACTGGAATTACCTTCGCCAAAAACGCCGATACCTCCACGAATGAGCTTCAAACGGCTCTAGATAACCCTGCAACCAGAAAATGGTTGATCGCGATCTAGCCCAAGTACCTCTAAGCGTTCGTTCCGGTAGTATCAACCGAGTGAAAGTGGGACCTGGTGGATTGCGGAACATCGCGATGAGGGCGGTCGCTTTGGGGTGACCGCGGGCGCATAAAAAAAGCCCTTTGGTTTGAGAACCAAAGGGCTTTTAAAAAAATGGCGAGACCTACTTTCACGCTGGTGGGCACTATCATCGGCTCGGAAAGCTTAACTGCTGTGTTCGGGATGG